>NZ_CP017076.1:955000-1255000 GCF_001742225.1 Novosphingobium resinovorum | reverse complement strand
TTCAGCCGAGTTCCGGGCATGGCACCGCGTTGCGCAGGATGTAGCCGGTTCCGCGCACCGTCTCGATCGGATCCGTACCACCGTGGATGGTCAACTTGCCCCTCAGCCGGCTCATGTTGCTTTCGATGATGTTGGTGGACGGATCGAAGGAATAGCCCCAGACGCGCTCGATCATCATTCTGCGCGTGACCATGCGGTCCGCATTGCGGACCAGTTCCGCCAGCAGCGCGAATTCCTTCTTGTTCAGGTGCAGCGGCTTGCCGTCACGGGTCGCGCGCAAGGTGGTCAGCACGATCTCGATGTCACCGGCCCCGAGGACGTCGGGACGCTCCGATGCGGGAAAGCGCCGGGCAATGGCGTTGAGTCGGGCAGCGACCTCCGCCACTTCGAACGGTTTGACGAGGTAGTCGTCGGCACCGGCATTCAGCCCTTCGATCCGGTCGTCCAGGGTGTTCAGAGCGCTGAGCATCAATACCGGCAAGTCGCGCGGCTTGCGCAGGAGCACCTCGATACCGTCCAGCCCGGGCAGCATGCGATCGAGCACCATGGCGTCATAATGATGCGCCGCGATGGCTTCGATCGCCGCCTCTCCCGACCCCGCCGTATCGACGAGGTGTCCGATCGCGGCTAGCCCGCGTGCGAGGAACGTCGCGATCTGGTCATCGTCCTCGACGATCAGCAAATGCATCTGGCTACCATGGTTGGGAAAATGTCATCGCCGAAGTGCACCGCAAATGTGACGTTCGCACGACACCTTCAGGCGCCGGCTGCAATCAACGCCACACGGGCGCCCGGCGTCAGGGCGTCGATGCGGACGGTCATGTTGTGGAGATGCGCTATGGCTTTCACCAGAGTAAGGCCCAGTCCGTTGCCGGGACTGCTGCGACTGTGTTCGGCGCGGTAGAACCGCTGGAAGACGGCTTCGCGCTCTTCGGCCGGAATGCCGCATCCGGTATCGCGCACGGCGACTTCCAGGCCGCCGGCGCGGTTCTTCAGTTCGACGACGACATGGCCGCCGGCGGGCGTGAACTTGATTGCATTGTCGATGAGGTTCGCGAACGCCTCGAACAGCAGGCTCGCATCGCCGTTGAGCGTGCATCGCCCTTCGGTATCGAAAGCCGTGGTCAGAGTAAGGCCCTTCTCCTCGGCGGCAGGGTCGTAATAATCGACCACGTCGGCCAGGATGAGCGGCAGATCGACTTGCGAGAAGCCGCTGCGCCGGGCGCCGTCCTCCAGTTCGGCAATGCGCAGCATCGCGGTGAAAGTCCGCAGTACCCCGCGCAATTCGACGATCGCGTCATCGACCGCAAGGGCGTAATCCTCGCGCGTTTCCGCCCTTCGCTGAGAACGCTCCAGTCCTGCGAGGATGCGGGTCAACGGCGTTCGCAAGTCGTGCGCGATCCCGTCGCAGACGCCCTTCACGTCCTGCATCAGCCGTTCGATGTCGTCGAGCATGCCGTTCACGACATGGACAAGGCGATCGAGGTCGCCCGACGTGCCGCGCGCGGGCAATCGGCGCGACAAGTCGCCGCGCACGATCTCCTGGATCGCGTCGGCCACGGCGTCGAAGCGGCGCACCGCTCCCAGCCCGACGATCGTGGCGCCGCCCAGGCCGAGCACGGCGGTGATCAGGGCTCCCCAGGCCGCCGTACTGATGAAGGCTTCGTCGAATTCGCGCGATTCATGGAGGTTTTCGGCGATGATCGCGACCTCGCCCGATGGGTAGCGACGCGCCACGCCGCGATAGCGCAGCACCTTGGAACCGCGTCGAGCCGTCATGAAAAAGGGTTTGCCCGATGTCTCCAGCGTGTCCGGCAGCGGCAGCGGGTCGCCCGCCAGCCGCCGTCCCTCGGGAGCATAGAGCACGAATACCCGTTCCATGTTGCCACGATTGTCGGCCGCGTGAAGCGTGAAAAGGCGGCGGACTTCGGGGAGGTCCGCATCGAACCGGGCGGGCGCCTCCCGTTCCAGCCAGTTGTCGATGCCGGCAAGCAGAAAGCGTTCGGTCTGCAGGTACAGGAAGCCGAAGAGCACCGCCGAAGCCACACCGAACAGCGTCAGGAACAGCAGGGCAAGCCGAAAGCTGCCGGTGCGCGGAAGGTCAACCAGGCGCATGGAGCATGTACCCCGAGCCGCGCACGGTCTGGATCAGTTGCGGCGCGTCGGCGCGCTCGATCTTGCGGCGCAGCTTGCTGACGTGCACGTCGATCACATTGGTCGGCTCGTCGTAGTGATAGTGCCAGACTTCCTCGAACATCATCGTGCGGGTGACGATCTGTCCGGCGTGGCGCATCAGGTATTCCAGCAAGCGGAATTCGCGGGGCAGCAGTTCGATGCTGCGCCCGCCCCTGCGCACGGCCTGAGTCAGCAGGTCGAGTTCGAGATCGCCCACACGCAGCACCGTTTCGCGCTGCGGCGCGGTGTGCCGACGCAGCAGGGCATCGACGCGAGCGGTCAGTTCGAGGAATTCGAAGGGCTTCACCAGGTAGTCGTCACCGCCCGCCTTGAGCCCCCTTACGCGCTCGCCGACGTCCGACAGAGCGCTGAGCACGAGGACGGGCACATCGTCCCCGGTCGCCCGCAAGGTCGATACGATGGTCAGCCCGTCCATGCCGCCGGGCAGCATCCGGTCCACAACCAGCGCATCGAAGGATTCGGCCGCAGCGATCAGCAGTCCCTCGCGGCCGGTTCCGGCAAGCGTCACGTCGTGGCCGTGGTCGGTCAGGGCAGCGGCCACCTCCTCGGCGGTCTGCGCGTCGTCCTCGACGATCAGGATTCTCGCCATGTCACTGTCCGTGCTTCCTTCGTTGGGGTGCATACGAAACCGCATGGCACGCAGAGCCCCGGTGCTGCTAGAGCACCCTATGCCATGGCCGTGCGATTCACAGCTTCGCACAAACATTAAATCGGTTTCACGAAAGCGAACGCCCTTCATGCGGCTGCTGGTCATAGAGGACGACGATCGCGGAGCCTCCTACCTCGTGCGCGGGCTGCAGGAAAGCGGCCACGTCGTCGATCGTGCGCAGGAAGGAGAGACCGGCCTGATGCTGGCGACGGAGGGTTTCTACGACGTCGCCGTCATCGACCGGATGCTGCCGCGAATGGACGGCATCGCCATCGTGCAGGCCATGCGCAAGGCCGGGAACGACACCCCCGTCCTGATGCTCAGTGCCCTTTCGGGTGCACTGGACAAGGCCGAGGGCATTCGTGCCGGCTGCGACGACTACCTCGCCAAGCCTTACGCCTTCGCCGAACTGAGCGCGCGGATCGAAGCGCTGGCGCGGCGCGCCGATCGCGCGCGGTCGAATGCCGTGCTGAAAGTGGGCGACCTCTCGTTCGATCCGGCCAGCCGGCGCGCGGTGCGCGGGGCAGTGGACGTGGTGCTCCAGCACAAGGAGAGCCTGCTGCTGGAATTCCTGATGCGCAATGCCGGACGGATCGTCACCCGCACCATGCTGATCGAGGCGGCATGGGATTACGATTTCGAGCCCATAGACGCGCTGATCGACCGGCACATCCATCGCCTGCGCCGCAAGATCGATCGCGACCCGCCGGAGCAGTTGATCCAGACCGTTCACGGGGCAGGCTATCGCATGGCGGCGCCCATCCTTTGATCTTGGGCATTGGCGGACCCTAAAACGGATTTAATGTTCGAACGAACCACGCTCCATCGTCGGCCCGCTACCCGGTGCCGGTGCAGCATCATAACCTCGATACCGCCCGCATCGGGCCACGCCGCGATCCGCTGAAACCAGCGGGGCGGAGCCACGCGCCTCTTGCCCTGGCCGTTGCGCTGGCCGCCTCGCTCGGCGGCTGTTCGCTGACGCCCGCCTATCACCGCCCCTCGATCGCCCCCGTCGGTGCATGGGATACGCAGGCCGCTCAGCCAGCACTTCAGGGAGAGCCGCCGGCTACCGTGCGCAGCGACTGGTGGCGGCACTTCGCGAGCCCGGAACTCGATCGGCTCATGGAGCGCAGCCTGTCCGACAGTTTCACCCTGCAGGCCGCGGTCGCCCGGGTCCGTCAGGCGGAAGGCTCCGCACGGATCGTCGCCGCGCCGCTTGCGCCGTCGCTTTCGCTCAGCGGGACTGCCGGTGCATCTTCCGGCTCGACTTCAAGCCCGACGCGAAACGTGCTGGCGCAGGCCAGCTACGAACTCGATTTCTGGGGCAAAAACCGCGCGGCGGCGGGTTCCGGGGTCGCGCTCGCCCGGGCCAGCGCCTTCGATGCGGGGACGGTCGCGATGACGCTGTCCGCCTCGGTCGCAGACGAATACTTCACTGTCCTGTCGCTTCGCGAAAGGCTTGGCATAGCGCGGCAACAGGCGGACGATGCCCGCAAGGTGCTCGCTCTCATACAGGCCCAGCGGTCGGCCGGGACGGCGACGGACCTGCAACTGCGCCAGCAGGAAACCTCGATCGCCGGGCTCGACGCCGCCGTCCCGGCACTGGTACAGCAACTGAAGGTAGCGCAGGACGCCCTTGCGGTGCTGACCGGCCGACCGCCGGAAGGCTTTACCGTCGAGGGAGCCTCTCTCGACGATGTGCTGCGCCCCGCCATATCCCCAGACCTGCCGCCGCAACTGATGGCGCTGCGCCCCGACGTGCAGGCTGCCGAAGCCCGCCTCGTCTCCGCCAATTTCGATATCGGCGCGGCGCGTGCGGCGTTCTTTCCAAGCCTGTCGCTTTCCGCCAGCGGCGGCCTGCGCGCAGCGGGCGCCGGAAGCGTCTTCCCGCCAGTCGCCATCGCCGATGGCGCGGCCGGATTGCTCGCCCCGTTGTTCGACGGCGGGCGTCTCGGCGGCCAGCTCAAGGTCAGCCGCGCGAGGCAGGCCGAGCTTGTCGCCACGTACCGCCAGACGGTTCTCACCGCTTATCAGGAAGTCGAGGATGCGCTTGGCGCGATCGCCAATGCGCGTGCGCAGGAAGCCCTTCAGGAAGGCGGCGCCACTTCCGCGCAGCGCGCCGCCGCCCTTGCGATGACCCAATATCGTCTCGGCAGCGCCGATTACCTCAGCGTGCTGACTACGCAGCAGACGCTGTACCAAGCACGCGATTCCCTCGCCCAGACCCGGCTGACGCACCTGCAGGCGATCGTCAGCCTGTGCCGGGCGCTCGGCGGCGGCTTCGGCCGGGCCGACCTTCAGTTCGCGGCGGCGCCCACGTCACGCTCCGCTCCGCTTCAATCTCAGGAAAAATCCCGGTGAACGAAACCGAACACGCCCCTCATCAGGATCGGCCACGCCTGCCGCTGCATTGGAAGCTGGCGGGATTGTCCATGCTTGCCGTTGCGACCATCGCCGGTTTCGCCGTCTATGACGGCGGCCAGTCGGGCACCGCCAAGGCCGATGCCTCCGCCAAGCCGATACCGGTCGTCACCGGCATCGTCACGACCCGCGACATGCCGATCTGGATTTCCGGGATCGGCAGCGTCGCCCCGTTGAAGGTGGTGGACGTCAAGGCGCGGGTGGACGGCCAGATCATGCGCCTGGCCTTCAACGAGGGCGACGAGGTACAAGCAGGCCGCCTGCTCGCGCAGATCGATCCCCGGCCGTATCAGGCCGTGCTCGCGCAAGCGCAGGCCGCGCGGGCTCGGGACATGGCGCAGCTCGTCAATGCCCGGCAGGAAGTGTCGCGCACCGGTGCCCTGTCACAGGCCGGAGCGGGCACCACGCAAAGCTACGATGCCGCCAAGGCGCAGGCCGCAGCGCTCCAGGCCACCGTCGCTGCGGACGATGCCGCGATCGCCGCTGCCCAGCTCAATGTCGAATTCGCCGGGATCGTCGCGCCGATCGCGGGGCGTGTCGGCCTGCGACAGGTCAATCAGGGCAGCATGGTCCACGCCAGTGATACGACCGGTGTGGTCACGGTGACGCAGATGGCGCCGATCTCCGTGCTCTTCACCCTGCCCCAGGATTCGCTGGGAGAAGTGCTCACCGGCCAGCGCAGCGGTGCGCTTCCGGTGTCGGTCTATTCGCGGGACGGCGCCAGCCACATCGTCGATGGGCGGCTCCTGTTCGTGGGAAGCAACGTCGACCAGACGAACGGACAGTTCCAGCTCCGCGCCGAGTTCGGCAACGGCGACCGGGCACTGTGGCCGGGAGAATTCGTCTCCGCGCGCGTGCTCGTCCGTACCGACCGCGGGGTGGCGGTGGTGCCCAGCCAGGCCGTCCAGACCAGCGAGACCGGCCGCTACGTCTATGCCGTCAAGAGCGACGGCACCGCCGAGGTCCGCAACGTCAAGGCAGGCCCCGCCGTCGATGGCTTCACCGAAATCCTCTCGGGCCTGAAACCCGGGGAGAAAATCGTGGTCTCGGGCCAGTCGCGCCTGTCCGCAGGAGCACCCGTCAAGGCCCAATCGTCAGCGCAATCTGCAACGGAGCAGGCACAATGAGCCTTTCCGCCGCCTTCATCAATCGCCGGGTCGGCACGTGCCTGCTGGCGATCGGCGTAGTCCTGCTGGGCCTGGTCGCCTACCTGTCCCTGCCGATCTCCTCGATGCCGCAGGTCGAGTATCCGACGATCTCGATTTCGGCCAGCCTGCCGGGTGCCAGCGCCGATACGATGGCGACTTCGGTGGCCACGCCGCTCGAACGCACGCTCACAAACATTCCCGGCGTCACGCAAATGACCTCGTCCAGCTCGCTCGGGCAGACGCAGATCACGTTGCAGTTCGACCTCAACCGCAACATCGACGGCGCCGCCGTGGACGTCCAGACCCAGATCAACGCGGCGGCGGGCCTGCTGCCCAAGAACATGCCCAACCCGCCGACCTACCACAAGGTCAACCCGGCGGGCGCGTCGATCTACTCGCTGGCGCTCACCTCCGACACGCTGCCGCTGACCGAAGTGGACCGTTATGCCGAGAACTACATCGCCCAGCCCATCTCGCAGCTGCCCGGCGTCGGCCTTGTAGACTACCACGGCCAGCTGCGACCGGCCGTGCGCGTCCGCGTCGATCCCGACCGCCTGACGGGCCTCGATCTGACGCTGGAGGACGTCCGCACGGTCATCGGCACATCAACGGTGAATGCGCCCAAAGGCACGCTCAACGGCCTTCACCAGTCGGTCGTGCTTAGTGCCACCGACCAGCTCATGGACGCCAAGGCTTATCGTAACGTCGTCGTCGCCTATCGCAACGGTGCCCCCATCCACCTAACGGACGTGGCCACCGTCGAGAACGCCCCCGAGGACGTCCATCAGGCCGCATGGTTCCAGGGCAAGCGCGCGATCATCGTCGACATCGCGCAGAGCCCCGGCTCCAACGTCATGAGCACCTTGAAGGGCATCAAGGACAAGCTGCCTGCGCTGGAAGCCTCGCTCCCCCCTTCTGTCCATCTTGCCGTAGTGGCCGACCGCACGCAGACGATCACCGGATCGGTGAACGACGTGCAACTGACGCTGATGATCACGATCGCGCTGGTGGTGATGGTGATCCTGGTATTTCTGCGCAACTTCTGGGCGACGCTGATCCCCAGCCTCACCATCCCGCTGTCGCTCATCGCCACGTTCGCGGTGATGTATGCGCTGGGCTACAGCCTCGACAACCTGTCGCTGATGGGACTGACGATCGCCGTCGGCTTCGTGGTGGACGACGCCATCGTCGTCATCGAGAACATCATGCGCCATATCGAGGAGGGCAAGTCGCCGATGGAGGCGGCGCTGCTAGGCTCGCGCGAGGTCGGCTTCACGATCATCTCGATGACGGTGTCGCTGATTGCGGTGTTCATCCCGATCCTCGCCATGGGCGGGCTGATCGGCCGACTGTTCCGCGAATTCGCCGTCACCATCACGGTCGCGCTGATCGCATCGGGAATCGTCTCGCTGACGGTCACGCCGATGCTGTGCGGCTGGCTGATCCGGGACGAGAAAGGGCGCAGGCACGGCCGCTTCCATCGCTGGTCCGAACGCTGGCTGACCGCGCTCAACGACGGCTACGAGCGGCTGCTCGACGTCGCGCTGCGGCACCAGCGACTGACGGTGCTCAGCTTTGTTGCCACCGTGGCACTCACCGGGGGCCTTTACGTCACGCTGCCCAAGGGGTTCTTCCCGCAGGTCGATACGAGCTTCGTGATCGGCACCATTCGCGGTGCACCGGATATTTCCTATGAAGACATTTCCAAGCGGCTGAACGCGGTCGCCAAGGTCACCATGGCCGATCCCGACGTCGATACGGTCGATTATTGGGCCGGCCCCAATCCGACGATGAGCGACGGGCGCATGATCCTCAACCTCAAGCCGCTCGACCAGCGTTCGGTGACGGCGGACGATATCCTCGCCCGCCTCGGCAAGAAGATCGCCGAAATCCCCGGCGTCACGCAAGGGCTGCAGGTTCGCCAGGACATCCAGATCGGCGCGCGCAGCGGCCTCGCCCAGTACCAGTACACTCTGCAGGACGGGAACCTGCACGAACTCTACAAGTGGGCGACGATCCTGCAGGACAAGTTCAAGACCTTGCCCGAACTGCAGGACGTGTCATCCGACAAGCAGGCATCCTCGACGAGCATGACGCTGGAGATCGACCGGACCACCGCGTCGCGTCTTGGCGTGCAGGCGCAGGATATCGACAACACGCTCTACGACGCCTTCGGCCAGCGGCAGGTCGCCACGATCTTCGATCCGCTGAGCCAGTACTACGTTATCGAGGAAGTCGATCCGCGCTTCCAGCTGGACGCCGATGCCCTCACCCACCTCCACGTACGCTCCAGCACCACGCAGGCGCTGGTGCCGCTCAGCTCTCTGGTGCGCGTGAAGCAAGGCGTGGCGCCGGTGACGATCGCGCACCAGGGGCCGTTCCCCGCCGTAACGCTCTCGTTCAACCTGGCACCCGGCGTGGCGCTGGGCACGGCGGTCACAGCGATCCAGAACGCCGAACAGGCCGCCGGGATGCCCGCCACCGTGAAAGGCTCGTTCCAGGGCGCGGCGCAGGCGTTCCAGGCTTCGCTCAGCACGCAGCCTTTCCTCATCCTCGCCGCCATCGTGACGATCTACATCGTGCTGGGCGTGCTCTACGAAAGCGCGATCCATCCGCTGACGATCATCTCCACCCTGCCCTCTGCGGGTCTGGGCGCCTTGCTGGCGCTGATGCTGGCGGGCAAGGACCTGTCGATCATGGGAATCATCGGCATCCTGCTGCTGATCGGCATCGTCAAGAAGAACGCCATCATGATGATCGACTTCGCCCTCCACGCCCAGCGCGAGCGCGGACTGGCCGCGTTCGACGCGATCCGCGAAGCCTGCCTGCTGCGGTTCCGCCCGATCCTGATGACCACGCTTGCCGCGCTGCTCGGCGCGGTGCCGCTGGCGATCGGCTCCGGCGCCGGTGCGGAGCTGCGGCAGCCGCTGGGCATCGCCATCGTCGGCGGGCTGATCGTGTCGCAGGTACTCACGCTGTTCACCACGCCGGTGATCTTCCTGTGGTTCGAGCGACTGCGGGTATCCGGCCGCCGGTGGCGCGCGCGCAAGCAAGGGGAAGGCGCACCCGCTCAGGCCTAATCGCGCCGAAAGAAAAAGGCCCGCGAGGACAGTTCGTCCCCGCAGGCCTTTTTGCATCAATAGGTTAGCCTATCCGGCACCGTCAGCGCATTCCTCCGGCCGCCCATTCGACCGCGGCGTCGAACAGGCGCAGGCCCACCGGCGAGAGATTCGCGAACGTGTCGTTGCCCAAGAACATCATCACACGGCGCGCGGGTGCGATCGCTTCGTAATCCATCGTCGCGCCCTTCTCATAACCGAAGATCGCCGCCTTCTCGGGCTGGCCGTAGATCGTGGCGATCGTTGTCGCGCCAAGGCCGGGCTTACCCCAGCTCATGCCGGCCTGCTTGACATAAACGTTGGCGACCCCGGCCGGCAGGCCCGCCGCCATCGGCTGCGGCGCGTTGACGATCCACAGATAACGCTCCTTGTCGGCCTCCCCGAAATCGACGTCGTGCCGCTTTCCGGTCATCGCGAGATCGTCGAGGATGTCGTTCTCCCAGCTGAGCAGCGGCACCGCAAGCTGGCGCCAGCCCGGCTTCACGTCTTTGGAGGACACCGTGGATGACACGATGACCAGCGCGGCACCACGCGCGGTCCCGGGATCGGCGTCCTGGTTCTCGAAGCGGACCGCATAGCCTTTTTCCGCCAGATGCGCGCGCACCTTCTCGTCGATGGCAATGCTGGGGCCGCCCTGCTGCACCAGCATGACCACGTCGCGAGGCTTGGCGCCCGAAGCCCCCATGGCGGTCCCGGACGCGCAGAACGCTGCCAGCGTCAGGGCCAATGCGGTCAGCCCATAGCGAAGTTTCGTCATCATCAGACCCTTAGAATTCCAGCGAGGCGGCAAGCGAGAAGCGGCGGGTATCGCCGATCGACACGAAGTAGCTGTTCACCGCCGAAGGGTAATAGGTCTTGTCGAAGATGTTCTTCACGTTGAACTGCAGCCCCAGCTTGTGTCCGGCGATCTGCGTATCATACGTGATGAAGCCATCTGCCGTCACATAGCTCGGCAGGAAGAAGCTGTTGGCGGAATCGCCCGCCCGCCTGCCGACGTAGTGAGGGCCACCGCCCACTCGCAACCGGTCGTTGCCGACGATCTCGCCGAAGTCGTAGACCCCCGAAAGCGATGCGGTGTACTTCGCCGCGTTCCACAGCAGATTGCCGGCGAAAACAGGATCCTCCGTGGTCTTGCCATCGAGGTAAGCGAAGCTGCCGATCGCGCTCAGTTGCGGCAGAATCTGACCTGCAAGGTCCAGTTCGACGCCGCGCGCACGCGCCGCACCTGCGGTGCGGTAGTCGGTCTGCTTGGTCTGGTCGTTGAACTGCGAGACCAGCACGTTGCGCTTGTGGATGTCGAACAGTGCGAGGGTGCCGGTGATACGGCCGGGAATGTCGATCTTCGCGCCCACTTCCCACGAGCGCGCACGCTCCGGCGCAAAGCCGGAATCGAGCACAACGCCCGCAGACAGCGGGGCGATGGTGGAGGCCGGCTTGAGCGACTGGGAATAGCTGCCGTAGAGCGAGAAGGTCGGCGTCCACTTGTAGACCAGCCCTGCGCGTGGCAGCACCACGGTATCGTTCGTGTCGGTGTTCTGCTTGAAGGGCCGCCCGCGTCCAGCGATCTGGCTCCAGTGCAGGACGCGTGCGCCGCCCACCACGATAAGACGATCGGTGAGGTGCAACGTATCCTGCAGGAAGGCCGAATAATTGCGCAGCTTGTCTGTCTGCTCGCTGTCGCTGGCGGACACCGTGCTCGACGGCTGTTCCAGACCGTAGACCGGGTTCAGGTAGCTGAACGTGCTGGTCGTCGCCTGGCGCAGCAGGTCTTTGCGGTAGATCTTGCGCGATTCCGCCTCTACCCCGACCTGCAGATCGTGGCGCATGCCCAGCAGGTTCACGCTGCCGTCGATATAGGCGGTGCCGTAATAGTCCGTGCTGAGCGCGCCGTGCGTGGCGTCGTTGCTGCGCAGCAGAGTCCCACGCGCGGTATTGACGCCATTCACGCGCAACTGGTTCGCGTCGTAGGTTTCCTCGTTGTAGCTGAGGCTGAGATGCGCGGCCCAGCCGCCGCCCAGTTGCTGGTCGGCCGACATCTGCGCGAGGTGGCTCTGGCCGTTCATCGCGTTGAACGGCTCGTCCAGCCGCCGGGTGCGCGGAATGTCCAGAGGCTTGAGCGTCGCCGGATCGAGCGCAGTTCCGCGATCGAACGGCGCCAGGAAATCCCTATATTCGTACCAGAGCACGACTTGCGTGGTGGCGCCGTAATAGGCCAGCGACGGCGCGATCAGCGTTTCCCGGCGCTTGCCGAAATTGCGCCAGTAATCCTCGTTCACGTGATCGACGATCAGTCGATAGGCGAGACCCGTGCCGCCGATCGGACCGGTCGTGTCGAGCGTCGCGCCGTAGCCGTTGCGGGCATTCGCATAAGTCGACCCCGTCAGGGACACCACGGTTCGCGCATTCAACTGCGGCTTCTTGCTGACGACGTTGATGACCCCGCCCGGATCCATGATGCCGTAGAGCAGCGATGACGGCCCCTTGAGCACTTCGACGCTCTGCGCCGCGGCGTTAAACCCGCGCCCCTGCACCAGCGGCATGCCGTTATGCTGGATCGAACCGTCGCGATTGCCGCCGAAGCCGCGTTTCATGATCGTGTCCTGCGTGCCCGCAAGCGTATTGCCCTGCGTGATCCCGCTGACGTTGGAAAGTGCATCATCGAGATAGCGCGGCTTCTGGTCGCGCAGCACTTGCGCCGAGACGATGTTGACGACCTGCGGTACGTCGAGTGGCGGCAGCGAACTGCGCAAGGTCGAGGCGTCGGGCGTCGGCTGGTAACGGTCGTCGGCGCCGATCGCCACGGGTGCGGCGCGCGCAGTGACGATGATGTCCTGTCCGGCGACAGGTTCGCCGTTCACCGCCTGGGCCATGGCGGAAGCCGGGCATGCGGTGACACTGGCGGCAACGAGCCACGGCGAAAACACTGACTGGCGAATGAGACTTACTCCGGCGTTGACGAACCCGCCTCTCCGCCGCCCTTGCAATGCCATCTTATGATCTAGAGCAGGCCCTCTTAGCGACGGCCGTTCGGCTATCAATAATCACTATCAATCGCAAATTGATTTTCGGTAATGTTTGGGCACGCACGGAGCGTTTGCGGCGGTTTCCAGATCGTTCCTGTGCTGCCCCCGGAACGATCGACGAGCTCCGCGAAGGGGCCGAGACGATCCCTCAGGCGAAATATTTCTCGCTTATTGCAAATGCGTCTCAACTACTTCAATGGGGCGCAATCGCACATTGCAGGGAGATACACTTTGGCCGCGCCGCGCATTCATGCCCTCTCGTCGAACGCCTTTCACAGGATGGGTCTTGCGGCCGCAAGCATAACGGCCTTGCTGCCGATCGCTGCCGCGGCCCAGGCCGCCGACGAGAATGCTCCCGTCCGCGCGGATGAGATCGTGGTGACGGCCGACCGACGGGACACCTTCAGCGCCGACTACGTACAAGCGGGCACGTTCCGCGATTCGCTCCTGCGCGATACCCCGCTGACGATCGCGGTCATGACCAAGGACCTTCTTGAGGCGCAGCAGGCGCGCGGACTGATCGACGCCGTTCGCAATACGCCGGGCGTCACCCAGGCACAGATCAATACCGCGATCTACAGCAACCTCGCCATTCGCGGGATCGTCCTGAACAACTTCACCAACGTGCGCTGGAACGGCGTGCTGCCGATCGTCAACCTGATCGAGCAGCCCATCGAGAGCAAGGATCGCATCGAGGTGCTCAAGGGCGCGGCGGGGCTCTACTACGGATTCGCAACGCCGTCCGGCATCGTCAACCTGGTGACCGAGCGGCCGAACGCCGCGCCTGTGACCCGGTTCGATGTCCAGGGCGACAGCAACGGATCGGTTGGCGCGGGCTTCGACATCGGGCGCAGCTTCGGCGCGGCGGGCCTACGCGTGAACGCCGGAACCTCGATCATCGAGACCGGCCTCAAGCGCAGCGAGGGCATTCGCCGCTTTGCCTCAGGGTCGTTCGACTGGCGCCCAGCCGACGGGCTCGAAATCCTCCTCGACGCCGAATACAATTACAAGTCCGTCACCGAGCCGACCGAATTCAGCCTACCGGCTGCGGTGAACGGCGTCATCGCGATACCGCCGCTGCAGTCGCCGTCGAAGAACCTCGGCGCGGCCTGGATGCAGGGGCGCGGCTGGGAAACCAACCTGCTGGCCCGCATGAACTACGACCTGACGCCCGACTGGCGCATCTCCGCCGCGATCGGGCAGTCCTACCTCACCCGGGGGCGGGCCTATTCCTCGTTCGGCGGCTACAATCTGGCGACCGGCGACGGGACCGTCACGGTCGCCATGACGGACGGCAACGACTACAGGAACGTGATCTATCGCGGCGACCTGTCCGGCAAGTTCCGCACCGGACCGATCGAGCACAACCTGCTGCTCGGCGTGTCTTTCTACACCCGCGACAGCAACGTGCCGACCGCCGTGCGCTATAGCTTCGCGCAGAACCTCTATGATCCGGTAGTGATCCCGCGGCAGCCGACCCCGCCCCGGATCATCGCCAACCCCTCGCGCGTCGAAGACCTCGGGCTGTACATCTTCGATCGGGCTTCCCTCGGCGACTGGCTGCAGGCGACCGTCGGCTATCGCAAGACCGATTACAGCGACGTCAGCCGTACCACCAGCTACAAGATCAAGCCGGGCACCTGGACTTACGGCGTCATGGTGAAGCCGATCAGCTGGGCCAACATCTACGCCAACTACATCGAAGGGCTCGAACCCGGCCCGATCGCCCAGCAGATCGCGAACAATGCCGGCGAGATCCTGCCGGCCGCGATCAGCAAGCAGAAAGAAGTCGGCATCAAGATCGAACCGCTCCGGGGCCTGCTCGCGACCGGCGCCTACTTCCACATCAAGCGGCCCTCGGCCTATCTCAACAGCGCGAACGTCTTCGTCCAGGATGCCGAGGCCGCGTACGAAGGCGCCGAGTTCAGCCTGGTCGGCGAAGTCGTACCCAACCTGTCGATCGCCGCCAGCGCCATGTATCTCGATGCCATGCAGAAGTCCGGCAACGCCACCGTGGTCGGCAAGCTGATCGAGAACGTGTCGAAATATTCCGGATCGCTGTTCCTCGAATACCGCGTTCCGGTGGTCGAGGGCTTGCGAGTTTCGGCGGGCATGTTCCATGTCGGCCGCAGGGCCGTCAACGCGCTCAACCAGGGCTTCGTCCCGGGCTACGAGACGTTCGACCTTGGCGCCAGCTATACGTTCGACCTTTTGGGCAACCGCACCACGGCGCGCATCTACGGTGAGAACATCACGGGCAAGCGCTACTGGGCATCGACCGGATCGAGCCTGCTCGCACAGGGCCTGCCGGCGACGGTCAAACTGAGCATCTCCACGCAGTTTCCGTAAGCAGCCAAACGGGTGACGGGCCGTCAGGATGGGCCGGACGGAAAGGCAATCCGGACCGTCAGGCCCGAGGCATTCCCGGGGATCGTGCAGACTGCATCGTGCAGGGCTGCGATCGCCGCCACCAGCGCCAGGCCGAGCCCCGAACCCTCGGTATGGCGGCTGGCATCGAGGCGATAGAACCGCCGGAAGACGTTGGCGCGCTCCGACACCGGGATACCTTGCCCGGTATCGGACACCTCGGCCACGATGCCCCCATTTTCCACGAAGAGCCGGGACGTGATCGTCGTTCCCGCCGGCGTGTGGACGATGGCGTTCTCCACCAGGTTGGTGAAGAGCTGCGCCAGCAGTTCCCCGTCGCCGTCCACGACGATGCCCGGTGCGTGGTCGGCGAGATAGATGTGCTCGGCATCCTCGGCCACCGGGGCATAAGCCTGATGGACGCGGTCCATCAGTTCGCTGAGATCTACCTGCGTGAAGCGCCGGCGCCCGACCCCACCTTCGAGCGCGCCGATCCGCAGCAGCGCCTGAAAGGTCGCGAGGATACCGGACGTCTGTTCAAGGGCGTCGTCGATCATCGCCGGTTCGATCTCGGGGCTGTCCTGCATCTGCTCAAGCCGCTGGTGCAGACGGCTGAGCGGCGTGCGCAAATCATGCGCGATGTCGTTCGAAACCTGCCGCAGTGCCTCCATCGCCGCCGCGTTGCGATCAAGCATCCGATTCAGGTTCCGCGCGAGTTCGTCGAATTCCGGGCCTAGGCCGATCATCGGCAGCCGCTCCGCACGGTCCCCCTCGACGATGCGATCGACCGCGCCGTTTACCCGGTCGAGACGACGCACGAAGAGCCTCCCGGTGAGATATCCGCCCAGCAGTGCGAAGAGCGTGATGCCGATCCCGCTGAGCAGGGTGAAGCGGCCGAGCCGGTGGCGCAGCATCTGCACGTCGTAGTTGTCGCTGGCCACGACCAGCCGCAACCCGTCCGGCAGACGCGCGCCGAGCGTAGTCATGCTTTCCCGGCGCGTGCCTTGCTGGCCCGGCTCGGGCTCTATCACGTTCACCGTGCTCCAGCCCTCCGTCATCGCCGTCGCCGGAAGATCGCCGAACAGGCGGCGGCCTGCGACATCGAGCAGCAGGTAGCGATAGGGTGCCTCGGGACGAACGCCTGCGTGACGGGCCATCGCGTCGGTCAGACCGGATTGCCCGAGTTGCGCGTATTCGCCCTGAAGCACGCTCATCTCCGCCTGCAGGCCGCCGTTCGTCGCTTCGGTGGCATAGCGCCCGATCTGCTCTTCGACGACGATCAGCAGCGCGGCCGCACCGATGGCGAAGACCCCGGCGAGAAGCAGCGCGAAACGGAAGGCCGCGCTGCGGATCGGCCCGGAAGCCCGGCGCTTAGGCCGGTGCTCAGGCGGCATCGATTCGATACCCCGCGCCGCGCAAGGTCTGGATCAGTTCCTTGCCGAAGCCGCGATCCACTTTCGCGCGCAACCGGCTCATGTGGCTCTCGATCACGTTGGTCTTGGGGTCGAAGTGGAACGACCAGACGTTTTCCAGCAGCATGGCCCGCGTGACCACTTCGCCCGCGTGGAGCATCAGGTATTCCAGCAACTTCAGTTCCTGCTGCTGCAGGTCGATACGCTGGCCACCGCGCATCACCGTCCGCTTCACCCGGTCAAGTTCAAGATCGTCTATCCGCAGCAAGGTCTGCAGTTCGACGATCGGCGGCCGCCGCGCGAGCGCATTCACCCGGGCGAGCAGTTCGCTGGCCGCGAAAGGCTTGGCAAGGTAATCGTCGGCCCCGGCTTCCAGGCCCTCGACCCGGTCCTCCACCCCGTTCATCGCGGTCAGGAAAAGCGCCGGACTTCGTACGCCCATCGCCCGCAAGGCCTTGAGCGCCCCTAGCCCGTCGAGCCCCGGCACCATGCGGTCGAGGATCAGCACGGCATGATCGCCGGTCGAACCCAGGAAGATCGCGTCCTGTCCGGTGGAGCAGACATCCACGACATGTCCGGCCGCGCTCAACACGCGCTCGAGGTGCGCCTTGGTCGCGTCGTCGTCCTCGAGAAGCAGGATTTTCATGCCGTGTCCTTTTTCGCTCGCATCGGATGCATCTGCAAGTTGGCAAAAAACAATGTTTCAATCATCTTGGGCAAAGGTTCAGTTGTTTATGTTCGCGTCATAGAGCAGTCCCGCTCTTAAGGATGCCATGATGAAAACTTCCAGCATCATCGTCGCACTTGCCCTGGTAGGTGCCGGATCTTCGGTTGCGTCGGCCAAGCCCGCCGCGCTGAAAGGCGGGGAATACGCCGCCCAGGCCAAGGTCACTCTCGCATCGGCGCGCATCGCCGCGCTGAAGGCACGGCCCGGCACGATCACGGACCAGGAACTGGAGAAGGAAAAGGGCGGCAGCGGCCTGCGCTATTCCTTCGACATCACCAGCCACGGCAAGCCATTCGAAGTGGGCGTCGATGCCAAGACCGGCGCGATCCTCGAGAATGCCGCCGAAGGCAAGAACCCGGACTGATACACCTGCGACGGGGCGGTTGCTTGGCCGCCCCGCCCTCTTTGCAAAGACACCCTACCGGTATGGACAGGCATCGTTTTAGGCACTCCGTAGCGATCTTGCTTGCCGTGGCCGTCACCGGTTGCGCGCGCTACACCCCCCTGCCGCTCTCGACCGCCGCCCCGCTTGCGCCGAGCCTCGGCGCCCTCGATGCATCGACGCCGCAAGCTCCCCTGACCGTCGCGCAGGTGATAACGCTGGCGCTCGCCAACAACCCCGACCTCAAGGCAGCGCGCCTGCAACGCGGCATCGCCGCCGGACAGACGGAGCAGGCCGGGCTGCTTGCCAACCCCTCGCTGAGTGCTGCGTTCCTGCCGTTGCTGTCGGGTGCCGGAACGGTTCCCGCCTGGAACCTCGGCCTCGCGCAGGACATCAAGAGCATCCTGACGTACAAGTCGCGCCAGCGCGCGGCCCGTGCCAGCGAGCGGCAAGTGGACGCCAGCGTCGTCTGGCAGGAATGGCAGGTCGCAGGCCAGGCCCGGCAGATCGCCACCGACCTGATCATCGGCGCCCGCAACCGCCAGAACTATCTCGCGGCCTATCAGCTCCTCGCCGAACGCAGCGCCAAGCTGGACAAGGCCCTCGCCAGCCAGACCGTCACGCTGGTGACCGTCGCTCCCGATCGTGTCGCTCTGCAATCCGCCCGCTCCGCGCTGGACGCGCTCGACCAGCAGCAGTTGAACCTGCGACACCAGCTCAATGCTCTGCTGGGCCTGTCCCCGGAAGTGGTTGTCCCCCTCGCCGCCGAGCCTGATCTGCCGCCGTTCGATCCCGCGCAAGTGCGCGGCGAGATCGCCACCCTGCCCGATCGGCGACCGGACCTGTTGGCCCTGCGCATGGGATATGCCGCATCTGACGAGCAACTGCGTCAGGCGATCCAGTCGCAGTTCCCCGACCTCATCCTCGGCGGCAGCGTCGCCAGCGACAATGCCAAGGTCATCAATGGCGGCCCGAACCTGCAGATCGGCCTGCCGATCTTCGATCAGGGCCAGGCCGCCGTCGCGACTGCCCGCGCGACCCGCGCACAGTTGCATGCCGATTACGATGCCCGCCTCTCCGCGGCCATCGGCACGATCGGTTCGCTGCTGCGCGAGTACGAGCAGTTGTCGGCGCAACTGGAGGTCGCCAGGCGCGACCTGCCGAACGCACGCGCCGCCGCCGCTCGCGCCCAGGCCGCGTTCGGCGCATCAAATCTGGACGAGCGCGGCTATGTCGACCTCGTCCTGAACCGCTTCACCAAGGAACAGGAAATCATGACGCTGGAGCTTGCCCTGCTCGATCGCCAGATCGCGATCCAGACGCTTGTTGGCGCCGGGCTGCCGACCGTCGATCTTGAATCGACGACCCCGGTGGACGCCCGATGAAAAGGCTTTTCGCTTTCTCGGCCGTGGCGCTGCTGGCGGGCTGCGGCTCGAATGCACCGACGCCGACCCCCTCGCCCACCGTGCTCGTCACCACGATCCCGGCCAGGCAGGGTTCCCTGCCGGCAACGGTCGTGGCCTACGGATCGGTCGGCCCGGCCCTCAACGGCACCATGACGTTCAGCGAGGCCCAGCCCGGCCAAGTGACCGCACTGGCCGTCGCGCCGGGCATGGCCGTGCATGCCGGACAGACGCTGGCGACGTTCGTCACCGCGCCCGCATCGCGCAGCGGCTACCTGCAGGCCGTGACCGCCCTTGCCGCGGCACGCAAGCAGGAGGCCAGCACCGCGCAGCTCCTGTCCCAGCAGCTTGCCACGCGTGACCAGCTGACCCAGGCCACCAAGGCCGTCACCGATGCGCAGACCGCACTCGCCGCCTTGCAGGCGGACGGCGCCGGCCGAGCCAGCCACACCATCGTCGCCCCGTTCGACGGGGTCGTCACGACCGTCGCCGTCGCGCAAGGGGACCGCACGCAGGCCGGAGCCCCGATCCTCACCGTCGCAAAGGCAGGCGGGATCGTCGTAACCGTAGGCGTCGATCCGGCGGCGCGGGCCGGGATCGCCGTCGGCCAGTCCGCCAGCCTCAAGCGCCTTTCGGGCGGCGGCGACCTGCGCGGCAAGGTGATCCGCGTGGACAGCGCACTGAACGCGACCAGCCGCCTCATCGACGTCGATCTCAGCTTCCCCGCCGGTACGCTGCTGCCGGGCGAATCGATGCAGGTCGCGATCGAGACGGGCGCAGTCCAGGGCTGGGTCGTGCCGCACAAGGCGGTCGTCACCGCCGGAGGTCCGTCCCGCGTGTTCCAGATCATCGGCGGCAAGGCCCAGTCGGTGCCCGTTCAGGTCCTGCTCTCGTCCGACAAGGGCGATGTAGTCCAGGGCAAGCTCGACGCCAGCCGCCCGCTGATCGTCGATGGCGCCTATCAGGTCGATGACGGCGGAGCCGTACGCCGGAGCAACCGATGATCGAGAAATTGCTGGGCTCGCAATCGCGGGCCATCGTCCTGGTCGCGCTGGCAATGGCGCTCGCCGGGATCGTCGCCGCCCTCGCACTGCCGATCGGGCTGTTCCCGCAAGTCTCCTTCCCCCGCGTTGTGGTGGACCTCGATGCCGGCAGCCGCCCTGCCGACCAGACCGCGCTGACCGTCACGCGCCCGGTGGAAGAGGCGATCCGCGCCATTCCCGGCGTGCAGAACGTGCGTTCGGAAACGAGCCGGGGCTCCGCGCAGATCTCGGTCGATTTCGGCTGGGGCCGCGACATGATCGCCAGCACCCTGCTGGTCGATACCGCCGTTGGCCGGGTCGTGCCGACACTGCCTGCGGGCACGCAGTACGACGTGCGCCGCATGGATCCCACGGTCTTCCCGATCATCTCCTACGCTCTGGTTTCCGACAAGGTCGATCCGGTTACCTTGCAGGATTTCGCCAGGTACCAGATCACCCCCCTGCTCTCGTCGATCAGCGGCCTGGCGCGCATCGGCGTGCAGGGCGGCGACACGGCAGAAGTGCAGGTCCTCGCCGACCCGCACCGCCTGGCCGACTACAACCTGTCGATGACCGACCTCTCCACCGCCATCAAAAGCGGCAACGTCCTGAGCGCGGTGGGCCAGGTGCAGGATCGCGGCCGCCTCTCGCTAGTGATCGCCGACCGCAGCGTCAGCAGCGCCGCCCAGATCGGCGACATCGTGGTCAAGGCCACGCCCACCGGCGTGGTGCGCGTGCGCGACGTCGCGACCGTGCAGAACGGCGCGCTTCCAGTCTGGCAGCGCATCGTCGAAGACGGCAAACCGGCCGTCCTCTTCAACATCTACGAACAACCGGACGGCAACGCGGTCAAGATCGCGCAGGAAGTCGAGCAGAAGCTGAACGGCCTCAAGCTGCCCCCAGGCGTCAAGCTGGTGAACTGGTACGACCAGAGCCAGCTCGTCACGCAGTCCGTCTCCAGCGTGCGCGACGCGGTGCTGATCGGCCTCGTCCTCGCCGGTCTCGTCCTCTTGTGGTTCCTGCGCAGTTGGCGGGTGACGCTGGTGGCGGTGATCGTGGTGCCGGCAACGCTGGCCATCACCGTGCTGGTGCTGAGCATGCTGGGGATGAGCTTCAACATCATGACCCTTGGCGGCATCGCAGCGGCGGTCGGCCTGCTGATCGACGACGTCATCGTCATGGTCGAGCATATCGCCCGCCGTGCAGGCGCCCGGGACGCCGACGGCAAGCTCGCCGGAGACGCCGCCGTCATGCCCGCCGCGCGGGAGTTCATGACCCCGCTGACCGGGTCGAGCATGGCGACGCTGATCGTCTTCCTGCCTCTTTCGTTCCTGACCGGCGTGACCGGCGCGTTCTCCAAGGCGCTGTCGGTGACGATGGCGGCGGCGCTGGCGATCTCCTGGGCGATGACCGCATTCGTCGTGCCCATTCTCGCCCGCCGACTGGTGGACTTCAACAAGTGGCATGACCCCGGCGCGGCCGGAGAGGGCCGTCTCGCGCACGTCCACGACGGCGCGCTCGACCGCCTGTCCGCGCGGCCCTGGCTGCTCGCGGTGATCGCGGTGCCGCTGCTCGTCATCGGCTACGTCGGATATTCCAATGTGCCCACCGGCTTCATGCCGAAGGTAGACGAGGGCGGTTTCGTCATGGACTACCGGACTCCGGCGGGCACCTCGCTGGACGAAACCGGCAGGCAGGTTGGCCAGATCGACGCGATGCTGCGCGCCAATCCCGAAGTCGCGACGTTCTCCCGCCGCCTCGGCACCGGCCTTGGCGGAGACCTTGGCCAGAGCTACCACGGCGACTACTTCGTGCGCCTGAAACCGGATCACAGCCGCCCCACCGAGGAAATCGCCGCCGCCGTAGCCGACGAGATCGCCGTCAAGGTGCCCGGCGTGCAGGTCGAGGTCGCGCAGCTGATCGAGGACCTTATCGGCGATCTCACCGCCGTGCCGCAGCCGATCGAGGTCAAGCTCTACGCCTCGGACCCGTCGATCCTCGAAGGGGAAGCGCAGAAGGTCGCCGCGACGATCAGCAAGATCTCCGGCGTCGTCGAGGTCAACGACGGTGTCCAGCTGGCAGGCGATGCGCTCAACGTCCATGTCGATCCGGTTCGCGCCGGGATGGAAGGGGTCGTCCCCGCCGACGTCGAGAGCCAGCTGTCCACCGCGCTGACCGGGGCCGTCGCAACGACGCTGGCCCAGCCCAACAAGGCCGTCGACGTCCGCGTGCGCCTGCCCGACGCCATGACCATGAGCGAAGCGGGTCTTGCCCAGCTGCCGATCCGGGCCACCGATGGCCACGTCTTCCCGCTGTCACGCGTGGCGACGATCGAGCCGGTCACCGGGCAGCCGCAGATCGGGCGCGAGAACCTGGAGCCGATGATCGCCGTCACCGGCCGTATCCAGGGCCGCGGGATCGGCGCGGCAGTCGCCGACGTCACCACCGCCCTCGACAAGCCCGGCACCCTGAGCCCCGGCGTACGCTACGAACTGGGCGGCCTCTACCAGCAGCAGCAGATCGCGTTCTCTGGGCTCATCAAGGTGTTCGCCGCCGCGCTGATCGCCGAACTGGTGTTGCTGCTGGTACTGTACCGCCGCTTCTGGCTGCCGGTCATCATCATCGGCTGTTCGCTGCTCTCGACGACCTCGGTGTTCACGGCGCTGTGGCTGGCGGGCGTCGATCTCAACATCACGGCGCTGATGGGGATGACGATGATCATCGGAATCGGCACCGAGATGGCGATCTTCTACGTCTCGGAGTTCGAGGAACTGGCCCACACCATGCCGCCGGAGCAGGCCACGCGCGAGGCAAGCCGCAACCGCCTGCGTCCCATCACGATGACGACGCTCGCGGCGATCCTGACGCTGCTGCCGCTCGCCTTCGCGATCGGACAGGGATCGGGCATCCAGCAACCGCTGGCCATCGCGATCATCGCCGGTCTGCTGCTGCAGTATCCGCTGGTCCTGCTGGCGATGCCGGTGCTGGTGCGGCTGACCCTGCCGAAGACCGCGTGACCGTTACCCCAGGCGCGACCAGATGGCCCTTCCGGTCCGTTCGAAGCGCGCCTGGGAATACTCGTCCAGCATCTGCGCCCGGGCCTGCCGCCCCAGCGCCGCGAGGGCATCGGGGGCGGACAGGGCTTCGCGCAGCGTCGTGGCGAGCGAAACCGGATCCTCGGGCTCGGCAAGCCATCCGTTGACCTGCGGCCGGACCGAGAAAGCGAGTTCGCCCACACGCGATGCGATGACCGGAAGGCCAGCAGTCAACGCCTCGTGGGCGGCAATGCAGAAGCCCTCCCGCCGCGAAGGCTGGAGGTAGAGGTGCAGGGTTTCAAGGAAGGCCCGAGGTTCGGTGGCGTAACCGGTGAGGCGCAGTCCTTCGATACCGGCTTCGGCAGCCAGTGCCGCCAGTCGCGGGCCTTGCGCACCGTCGCCCGCAATGGCGATCTCGAAGGGAACCGGGGGACGGAACCCCTGCTCTCGCAATCGGACCAGCGCCGCGATCAGCACGTCGTAGCCCTTGGCCGGGTGAAGCCTGCCGAGACTGCCGAGACGCAGGACTTCCCCCGGCTGCCAGGCGCGCGCCTGCGGCATCGCGGGATCGGCGGCATAGATCGGCCATGTCGCTAGCCGGTCCGCAGGGACACCGAGGCGCCGGGCGGTGAGTTCCTCGACCACATGCGAATCCGCCACCCACATTGCCGCGCGGGCTTGAAGCAGGCGCAGGAGACGCTCGTTCCAGGGCTTGAGGAAGGCGTTATGCTGCCATGCGATCACGGGAATTCCCAAATGCGGCCCCAGTACCAGCCCGAGGATCGTCGCGCGGCTGAGCGAGGTCCACAGATGGGTCGCCTCCCACCCGCGCAGTTCGCGGGTCAGCCATCGGGCGGCGGCGAGATGGTCGGCCTCTCCGCCTTCGCGCACCGCGACATCGAGGCCCGCCGCCTCCATGGCAGGCAGAGCCCTGCCGTCGCGACGGGTCAGGGCAAGGACGCGGACTTGTGCACCGGCACCGCGCAGCACCGCAAGGATGGCAGGCACCGGAAGCGCCGCGCCGCCACCCTCCAGCGAGTTGATGACATAGGCGATCCGGGGACCCGTCATCACCGGCCGCTGGTGCGCCAGACGAGGACCGCGAGCAATCCGTTGGCCACGACCGCCTGCGCCACCGCCTGGATGCCCGCCCCCATCAACCCGAAGGTCGTCAGCAGCCAGGGAAGGAGCGGCAGGAAGGCGAAGCTCGACAGCAGGTTGGCCCACATCGACCGGGCCGGGTGGCCAAGCGCCGTGAGTGCCGAGGTGCAAGGCGGACCTATGAGCGCAACAGCACGCGCGGCGACCAGCGCGATCATCACGCCCGACGCGGCGCCGAAAGCCGGGCCTGCCATCAGGCGGATGATCTGGGTCGGGAAAATCCCGACGATCAGCACGACGGGAACCGCCGCCAGCACCGCGATGCCGACGACCTTGAGAAGCGTCTGGCGCAGCGCCCTGCCGCCGTATCCACCCGCAACGATGTGAGCCAGTTCGGCGTAGGAAGCATTGCCGAGGATCTGCGCGGGCTGCGCGAGGATGACGGTAGCGCGCTGCGCGACCGCAAAGAGGCCCGCCATGGCCGGTCCCATCACCCATCCGATGACCAGCGGCGCGACGCGGCCGGTCAGGTCTCCGAGGGTCACGTCCGCATTGCTCGCCAGCATGAAGCGCCAGATGCCGGTGTTGTCGTCGGTCACCCGGCCGGGCTCGGGACGCACTATCGCATTGCCCAGGCGCTTCGCCGCCATCCACAGGCCGAGACCCCACATCGCGGCGAATTCCGCCAGAGCCGCGAGCAGCCATGCGAAGAGGAACGATTTCACGCCCCATCCGCACGCGATCACCACCAATGTCCCGATCAGCCTTACCGTAGGCTGCACGAGGTTGTGCAGGCCCAGCAGATCGAAGCGCCCGCACAGTTGCAGGTAGCCTGAAGGCGTCGAGCGCACCGATCCCAGCACGGCGAAGGCGTAGTACGGCGCAAAGGCCATCGCCTTCGGAGACCAGCCGAGATGGGGACCGACGAACGGCACCAACGCCATCGCCGAGATCACTGCGAGGGCGCCCCCGGCCAGTTCGACCTTGGCGCCGAAGCGCAGCAATCGCGAAAGGCGGTGGGCTTGCCCATCGCGGTCGGCCTCGGCACCATAGCGCACGATCGCCTGCCACGAGGGGAATTCGATCACCCCGCAAACCGTGGTGACATAGGCATGGACGAGGACCAGCACGCCGTAGTCCTTCGGCCCCAGGTAACGCGTCGCCAGCAACAGATAGCCCAGGCTCATGATGCCCGCGCCCGCCTTGCCTCCCAGCACCAGGCCAAGGCTCGCAAAGATGCGGCGGACCCGGCCCGCCGGTCGATCGGTCACCATTCGCCCATCAGGATTTTCGGCGCGACGTGCTGTTGCCCATTCATCGTGCGCTTCTAGCGGCTTGCTATCCGACATTACCAGTCTTTGTACTCACGCCGGAACGAGCTTGAGATGGCGGTTATCCCGGCGGCGCCGTTCCGCGAAAGCCGCTACGGCATTCGCGGCACGAATGGAAGACGGGGTGTCCTGAAGATCGAAGCTCTGCGCGAACAGGTCCTGCTGCACGGTACGGTAACGGGTCGCGTGAAGCTCTTCGGCCCGCTCCAGCGCCTGTAGCAATGCTTCGGGCCGGGTGATGACCTCCCCGGCCGTCCAGTGCCGGAAGTTGGGGTCGCCATGCCACTCGTGGCCATGGGTGTTCAGGAAGATGCAGGGCCGCGGCCGCAGCAGGAATTCGTAGACCTGGCTGCTCGCGTCGCCGAGATAGACGTCGGCCGAGAGAGTGTAGCTCATGTCGGTCGATGCCCGGCTGCCGAGATCGACCTTGATGTTGTCGCCGCGCAGGAAACGGGGCGGTATCTCTCCTGCCCGATCCACCGTCAGCCTGTCGATCGTCACTACGTATTGCCGCTGGAACAGCATCACGTGCGGGGCGAACAGCAACCCTTGGTCGGCGCGTCCCAGGAACTGCTCGAAGACGCCGTGGCCGTGGCGATACCATGAAGACAGGTGCGGCGACGGGTGGGGGTTGTAGAGCACGACCTGCTCCACGGTGGGAAGAAAGCTGACCTGCCGGGTTTCGCGGACCAGATCGAACTTGGGGTAGCCGACGATGGTGATCGCCTCGGGGGCCATCCCGGCTTCCTGAACAAGCCGGTCGCGGATCTTGGGGCCTGAGCACAGCACATGGTCGAAGCAGGCGCTGGCCTTGTTGAAACCGATGGCCCTGTCGCCGGCGCCGTGCCGGGTGTGAACGATGCCGAGGTTGGTGAGACCGTATCGCTTCTTGAGGATCAGCGAGGTCTTCTCCGCCACCACCAGTACGTCAAGACCACGGAAAAACGCCAGATTGTCCCGATAGATCAGCAGCTTTCCGGCTGGCACCACTTTGCCGAGCAGTGCATCCACCCGCCGCGACAGCGGGGACGGTTCGAGTTCAACATGTTCGATGGTCGAGCCGATATGTGCGCCGCCGATGCGCCGCACCTCGGCCGCCAGCGCCGCGTTCGTCGTGGCGACCACGATCTTCCCGCCGAAGCCGATCTCAACGAGGGCCATTGCGATCGGAAGACTATGGGCGACCTGGTGTATCTGGTCGTGATTGAACAGGAATCCGATGCGCATAGTGGCTTGACTCCGCGACCCGCGAAGACCCGCACCCCATCCGTCACAATTTTTTCGACGTCACGCGGCCCTGACGCTGCGGCGCAGTTCCCCGTAAGCGGCGAAAAGCCCCTCGAAATGCTGGAGGTTGCTGACGACCTTGCGTTGGCCTTGCGGGATTTGCGGGCTCTCGCAGAATTTCACGATCGCATTCGCCAGCGAGAAACGGTTGCCGGCCTTGAAGGTCAGCCCACCGCCGTTCAGCGCATGATCGGCAGCGCCCCCCGCATCGGGCACGATCACGGTTGTTCCGCTGGCCCGTGCTTCGGCGCCGACCATGCAGAAGGTCTCGGCCTCGCAGCCGTGGACGACGGCATCGGCGCTCGCCAGGATTGCGGCGAAGGCAAAGCGATCGCGCTCGGGCTCGAACAGGCGGACGTGCGGATTGCCGGCGATAGCGCTGCGGATCGCGCGCTTCTCGCGGCCTTCGCCGAACAGGACCAGGCCCACCGGCACTTGCGCACTCGCCGCGACGACCGCATCCACCACCATCGGCCAGCGCTTTTCCGGCGCCAGCCTGCCCGCCGCCACCAGCAGTCGGGCATTCGGATCAAGGCCGCACAGGGCCAGAAGCCGTGCCCGCAACTCCGGATCACGTCGCTCGGGCGTGAAAACGCCGGTTTCGACGCCGAGCGGATGAACGCGCACGCCGGACACCCCGCCATCGCGAAGCCTGCCTGCGAGGTCGTGGTTGGCGCAGACGGTCATGTCGAACGCTAGGCCGAGTTCGCGCAGGTGATCCCAATAGCGCTCGAACCCGCGATCGATACGGGAGCGAGCGAGGAACGGCTCAAACCAGCGATAGGCGTAGGCGGACAGCGGATCGGCGTGCATCACCAGGCTGCGGCGCGCGTTGCCCTGCCAGCGGGCCACCATGGCCGGACTGCGCCAGGGCGACGAGACCTCCACCACATCGGGTTTCTGCGCATCCAGTGCGGCATGCAGCGCGGCCTCGTCGGCGAAGTAGCCGTACTTGCGGTCCAGCGGGAAGCGCGGGGACGGCAACGTGACGATCGATGCGCCGGGACCGCGCTCGACGATCGCATGTTCCTCGCCCGGGACGATGACGACGATCTCGTGGCCGAGCTGCGGGCCTATCCGCAGCTTCTGCTCGATATAGGTACGCACCCCGCCGCCCTGGGGGCTGTAGAAGGCACAGACATCGACGATTTTCAAGGCTCAGCCCTTTCGCTTGAGCGGCGCGACGCCCAGGCCGCTGCGATAGTTCATCAGGATGGACAGCAGTGTCGGCCCGGCGCCGGTTGTCACCGCAACCCTGGCCGCCTTCGGCTTGCTCCAGCCCAGCTTCGGGTTTCCGGAGAAGCCGATGCCATCGACGGTCCATCCGAACTTGCGATTGCCATCCCTGTCATGCAGCAGCGAGACCGCATATGCGCCCGGTCCCGGAACACGGATGCACAAGCGGACACTTCCTGTCTGCGGAACCGGCACCTCGACCCGTCGGAAAACCTTTCCGGCGTTGAGCAGGACGTTATCGTCCGCCAGGAAGTCTTCGTCGTTGGCGGGATAGACTTCCAGCTTCAGGGAGCCCTGCCGGTCCTTCAGTCCCTCGACATCGACCAGCAGCGACGGCCCCTGCTCATCCCGGCGGCATTGCCCTTCCTTCTTTCCCAGGTCAGGCGAAGAGGGGAGCGCCGCCGCGCCGAGCAGCAGGGCAGTCACAAACAGCGACGTGGCGCGGATCACCATGCGTCGACGGCTCGGCGCAGCAGGTCGGACATCACCAGACCGAGCCCCAGGACAAGGTGCACCAACAGGATCGCCGAGGCCATCATCGTCATGAGCGCGGCGATGTCGGTCTCGTGACCAAGCGTGAAGACGGCGATGCCCGCGAAGACCACGTCCTTGTTCGGGATGAACGGCAGGCGCGAGATCAGCAAGCGCATCGTCGCCAGCAGCAGCCACCACATCGCCGGAACCGAGGGGAGTACCATGTGCCACAGCACCGCCGAAAGGATCGTCGTAAGGACGATGCGCCCCAGATGCATGAAGGTGATGTACCAAAGCGCGCCCCGGTCCAGCGAAAATATCCGGCGCCGGAACGCCATCGCCAGGATCGACGTTGCCAGCACCACCGAAAGCGACAGCATGACCGCCCGGTTCTCGAACCCGATCGTGGACGAGCCCAGGAAGGGCCACAGCACCACCAGCAGGACGAGCGTGACGCCGTTGCCCGTCATCGCGGACAGGATCGACACGTCCTTGATCGCTCCGAAGGGCGCTGCGGTCATGGCGGCACGCTGGCGCGCCCAGGTGTAGAAATAGGCTTCGCCCAGGTAGCCGAGCAGGAGTTCGTTGCACACCAGCTTGCGCAGCAGCGCCGCGAAACCTTCCACAGGGAGCTGCCACAAGCGGCGATAGATGAACCACTCGCTGCCGGGACCGGCGAGATAGCTGAGCGCGAAGACGATCCAGAAGCCCGGATCGCGAGGGACCATGGACAGGATCCGCACCGTGTCCATGCCGCGCAGCTCGAGGACCACCCCAAGCGCGATCAGGATCGAGAACAGGACCGGCAACAGCGCAGTCCGGCGCTTCCATGATAGCGTATCCTGCGCGCGAAGCATCACGTTCGGTCGTTCCGCCATTGAAAGAGAAGGGGGCTGAAGCACAAGGAATTCCTTGAGAGTGAACGGGATAGCCAGGGGAGGTTCGCGATTATCGCAGCGTTGGCGAGGCCATCAGGACCCGCATATGTCTGGCCGAAGCAATGGCCCGCCGCATGGTCGTCACGTAGGCTCCGGCAGCGATCTCGACAGTAAAGCGGTGCGAATACTCGCGCTGCATCGGGCCGGGCCGCGGAAGCTCGTCCGCATGCGCAATTTCCCGCGCCATCGCGTCGATGTCCCCGACCGGCACCAGCGTGGCGCGCACCCCTCGTCCGGCCAGTTCCTTCATGCTGGAGGAACAGTCGGTGGCGACGATCTGAAGCCCGGCGGCGATCGCTTCCAGGACGACGGCCGGCACGCCCTCGTAGTTCGAGGAAAGCAGAAGGCAGTCGGCGTCCCGCAGATAAGGGTCGGGATCAATCACATGGCCGCGAAAGCGCACCTTTTCCTCGATCGCCAGACCGCGCACGAGCGCTTCGAGTTGCGCCCGTTCCGGCCCGTCGCCCACGATCGTGAGTTCGTCGCCCGGCCTGAAGCCGGCTGCGAAGGCCCGCAGCATGACTTCGAGGTTCTTCTGGGGCACGAGACGCGAAAGCGCCAGGAAGCGATAGCGATGGCGGCTCCTCTGAATGCGGGGGATCGCCAAGAGACGGTCATAGCGCGCCTCGGTGAGCGCCGGATCGTGGATGGTCGTGACACGATGTGCCCCCACTGACATGGATTGGACGATCTCGCCGTGCATGGGTTCGGCCAGCGCCACGAACCGGTCCAGAGTCATCCCCTGCACCCGCAACCACAACTGGTAGACGCGCCGCCGGAAGATCGACTTGTCGCGCCGCACGAGGTCGTTGCTCACCTTGCTCACGATGGGCGGGCAGCGCTCACCCAGCAGGAGGCGGGCGGCGACGCAGACGATCGCGTATGTGTTGCCGGGGCAGAAGATCACGTCCACCCGCTCGCGGGAAAGATGTAGGAAGAAGCACCAGATCATCCAGAGCGTCTCGAACCGCGCGGTCGGCACGCGGCTCGAGACGATCCGGTAGTCGAGGTGCGCGCTGACGCGCCCCCGATCCGAGCCTTCGTCCCGTCCCAGAACGATGGACACCTGGTGGCCGGTCTGCTGCCAGCGTTCAGCCAGATTGAGAGCCACACGCTCGACCCCACCGGGTTCGAAGCTGTGGATGGGTATTGCGATCCGCAAGGGCTCCGTCATGCCCATGGGACTCCGCGCCCCGACAGGACCCGCACTCCCTGGTGCGGGGATATGCAAATTATTTCAGGAGGTCGGCGTAGCGGCCCGGGACATGGCGACGGGAGAAAGCCCGCAAGGTGGCATCGATGCTGGCGACGATCGAGGCCTTGGTCACGTCCCCGGGGTGGACCGCCAGCCGCAAGGTGCGCAGCGGCTGCAGCGCCGGCCGCGCCAACGCCGCGAAGGCCAGCGAGGACGCCGTGCGCATCGTGCTGCGCGATGCCCAGGTGACTACCGGTCCGCGCGCCAGCGGCTTGTCCTCTTGCCCCGGTCGCCACACGCGCATGTGGTCCTCGGCCAGGGCAAAGCCGCATTCACCCAGCGCCTGCATCGCGCCCGGACCGTAGAGCCAGGCGGGCGCGATGAAACCGGCGGCCGGTTTGCCGATGATGTCCTCGACCAGCGCCTTGCCGTCGCGCATGCGCTGCAGGGCCTCGGCATGGGAAAGGCCCAGGAACTCCCCCTCGCCCGCCGTCATGTGCCGCGCCTTCAGGCTGGCCGCGCCCTTGTGCTCGGCGGTATCGCGGTGAAACCAGCCATGCACGAACATCTCCACCCCGCTGTCCGCCCAGGCACGCAGCCGGGCCTGGAACCCGCGCGCCTCGGCAATCGGAGCACGGCCCCAGTGATCGGGCACCACCAGCATGGCATAACGCGCCGGGCCGAGCCGCGCCTCGATCAGGTCGGCAAGCCGGTCCACCTGGCTTTCGAAGCAGGGCGCGACGTCGTGGATCGAGGCCAGCAGGCGCTTCTCAGAAACTTGCATCGAAACCTATCCTGATCGAGCGCGGACGCATCGGCGTCTGCTGCAGTCCGTCCGCGACGGAGAAGGGATTGCCAAAGGCGAATGTATTCGCGCGGGTATTGAGCAGGTTGTCGAGGTCCAGCGCCAAGCCCCATTTGCCGAAGCCCAGTCGCGCGCCCGTCGATACGTCGTAGTAGCGCCCCTGCCCCAGCGCGAAAGGCGCCCGGATCGCGAGCTTGGAATGACCGACATAACGTACCGCTGCGTCGAGCGTGATCCGCGCCCATGACAATTCCCGATCGTACTTGGCCGCCACGCGCCAGCCTTCGTCGGCGATGTTGGGCAAGTCACGATCGGTGGCGTCGGCAAAGGCGGCCGCCGGTTTGGACAAGTCGCTGGAATTGAGGAAGCCCGCGGCTTCGAACGACAGATGGTCCTGAGCGCGCCATGCCAGCGAAAACGCCACGTTCTTCACACGGCCGGAACCGATGTTGGCGATATAGGGTAGCCCGTCCAGGCCCACGAGATCGGCCTGCACGTCCCGCCACTGCGCCAGCGAGACCGCGAGGCTTCCCGAGAGGCGGGCATCCTTCTCCATCCCGAAACGAACGCCCGCCTCGAGGGTGCGGATACGGTCGGCCCCGAAACGCTCGGCGCTCTGCGAGTTGGAGGAACCCGTCACCTGCAGCCCGCCGGGACGATAGCCCTGCTGGAAACGGCCATAGGCGAGCAGTCCGGGCCGCGCCGTCCACGAAATCGCGGCAGAGGGAAGGAACCGCTTCTGGGTGCGTACCGGCTCGAAGTCCTCGGACGCCATCTGCCCGATGAACTGGCTCGTCTGCCGCACGTAGCTCAGCCGTCCGCCTGCGGTCAGCACGAGCGTTTTCGTGATCGGCACCCCGACTTCCCCGAACCCGGCCAGGTCGAGCGTCGTGTTCGAAAGGCTGGTGAGCAGGTCCGGCGAGCCGGGCGTGCCCATGCTGCGCACGACCCGGTCGTCGTTGTGCACGACGCCGAACCCGGCCAGCCAGGTCCCCGATCCGCCCCAACTGCCGGACAATCGCGTCTCGTGGGACAGGAGGTGCACCGTGATCTCCTCGGTGAACTCGGTCGGCGATGCGGCGTCGCCAGGCGTCGCGTCGAACGTGGAATCGATCGTGTGATCGGCGTAGCCGGTGGAGGACACCAACTGCACCGCGCCCCAGTCCCGCCGCACCGTGAGGTCGGCGAGTCGATAGTCGTTGTCGAACGGTTGCGCGATCGCGGACCGGCGGGTCAGGTCCGGCTCGCCCCGCAAGGTGTATTGCCCGTCGCGAGAGGCGATGTCCTGGCTGAGGACCGACAGGTCGACGGTCCACGCCATGTCCGGCTGCCAGCGCAAACCGGCGCGGAAGCCCGTGGTCTTGTTGCGGTTGATGTCGCGCAAGCCCCGCTCGACATCGTCGATATAGCCGCCGTCAACGGTTTCGTAGGCAACTGCGCGCAGCGCCAGCTTGCCCCGCGCGAGCACGAGATTGCCGGTCACCGCCCCGTCGCCGCCCGGCGCACCGTCCTGCGTCAGGCGAACGCCTGCGGACACGTCGAAGGTATCGGATTGCAGGTCGGGCGCGTTGGGCACCAGACGGATGATGCCGCCCAGCGTCCCCGCACCGTAGAGCGTGCCTTGCGGCCCTTCGAGCACTTCGACGCGGGCGATGTCGTAAAGCGCCAGATCGGGATCGGGCGCGCTGTAGATCAGACGCGTTTCGCCCAGGTATTGGCTGATCGTCGCCTGGCTGGAACCGTTGAAGCTGCTGTCGGCGATCCCGCGAATGAACACCTTGTTGCGGCCCGGCCCCAGGTTCGTGGAGGAAAGCTGGGGCAGCTTGCCGAGGATGAAGCCGGTGCCCTTGCCACCGGCGCGCGCAAGCTCCGTCCGCTCGGGCGCGACGACCGAGATACTGGCAGGGTAGTCGAGCAGCCCAAGGCGCTGCTTGGTCGCGGTGACGACGATGTCGGGGCCGGAACCCTCCGCAGGCGGGGATGGGCGCGGGGGGCGGGGAGTGCTTTTGCGCGGCGCCGGGGCCTGCCGCACCAGCTTCACGGTCCGGGCATCGACGAAGACGAAACCGTAGCCACTGCCCGCAAGCAGCACGGCCAGCGCCTGCTCCGTGTCATAGCGCCCCCTGATCCCGCGCGTACGCAGGGTATCGAGGCGGCTGTCCCCGATCGCGATCGAGATACCCGCCTGCTCCGACAGCACGATCAGTGCGTCCGACAGCCGCCCGGCCGGAACCGAGAACTGCTGCGCGGGCCGCGCCTGAGCCGATACGGGAAGCGCCAGAGCAACCGCCGTTGCCAGGCTTGCGCGCGCCCATCTCCTACCGCGTAATCGACCAACCATCGGCAGTTGCCGTCACCTTCAAACCAAGCAGAGTGCCGACGCGCTTTTGGAGGGAGACGTCATCGCCATCAAGCTGAATGACGCCGGAAAAACGACGATGCGAAATATCCGAACCCAGTTCGACGGCAATGCCCCGCGCGCGGGTGATATCCGCCGCGACCTCGACCATCGGTGCATCGTGATAGACCAGCCGTCCGCGTGTCCAGCCGCCGATCTCCGCCGCCGGCTTCGAACCTTCGACGATGCTGCCGCTCCCCGCATCGAGCGTATCCCCGGCATTCAGGCGCAGGCGAGTCATGCCGTCCTCGAAGCGCACCGCGCCTTCGGCCACTTCGACCCGCAGCACGTCCTTGCCACTGCGCACGTTGAATACGGTGCCCACATCGACGATGCGCTGGTCACCGACCGACAGCGTGAAGGGCCGCGCGGCGTCATGACTAACCGTGAACTGCGCCTCACCGCCCTTGAGCGTGGCGACCCGGGGATCGGACTTGTCCAGCACGATCTCCGTCCCGCCGTTAAGGACGATACGCGTGCCGTCAGACAGCGCGAAAGTCCGGGTCTCTCCAGGTGCGGTACGCACCGAATAATCGCTCGACAGAAGGCCGGAACCGGCCCAGGTGCCCAGCGCTGCGAAAGCGACGGAAGCGGCCATTGCCGGCCACATCCAGCGGCGTGCGGGGCGCAGCTGCGCCATCTCCGGGAACGGATCGACCTCGACTTCAGCGGGCGCTTCGCGGGCGATCTCCACCGCCGGCTCCAGCGCCAGGTCGGCGTCGCAGACGGCTTCGTAGATGTCGTTGTGGCGCGGATCGGCTTCGAGCCAGTCGGCGAAACCGCCCCAGTCCGCGTCCGAACCATCGCTCAGGCGCAAGTGCCAGGCGATCGCTGCATCGCGCATGGTCTGTTCAGCGAGCGGCTGCATCGGTGCCTCCTGCAGTGTCGAGGACTGTCCCGCCTGAACCGGTCGGCGGCATCGCCTCCGGGTTCAGACGATTGCGGATTTCAAGTACGGCGCCATAGGCGCGCTGGAGATGTTTTTCGACCGCGCTCAGGCTGATGCCGAGATCGCGCGCGATCTCCTTCTGCGACACGCCTGCGATGCGATATTGCCGGAAGACGTAGGCCGTGCGTTCCGGCAGCTTTGCCAGCCGCGCTTCCACGCGAGCCAGATGATCGCGGGCGAGCAGCGTCGTCTCCTGGTCCGGAGCGAGATCCGCCATCTCGATATCCGTCGCAGCCAGGCCGGACGGCGCGCCGAGCCAGTCCGCATCGCGAGCCTGCTGCCGCGCTTCGGTACGGCGGCGGGTATGCGCCATGTTGTTGAGCATCTGGTAGAGATAGGCCCGCGGCGAGCGTACCGGTCCGGTCACACTCGTCTCCACCCGGAGAAACAGGTCCTGCAACAGGTCGTCGACGTCCGTCTCGCTGACACGGCGCGCCAGCAGGAACCGGCGCAGTTCGGGCCGCAGCGTCAGGCACAACTGGCGCAGGCCGGCATCGACCGGAACTTCGTGGCCATCGGATGTCATTGCCCGTCCAGCCTTGGCAAATGCAGTCTCCCCTCCAGGGCGGAGCAGACCCTTACGCGAACGAGCCGCCGGTGTCATCATCGCGCCCATTCAGAACATCGACGTCAGGGTAAACCCGACGTCGCTCGCATGGCGCATTCCCGTTCCGGCGCCGACCGCGCGGCGGCCTTCGCGAGCCTCCAGCATCAGCCAGGTGCGCGCGTCGTCACCCCCGTCGCTCAGGTTCATCCGCAAGGCGGCGCGCACACCGCGTGCCGCCGCCGGTTCACCGTTGCCCATCCGTATCACATCGAGGTCCATCTGCCGGCCACCCCAGCCGCCCTGCCGGAACCATCCGGTCGAGACCGACCACTGGCCGCGATGATCCCAGGTCACCTGCGCCGATGCGTAGCCCGCCGTCGATTTCGCGGGAAGCACCGCGGGAGACATGCTGCGACGCCCCGCCTTGCCGATATCGGCGCGTAGTCCGACGGTGTCCCCGTCGCCCACGGCGTGCCATGCGCGCAGCCCTGCCTGATGATCGCTGAAATGATCGCCCGACGCGCAGCAGTCCACGTCGCCATCGCGTGAGGATCGCAGGGACAGGTAGTCGAAGCTCCAGCCCGCATCTCCGCCATCGACCGCCAGACTGACGGCCTTCCCGCGATCCACGATGCCGCGATCGTGCCCGCTCCAGCGCACTTGTTCAGGCAGGAGCGAGACCGCGCGGGCACCGTGCATCTTTGCAGAGCGTGCCTCCGCACCGGCCGGCGCAGCCGCCGCCGCCGCCGCCGCCAGCACGCAAAATAGACTCAAGATTCCGGTTCCGCGCATCCGCGCCGCTTCCCTTCCGTTGCTGTCCGACAAACCCGGGACAATGCTGGGACTCCGTCGCCTGCAGGGAACCGCACATCGAATTTCGAAGGTGCGGGTCACGCCGGACCGCGGGGTCTACTGCGTGAACCTGTGGGAGTATCTCGCGTGAAGCGCCTGCGCATGTTGACCGTCGCCACCCTGGCGGGAATCCTCGCCCTGAACTTGTCCCTGCCTTCCCCCGCCGCCGTCTCGCCCGAGCCGGTGCACGCCCGTCCGCATGTGGCGGGCGAGCTTTCGGTCATGACCTACAACGTCAAGGGCTTGCCCTTCCCCGCCGCCTACGGCCGCGCCGGCAAGCTGACCGAGATCGGGCAGCGCCTGGGCTACTTGCGCCGCGCCGGGGTGCAGCCGCATGTCGTCCTGCTTCAGGAGGCCTTCATACCGGAAGCCAAGGCCATCGCGCAGGCCGCCGGATACGCTCATGTCGCGCTGGGGCCGCAAATCTCCGACGTGCGGAGTGCGCCCACAGATCTTGCCGCGGGCGCGTCCTGGATCAAGGGGGAAAGCCTCGGTAAATGGGTCGATAGCGGCCTCGTGATCCTGTCCGACTATCCCATAGTCCGCACGCGCAAGATGGCGTTCCCGGCCGACATGTGCGCCGGCTTCGACTGCCTGGCCGCCAAGGGTGTGCTGCTAGCGTGGATAAAGGTGCCGGGACACGATGGCCCCGTCGCCATCGCCGACACCCATCTCAACTCACGCAAGGCTTCCGGCGTCGACGTGAACCGGGCCAATACCGCCTATGCGTTGCAAGTCGCCGCCGCACGCAACTTCATTCGCGCCAATGTGCAGGCCGATACGGACATCATCTTCGGCGGGGATTTCAATCTCGGCCACGACCCCAACCGCGTCGCGGCCGAGGAGGCCGAAGGCGGCATCGTGCCCGGGGCGCGGGAGGCAACGTCTCTGGCGAATTCGATCGACACGACGGGGATGGCCGCGCGCGACCGCACCGCGATCCTCTCACGCGCCAAGGACAAGCAGTATTTCCGCGCCGGCACAGACGAGGGACTGGCCTTGCGCGACCTGGAAGTGCCCTTCGGCATCGGCAACGGCGGGACCGAATTGTCGGACCATCTGGGTTTTGTCGCCAGCTACGCGGTTCGCTGAACCGCCGCGACAGCGCAAAAAGAATGGGGCGAACTTGCGTTCGCCCCAAGGTTGGTGGCGCGTCGGCAGCGCAAATGTTGGGGCTAGTGCGCTGCAGCTGCGTCAGGATCCTTCGGACGAGTCCGGCGGCAGGTAGATGTCAGGCTTCTTCGCAGGCTTGGGCGCAACGACCTGCGGTGTCACCACGTCGAGCTTTTCCATCTGCGCCCGCGCGACCTTGGCCGTCAGCGGCAGCCACTTGCCGTCGGCCTGGACGATCTCCTGACCCTCCCGGCTCAGGACAAAGCGCAGGAATTCCTTGAGCCGGGGCTCCATCGGCTGGCCTGCAAGCTGGTCCGCATAGGCATAGACGCCGAGACCCAGTGGATAGCTGCCCTGCTGCACGGTATCGAGGCTGGGCTTGACGAACGCCTTGCCCTTTGCGTCCGAGATCGGCACCACGCGCGTCCCCGCCGCCGCGAAGGTCGAGGGCGCGAAGGTGATCGCGCAAGGGTCCTCGGCGACGATCTTCGCGCGGTCCGCGCTCGGCACGGTCCGGCTCTTGTCCGCGTTCAGCGCGAGCGGAACTTCCCGCGCGGTGTCGTTCCAGATATTGCCGCCCGCCAGCACCTTGCGCTCGAACACCGACATCAGGTGATACTTGAGCGGCGGGATGACCACGTTGATCGGCTTGTTGGCGCAGTAGCCCGTGACCCCGGCCTGCGCCCAGGTCCGGATGTTCTGGTCCGCACCGCGCCCGGCCTGACGGCGCCAGGTCGTACCGGCCCAGCCGCCGCGACGCGGTCCTCCGAAGATGCCGTCGAGCTGCTTCACGCTGAGGCCCTTGATCGGGTTCTTTGCGTTCACCAGGATCGCGAACGCGGGGCTCCAGCCCGAAACATCGGCCGACCCGGTCGCGATCTGTATCTCGCGCGGGGAGCGTTCGTGCTTCATCTGGAAGTTGTAGTATTCGCCCGCGAAGTAGGTCGTCCACTTGCGGCCCATCGAGACATCGACCTGCCCCGAATTGAGATCGCCGTCCTTGAATTCGAACTTGACGCCCGGGTGCAGCTTTTCGAAGGCAGCGACCAATGCCGGGCCGACCTTGCTGGCCATCATCTGCCCACTCGCGGGCATGCGGATCACGCCTGATACCTGCGCGCCCGGCTTGTAAGCGGGCAGGCCCGAAAGGTCGAACCGCTTCGTGTAGTACGCCTGCGTAGCCGAAACCTTGCCGGTTTCGTCGGGGCTTTCGCCTTCCCACTTCTTGGGCGCGATCATGTCGGTCTGCAGCCCGAGTTCGCGCTCATCGACCTGCGGGCCGATGGCATCGAGCCTGGCGATCATCTCGCGCGCGTGCGAGGCCGGGACGGTGAACCACTTGCCATCGCGCTGGATCGCATCCTGCCCTTCCCGGCTGAGCATGAAGGTAAGGAATTCCTTCACCAGCGGATTGAGCGGTTTGCCCGGCGCAAGGCGCGCCTGCGCCCACTGCTCGATGAACAGCGGATAGCTGCGGTCGCGCAGCGACTGCTCGGTGATGGCCACGAACGGCCCCGCCTTGGTGGCCGCAAGCGGCAGCGCCCTCACGCCGGGAATCGACGAGCCCATGTCGCTGAACACGATGCCGTACTTGTCGGCAGCCATGTCCTTCACCATTTCGACCGACGAGGTGTACCGGGTATAGTCCGGGTTCATCTCGTGCGAATACTCCATGGTATTCTCGTTCCAGATGTCGCCGCCCTGGAACACCTTGCGCTCGAAGCCGAGCTGGATGTTGTACTTGAGCGGGCGGCCGTAGATGTGGATGGGCTTGTCCGCCCATTCCCCGGTCAGGCCCAGTTGGCCCCAGGTCCGCAGGTTCTTGTCCGCTCCCCGCGCCGAGCCCGGATCCCAGGTCGTGCCCTTCCAGCCGCCGGTCCGCGCGCCCGCGAAGATGCCGTCGAGCTGGTCGACCGACATGTGCGCGATCGGGTTGTCCTTGTGCACGAAGATGACGAAACCGGGGCTCCAGCCCGGAACGTTGTATGATCCCGTCGCCCAGTCCACCTCGAAGATGCGCTGCTTGGTCGAGCGCTCGTATTCCGACACTTCGCGCAGGCGGTCGGCGATGCGCGGGCCGGTCTGGATGTCGACCTTGCCAGACGCGATCGTGCCTTGCTGGACGATCTCGACCTTCACGCCCGGCTGGAACTTCTGGAACGCCGCGACCCACTGATCCTTGATCAGCCCGTCGTGCAGGTAAAGCCCGGAAATGCGGATCGTACCGGAAAGCTGCTGCTTGGGCGCATAGGCCGGATAATCGTCCATCGGCGCCAGTTGGGTATAGAATCGCTTCTTGGCGCGCGCGTCGGTCCGCGCGTTGTGCTCGCCGCGAATGACGAGGTTTTCGAGCATCCCGTCGCCCAGCCGGTCGATGATCTGCTGGTAGCTCTCGCCGGTCGCGCGCTTGTCGTCCTGTGCGTGCGACGGCGCCGGCGGCGCGGTGTCCTGAGCCTGCGCCGCTGCGAGCCCGCAGAGCATGACGGCCCCGATCGCGTAGCGCGAACTTGCGGCCAGCGCGCGGCTGGTCGAGCGATGTACAGCAGCAGTTCTTCCAGACCTGGAAGTCATGTCTCTCTCCCGATTATTGCCCCTGACGACGCATCGCGCCGTCTGTCAATGGACCCCGTTCTGCCGGACGAAGCTGTCAACGAGCCGTCATTGCGGCGCAGCATCGCGGAATTTCTTCACAAGCGAAATTTGCCGCCGCTCAGGTCTTGAACTGAGCATGCAAACAGCCCCATGCTGCGCAGCAATTGCGTAAGGGAGAGAACGATTGCGCATTCTTCTGGTTGAGGACGACGAGGATGTTGGCGACGCCATCGCAAGGCGGCTGCGCGGCGACGGCCACGCTCTCGACTGGCTCAAGGACGGCGAGGAAGCCGACGACGTGCTGAAATACCAGCCGTTCGACCTCGTCATCCTCGATATCGGACTTCCCGGGATGGACGGCTTTTCCGTCCTGCAGGGCCTGCGCAGCCGGGGAGACCGGTGCCCGGTCCTGATGCTGACGGCGCGATCGGATATCGAGGATCGTGTCACCGGGCTCGATGTCGGCGCCGACGATTACATGTCCAAGCCGTTCGATTTCCGGGAACTGGATGCGCGGTGCCGTGTGCTGCTGCGCCGCACCCAGTCCGTCACCACCAGCACCACGACATTGGGCAAGCTGGTGTTTGACCGCAGCGCCAAGCGCGCGCTGCTCGACGATATCCAGGTACACCTGCCCAACCGCGAGTACCGGCTGCTCGAAATCCTGATGGGCAACATCGGCAAGGTGCTGACCAAGGAGCAGATCGGCGCGCAACTGTTCGACTTCGACGACGACGCCGGGGCAAATGCCATCGAACTCTACATCGGCCGCCTGCGCCGCAAGCTGGGGGAGGCGCTGACGATCAGGACGGTGCGCGGCATGGGCTACGTGGCCGAGCCCAATGACGCGAACGCCTAGGACGTTCTCGCTCCGCCTGCGCCTTGCGGCGGGCATGGCGGCGCTTTTCCTGGTCGGCATGCTGGGGCTCTACGCTGCCGCGTTCGCGTTCGGACGCACCGCTGCGGACAGATTGTACGACCGGCTGCTGGCCAGCGCGGGACGCTCCATCGCGGAAACGCTCGTCGTGACCAACGCCGGCTTCGACGTCGACATACCGTATTCGGCATTCGAAACGCTCGGCGCGGCCCCGGAGGATCGCGTGTTCTACCGTGTCTTCGACGACGCCGGGCACACCGTCACCGGCTATGGCGATCTCCCGCTGTCCCCGGTCGCCCCGCGCGCCAGCGCCTATCGCCCCGATGCGACGTTCTTCACTGCGGACTATCGCGGCGAGCCAGTCCGTTTCGTCACCGTCGGGCGCAAGCTGGCAAGCGTGGACGCGCCCTCGAACCTGCGTCCGGTCTGGGTCGAGGTGGGCCAGACCCGGCGCGCCCATAGCGCGCTGGTCCATGAACTCGTGCTCCGGTCGCTTTTCCCGATCGCCTTCATGACGATCGTGGGCCTGCTGATCATGTGGTTCGGGGTAGGCCATGCCCTGCGCCCGCTCACACGGATCGGCGACGAACTGTCCACCCGCGCGCCGACCGACCTGCATCCGATCAGCGCCCCGGTCCCTTCCGAAGTGGTGCCCCTAGTCTCCGCGATCGACGGCTTCATGGAGCGCCTGCGGCTCAACATCCACACCTTGCGCAGTTTCGTCGGCGAGGCCGCGCATCAGTTGCGCACGCCGCTCGCCGCGATCCGGGCGCAGGCGCAGGTCGCGGACCGGGCGGATGCGAAAGATCTCGGCCGCAGCCTCGACGCGGTCGAGCGCAATGCAGCGAAGCTGACCCGGCTCGTGAACCAGATGCTCAGCGACGCGACGATGAGCCATCGCTCGGACACGCTGGCTTCCGAGCGGTTCGACGTGATCGACGTGGTGCGCGAAACCGTCCATGAAATGACCGCCTTTCGCCAGGACGGCACGTGCGACCTGACGATTGCGATCGACGAAGCCCCGGCGCAGGGCGATCCGCTCATGCTTGCAGAAGCGCTGCGCAACGTCGTCGACAATGCCTGGGTCCATGGAGGAGGTGAAGCCGAACTCGGCCTTCGCCTGGAGGGCGAGACTTACCTAATCGACGTCGCGGACCGGGGCCGGGGCATCTCGGACCCTATGAAGGAGGCAAGTTTCGAGCGCTTCGTCCAGGGCGCGCAGCCCCGTGGCGGTGCCGGTCTGGGCCTCGCCATCGCCCGCCGCGCGGTGAACAGCCATGGAGGGACGATCGCACTGCTCGACCGGCCAGGCGGAGGTCTCATCGTGCGCATCGGCATTCCGGCATTGGTGCAAGAGGCATGAGCAGGCGACCGGTCATCATTGCCGTCGTCGTGCTGGCGGTCGCGGCGGCGCTTGCCGCCACCATCTTCCCGGTTTCGCACGGCGGCAGGGCTCCGCGCTCGAAGGTGATCGTGCTGGGCACCAGCGGGGAGAGCCTTCTCGCTCCGGCCATCCGGGCATTTCACCAGAAAAATCCTTCGACGACCATCGAGTATCACGAGATGGACGGCCTCTCCATCTACCGCAAGGTCGCCGATGATCTGGCGAAAAGGCGCAGCGGGGCGGATTTCACGCTCAGCACTTCGATGGATCTGCAGGTCAAGCTCGTCAACGATGGTGCATCCAGTCCTCATGTCTCGCAGAATGCCGCCGCGCTCCCGCCTTGGGCACGCTGGCGCAACGAGGCTTTTGGCGTCACTTTCGAGCCCATCGTCATGGTGTTCAACACGAACGTCATGCATGGTCGCACCATCCCGCGCTCACGTTCCGAACTGCTGGAGGCGATCGCAGCCGACCCCGCTTTCTGGCGCGGCAGGATCGGCACTTTCGACCCTCGCCGCAGCGGCACCGGCTACCTGATGCTGTCGCAGGATTATCGCCAGTCCGGCGACGCGAGTGCCCTGTTCCGTGCCTTCGGTGAAAGCGGGGTCTTCCTCGACGAAGACAGTTCCGCCATCTTCCGCAGGCTGGACCGGGGCGAGCTGGCGATGTCCTACAACAGCCTGAGCAGCTACGCGCGGCGGCGGCAGGCTGCTGGGGCGCCGCTCGAGATCGTGTTCCCGCACGAATTCACCCTCGCCATCCTGCGCACCGCCGTCATCCCGCGCAACGCGGCAAACCCGCAGGGCGCGCATGCCTTCCTGGAATTCCTGCTCTCGCCGGAAGGCCAGCGCGCGCTCTCGCGCAATACAGGGTTCTACGGCATCCGCGAGGATGCGGTCACCGGCGGCATCGGCATCACCGAATCGGGCATCGTCCGTCCGGTGCCGCTTGGGCCGGGCTTGCTGGTCTACCTCGATCAACACAAACGACGGCGCCTGCTGGAAAACTGGGACAGCCTGATGGAACGGCAGTCCCCCTGAAGAAAGCCCGCGTCACGCCGTTGCTGCGCTGCAATGTCAGGTGGATGATAGGTTGAACTGCCATCCTGACCGGCAGGCACGTATCGTGTCGCCATTGTCAGGAGAGGATACCATGAAATTTTTGGCGTTGACTGCCGCGCTGTTGCTGTCGGCGGCACCATCGGCTTCGATCGCGGCCGAGCAAGGCGCGCAGCCGGAAACCACCCGCGATGCGGACGCCCTGTCGAAGGCCCGTGCGATCGGCACCAAGATCCGCAAGGTGAAGAAATTCTACGAGCCCCAGTTCGATATCTCCGGGCTCGAATCCTACAAGCCGCAGCAGCAGGTCTCGGGCACGATCCGGCAGTGGGGTAACAACTACATCAAGGATTCCGGGCTCGTCGATGTCTGGGAAGCCGAGTTCAGGAAGCATCAGCCCGGCATCCAGTTCTCCGACAACCTCTACTCCTCCGCCGTCGGCTTCCCCGGGTTGGTGGCAAACGTCGCGGACCTCGCGCCGATGGGCCGTCAGGCGCTGTGGGACGAACTCAAGGGCTTCGAGCGCGAAGGCGCGGGCGGCGGTGACGACGGCGCGAGTTCGACCGAACTGGTCGAGATCGTCATGGCCACCGGCAGCTTCGACGTGCGCGGCTGGACGTATGCGCTCGGCTTCTTCGTCAACAAGGACAACCCGCTCGCCTCGCTCAGCATGGAGCAGCTCGACGGCATCTTCGGCGCACGGCGCGATGGCGGCTGGGACGGACTGACCTGGCGCACGGACTGGGCGCGCGGACCGGAGAAGAACATCCGGACCTGGGGGCAGCTGGGCCTTAAAGGCAAGTGGGCCGACAAGCCGATCCACGTCTACGGCTACAACGCGAAGTACCACTTCCAGGACGAGATCGACAAGAAGGTGCTCAAGGGATCGTCCAAGTGGAACGAGGACCTGCGCGCCTATTCGAACATCACCGGGCTGAAGAAGGACGGATCGCTGACGGCGGGCGGCGAACTCATCATGAACGCGGTCGCTGCCGACCCTTACGGCATCGGCTATACCGGCATGCCCTTCGCCCAGCCCGGCGGGAAGGTCCTCGCCCTCTCAACCGGCAAGGGCGCCCCGGTTCCGCTGACGCTCAAGACCGTGCAGGATCGCAGCTATCCGCTGCTTCGCGACGTCTATTATTACGTGAAGAAGCAGAAGGGGAAGCCGATCGACCCCAAGGTCAAGGAATTCCTGCGCTACGTCCTCAGCCGTGAAGGCCAGGCGGCGGTGCAGGCCGATGGCAAGTATCTGCCCCTCACCCCCGAGGCCGCGAAGGAACAGCTGGCCAAGCTCGACGCGATCGACTGAGGTCCAACGGCTCCGGCGGTGCATCGCGCCGCCGGAGCTGCTGCCTTATTGCAGAAACGCGGCAAGGCCCCGCTCGGGATCGAGAATGCCTTCGTAGATCATACGCAGCGCCACGAAGAGGATGGCGGCAAGGCCGATATAGGCGATCCAGCGATACCGCTCAATCAGTCGCGCCAGGAAGTTCGCGGCCACGCCCATCAGCACCACGGATAGCACCAGCCCGGTAACGAGCAGGCCGGGATGCTCTCGCGCCACTCCGGCCACGGCCAGGACGTTGTCGAGGCTCATGCTGACGTCCGCCACCATGACGGCCACCGCTGCTGCAGCGAAGGACTTGGGCGCTGCCGGCTTGGCCGCAATCTCCGCATCGTCGCCGGATGCCTGCAGTTCGCGCCAGAATTTCCAGCCGACCCAGAGCAGCAGCAGGCCGCCTGCAAACACCAGTCCCGTCACCTGCAGCAACTGCGTCACCGCAAGTGCGAAAACGATGCGCAGCACCAGCGCCGCCGCGATCCCCATGAGAATGATGCGGTGCCGCCGCGACGGCGAGAAACCCGCCGCCAGCGCCCCGACGACGATGGCGTTGTCGGCGGCAAGGACGACGTCGATCAGCACGATCTGGCCGAGCGATGCCAGCATGACGGGGTCGGCCAGATGCATGGCGTCGGACGCCATGGTATCGAACATGGACAAGGGGATCACCTCGCAGGAATTCGGGGCAGGAAGTCAGTAAGAAAAGCGGTTACGCGCCGTCATTCCCAGCGGGCATCGCCGCCGAGGGCACGGAACAGCGCGACGCGGTTGCTCGCGGCCTCCAGTTCTATGGCGACGATGTCGCGCCGCGCGGAATAGGCGGCGCGCTGGGCGACGAGACTGGAAAGGAACGTATCGACGCCGCGCCGGTATCGGGCATCGGCAAGCGCATAGCCATCTTCGGCGGCCACGGCCTGACGGCGGATCGCGGCCATTTCCGCGTCGATCGTGCCGCGCCGTGCGAGCCCGTCCGCCACGTCGCGAAAGGCCGACTGGATCGACTTTTCGTAAGTGGCCAGCGCCGCATCCCGCTGTGCCTGCGAGAGGCGAACACCCGCCTTCGCCGCGCCCGCCTGGAAGATGGCATAGCTGGCATCCCCCGAACCCGAGTAGCGAAACGCCCCGCCGGTAAAGAGGCCGGAGAGCGCGTTGCTCGCGAAGCCCAGCAGGCCGGTGAGCGAGATGCGGGGGAACATGGCTGCCCGTGCGGCGCCGATCTCGGCATTTTCCGCAAGCATCAGGTATTCGGCCTGGATGACGTCGGGCCGTCGCAGCAGAACCCGGGAATCCACCCCTGCGGGGACCTCCTTTACGCCTTGCGCGGCCTGCTCGATCCGGTCGGGGAGCAGGTCATTCGCGATCGGGCCTCCGACGAGAAGCTGCAGACCGTTGATGTCCTGCGCCAGCGCGGTGCGCTGCCTCGCAACGTCCGCCTCGGCGGTGGCGAGGATCTGCTCCGCCTGTCGCAAGTCCGAGCGCGGCGCGATGCCCCCGTCCAGGCGCGCACGGGTGAGCGCGACGGTCCGCTGCGCACTGGCGACGGTATCGAGCGCGACCTGCAGCAGCGACGCATCGGCGGCATGGGCCAGCCAGCCGTCCGCGATGTCCCCCACGAGCGCGAGCCGCGTGGCGCGGGCGCCCGCTTCGCTTGCGAGATAGCGATTCTGTTCGGCCTCGCTCAGCGATGCCAGCCTGCCGAACAGGTCCAGTTCGAAGGCGGTGATGCCCAGCTGCGCCGAATAGCTCGTACGCGATCGGACCTGCCCGCCGGTCGCGGCGCCCTGATTGCCCAGGGTGCCGTTGTTGCTGCGCGTATGCGTGGCACCGGCGGTCAGGTCGAGCTGGGGCAATTGCTCCGCGCGCTGGATACGAACTTGCGCTCGCGCCGCCATGACGTTGGCGGCGGCGACCTTGAGGTCGCGGTTGCTCTCCAGCGCCTGCTCGATCAGGCTCTGCAGCCGCTGGTCGGCGAAGATGCCGCGATAACCGATTGTTTCGGGCAAGGCAGCTTGCGGTGCGCCATAGGCCGGCCCGCTCGGCCAGGTTTCCGGCACCGGCGGCGCTACCGCCACATCCCGCGGCGCCATCGAGCAGGCCGAAAGCAGCAGCGGCAGGGCGAATTTCATAGGCTTCATGCCATTTCCTCCTGCGGCCGCGCGGGATGCTCCCTGCCGCCCAGCTTGAGCGCGGCTGCCCGCACCAGCACGAAGAAGAACGGGATGTAGAAGATCGCCAGGATCGTCGCGGTGATCATCCCGCCCACGACAGAGGTGCCAATGGCGATGCGGCTGTTCGCGCCCGCGCCGGTGGAAAGCGCGAGCGGGAGGACGCCGAAAATGAAGGCGAAGCTGGTCATCAGGATCGGGCGGAGCCTGACGCGCGCAGCCTCGAAGGCGGCTTCCATCACGCTGCTGCCGCGCTTTTCCGCCTGTTCCGCGAACTCGATCATCAGGATCGCGTTCTTCGCCGCCAGCCCCATCGTCGTCAGCAGGCCGATCTGAAGGTAGATGTCGTTGTCCAGGCCGCGCAAGCTGACGGCCACAACGGCACCTATGAGACCCAAAGGCACCACCAAAAGCACCGCAAGCGGAATCGTCCAGCTCTCGTAGAGCGCCGCAAGGCAGAGGAACACGACGATCAGCGACAGCGCATAGAGCATCGGCGCCTGACCCGACGACAGCCGCTCCTGATAGGACAGGCCCGACCATGCGACCGTCGTGCCGGGGATTTGGGCGGCGAGCTGTTCCATGCGATCCATCGCCTGGCCCGAGCTGTACCCGCTTGCCGCCTGGCCCGAGAATTCAAACGAAGGCAGGCCCTGGAAGCGCGACAGGCTGGTGGGGACCACCGACCAGCTCGTACTGGCGAAGGAGGAGAACGGCACCATTGCGCCGGTCTGCGCGCGGACGAACCACTGGTCGATGTCGGTGGGCTCGTCGCGGTACGGGGCGTCGCCCTGCACATAGACGCGCTTGACCCGGCCACGGTCGATGAAGTCGTTCACGTAGCGCCCGCCCCATGCCGTGGCCAGCGTGGCGTTGACGTCGTCCTGATCCAAGCCTGATGCGGCGATCTTCTGCTGGTCGACGTCGACCTTGAAGGTATCGACGTCCGGCAGTTCGGTCACCGTCACCGCGTTCAGCATCGGGTCGGACGAGGCCAGCTCGAGCAGCTTCGCGCGGGCAGCCGCAAATTCGGCCTGCGGCATCCCGGTGGCGTTCTGCAGCAGCATGGTGAATCCCGCCGACTTGCCAAGACCGCGGATCGAGGGCGGAACCTGCGCGACCGCCTTGGCATCGCGCAGGCTCTTGAACGCCTTGGTCGCCCGCTTGGTGATGGCGTCGGCGGTGTTCTCCTCGCCGCTGCGCTTCGCCCAGTCGGTCAGGTTGAGGAACCCCTGCCCAGTGTTCTGGCCCGAAGCACCGCCGCCGCCCGCATTGAGCAGCATGAGATCGACGTTGTCCTTCTCGTATTTCGCGAAATAGCGCTCGATCTCGTTCTCGACCTCCAGCGTGCGGCCCTGCGTCGCGCCGGGCGGCAGTTCGAAGCGGACGCGGGCGATGCCCTGGTCCTCGTTGGGCAGGAAACCGGTCGGCAGCATCACGAACAGGCCGTAAAGCGCGGCGGAAATCAGAGCGAACACTGCCAGCGAAGCCCACTTGCGCTTCAGCACCGTGCGCGCGCCGGAAAGATACCTCTGCGTGCCGTTCTCGATCGCGGCGTTGAACCTGTCGCCAATCCGGTGCAGCCGCGCAAGCGCCCCCTTGCGCGCCTCACCGCGGTGCTTCTGCCGCAACAGGGTGGCGGTCAGCGCCGGGCTGAGGATCAGAGCCACCAGCACCGACAAGGTCATCGAGGCGACGATGGTGAGCGAGAACTGGCGATAGATCACGCCGGTCGATCCGCCGAAGAACGCCATCGGCAGGAACACCGCCGACAGCACGACCGCGATCGCCACCAGCGCGACCTGGATCTCCTTCATCGACTGGAACGTCGCCTGCCTTGGCGTCAGCGACGGGTTCTCCTCCATCAGACGCTCGACGTTCTCGACCACGACGATCGCGTCATCGACGAGCAGCCCGATCGCCAGCACGAGCGCGAACAGCGTCATCGTGTTGATCGAGAAGCCCGCCAGATAGATGATCCCGAAGGTGCCGAGCAGCACCACGGGCACCGCAATCGCGGGGATCAGCGTGGCGCGCCAGCTTTGGAGGAACACGAACATGACGATGACGACGAGGACGATCGCCTCGATCAGCGTCTTGACCACCTCGTCCACCGACAGCGTGATGAAGTCGGTCGCATCGTTGGCGTAGGCGTACTGCATGCCCGGCGGGAAGGTCTTCGCCACCTTCTCCACTTCCGCCCTGACCATTTCGGCCGTCTTCAGCGCGTCCGCGCCGGGTGCCAGCGAAATCGCCATGCCCGCGCCGGGGTGGCCGTTCAGGCGGCTGACGGTCTGGTAGCTTTCCGCGCCCAGTTCCACACGGGCGACATCGGCCAGCCTGATCGTCGCGCCGCTCGGCTGGGTCTTGACGATGATCGCGGCGAACTGCGCCGGGGTCTGGAGCCGCGACTGCGCGGTTACGGTGGCGTTGAGCATCTGCGTGCGCGGCTGCGGCTGGCCGCCGATCTCGCCCGCTGCCACTTCGGTGTTCTGCTTGCGGATGGCGTTGATGATGTCGGACGGCATGAGCTGGTAGCTCGCCAGCTTCTCCGGGATCAGCCAGATGCGCATGGCATAGGGGGCGCCGAAGACGTCGATGTCGCCCACGCCGCTGACCCGCGCGACGGTGTCCTGCACGCGCGAGGTCAGGAGATCGGAGACGTCCTGATTGGTGAGCCGGTCGGTCTCGTCATAGACAGTGACGATCATCAGCAGGTCGGGATTGGACTTGGTGACGCGCAGCCCCTGCTGCTGCACTTGCGTCGGCAGGCGGGGCAGCGCCTGCTGCACCTGGTTCTGCACCTGCACTTGCGCGGTATCGGGATCGACGCCCTTCGCGAACGTCGCGGTGATGACGGCCTGCCCGCGCGAACTCGACGTGGAGGAGAAGTAGAGCAGGTGGTCCACGCCGGTCAGCGTCTGCTCGATGACCTGCGTGACGCTGTTCTGCAGCGTCTCGGCATTGGCGCCGGGATAGCTGGCGCGAATGTTTACCTGCGGCGGGGCGACGTCCGGGTACTGCGCGATCGGCAGCCCGGCGATCGCGAGCCCGCCCGCAAGCATGGTGAGGATGGCGATGACCCAGGCGAGAATGGGCCGCTTGATGAAGATGCTCGACATGGCGGGTCAGGCGCCCTTCTTCGTCTTCTTGGGCGCCACCTTCTGCGGCTCGGATGCGGGCACGGGCTTCACGGCGATGTCCGGCCGGATATTGCCGAGGCCCTGGATGATCAGCCTGTCGCCGGGCTTGAGGCCCGAGGTGACGACCCAAGAGGTGCCTTGCGCGGAAGGCACGACGACCTTGCGCTCCACCGCCTTGTCACCCTCGACCACGTAGACGCTGGCGGCGCCCCGAGGATCGCGGCGCAGGGCCTGCTGGGGGATCAGGAAGGCCCTGGAATTGACCTGCTGGACGAAGCGGGCGCGCACGAACATGCCCGGCAGCAACACGCCGTCGGGGTTGGGGAACGATGCCCGCAAGGTCACCGTCCCGGTGGTGGGATCGACGATGACTTCGGAGAACGCGATCTTGCCGGGCAACTCGTAGTCGCTGCCGTCTTCCAGCTTCAACCGCACGGAGGCGTCGCCGGGGGTCGATCCATCGGCAAGCGCGCGGCGCAGGCGCAGCAGTTCCGCGCTCGACTGCTGGATATCGACGAAGACCGGATCCATCCGCTGGATCACCGCCAGCGGCTCGGCCTGATTGGCGGTGACCAGTGCGCCCTCGGTAAAGAGCGAGCGGCCGATGCGGCCTGAGATCGGCGCGGGGACACGGGTGAACTGGAGGCTGACTTGGGCCGAGCGCAGGCGCGCCTGTGCCTGCGCGACGGCGGCGCGGGTCTGGCGGGCCTGCGCCGCCGCGTTGACGTAGTCCTGCCGCGCCACCGCTTCCATGTCGGCGAGCGGCTTGTAGCGATCGGCGAGTTCCCGGGCGGAATCGGCGCTTGCCATCGCGCTGTTGCGGTTGGCCACGGCCTCGTCCACCGCCGCCGAATAGACGCGCGGGTCGATCTCGTAGAGGGTCTGCCCCTTGGTGACCAGGCTGCCTTCCTTGAAGAAGCGGCGGCGCACGATACCGGCCACTTGCGGGCGCACCTCGGACATCTGCAGCGCGCTGACGCGGCCCGCCAGTTCGGTGTCGACGGGCACGCTGGTCGGCTGGACGACCACGAAGCCGACGGTCGGCGGCGCCTTGTCCTTCTTGCCTTCGTCCTTGCCGCAGGACGACAGGAGCAGGCAGGCGGGCGCGAGGGCAAGCAGCCCGGTTCCAACGACGATGCGCGTCATCGCCTTACCCTTGAGCGCCGAAGAAGGGAAACAGGCCGAGGCCCAGCGAGGCGACGAGCATCAGCACGCAGATCACCGTCGCCCACTTGAGCGTGAACTTCTGGTGATCGCCGAACTCGACCCCGGCAAGGCCGACCAGCAGGTAAGTCGAGGGGACCAGCGGGCTCAGCAGGTGCACCGGCTGGCCGATCAGCGAGGCGCGGGCCATCTCCAGCGGCGCGATGCCGTAAGCATGCGCCGCGTTCGCCGCCACCGGCAGGACGCCAAAATAGAACGCGTCGTTTGAAATGAAGAACGTCAAAGGCAGGCTCGCCAGCGCCACGATCGGGGCGAGGAACGGACCGGCCTGCGGCGGGATGAGCGCGAGGAGGCTGTTGGACATCGCCTCGACCATGCCGGTCTCGCCCAGGATGCCGGTGAAGATGCCCGCCGCGAAGATCAGCGAGACGACGGCGATGACGTTGCGGGCATGACCGGCGATCCGCGCGCGCTGGTCCTCGAGGCGGGGATAGTTCACAAGAATGGCGATGGCGAAGCCGATCATGAACATGATCGAGAGCGGCAGCACCGCGAAAACCAGCCCGGCGAGCAGGCCGATCGTCAGCAGCGCGTTGAACCACAGCAGGCGGGGGCGCTTCAGCGCGGCGTCGGCCGTGTCGGTCGGCTCGATGAGCCCGGCAGGGACGGCGCTTTCGGGCAGGCGCGCGCCGCCGGTCGCCGCGAGGCGTGCACGCTCGTGCTTGCCCAGGATATAGGCGAGCGCAATCACGCCCAGCACGCCGATCGCCATGACCGGGATCATCGGCATGAAGACCTCGCCCGGCTCGACATGCAGCGCACTCGCCGCGCGGGCCAGAGGGCCGCCCCAGGGCGTGAGGTTCATCACGCCGCCCGCAAGGATGGTCACGCAGGTGAGCTTGAGCGGGTCCATGCCGATGCGCCGGTAGAGCGGCAGCATCGAGGCGACGGTGATCATGTAGGTCGTCGAACCGTCGCCATCGAGCGAAACCACGGTGGCCAGCACCGCCGTGCCGACCAGGATCTTCACCGGGTCGCCGTCGACAACCTGGACGATGCGCCGCACCACCGGATCGAACAGGCCCACGTCGATCATCAGACCGAAATAGAGGATCGCGAACATCAGCATGATGCCCGTCGGCGCCAGCTTGGTAATGCCGGCCAGCATCATGTCGCCCAGCTCCTTCCCGCCGAACCCCGCGACGAGCGCGAAGACGATCGGGATCAGGGTCAGCGCCACCAGCGGCGACAGCCGCTTGAGCATGATGAGGGTCATGAAGGTGACGACCATGCCAAATCCGAGCACGGTCAAAAGTGTATCGCTTGCCATCTTAGCCTGCCGCTCCCTGGTCGGCGCATCGGCGCGCGACCTTATCGGTTGTGGTGTGCCGTTCTGGCGAGAAATCCTGTCAGCGAGCCGTCATTGCAGCGCAGCACCATCAAAAATCGTGCGGCCCGCCGCAATGTGCAGGCGAATTGCCGGCGTAATCCTTTGATTTTCTCCCGCTCTGTTCGCTATCGAGCAAACAAGCGGAAACATTTTTAGTGATGCTGCAGCGCAATGATGGCTGATTGACAGGATCAGCCGCGAAAAGGGCTCATCCAATATGCGTTTGGGAGCGCATGCCCGGCACGCCATCAAGAGAAAGGCGCCGGGAGGGGGAGAGGAGCTTAACACGATGTACGGCCAGCCGGATTCCGCCGATCTGTTCAACGCCAGCCGCAGCAAGGTTTCGTTTGCCGCACGCAAGGCCAGGGCGCGCCTTGCGTTGCTGTCCTGTGTCGCGGTGGGTGCATGGCATCCAGTCATGGCCGAGGCCCAGACAGTGACGCCGCCGGACCAGACCGTCGCGATCGCTGGTCCGCAGATCCCCGGAGAGTCGTCGACCAGAAGCGTGCTGATCGAAAAGACGAAGAAGAAATCGAAGAAGTCGGTCACCTTCGAAAACCCGGCCGAAGACGGCACTTTCGGTGACATGGGGCCGTTCTTCGGCTTCTCGACCTTCAACGGCCGCGAGATCACCGGTTCCAACAATTTCCGCGACATCTCCTTCCGCCAGTTCCCGATCGAACTGCAGAAGGAAGTCGGCTACCGCAGCTTCTACGGGGCGGACCAGGTCGAGGGCGCGCTGTTTGGCCTCACCACCAGCGAGGCGCTGCGACCGCTCGACCTCAAGAAGGCGCGCTTCCAGGCCGACCTCAGGGGCATATACTCGTCCTACGCCGACCGCTCCGGCCAATCGCCCGGGCGCAGGCTTTCCGCCTCCTACGTCGATCAGTTCGACACCGGGATCGGGCGCATCGGTTTCTCCGCCGGCGTCATGCTGAACGATTCCTTCCTGCCCAAGGACTTCTACAAGGGCACCACCGCCGTGAAGCCGTGCAACAGCATAGGCCCGACCGCGAGCGGCAACTGCACGTACGATCCCAATTCGACGAATGCGCTCTACTTCCCGACGGGTTCGCACACCTTCCGCCAGCAGCGCTCCGACGAAGAGCAGCGCGCCTATTTCGCGACGATCCAGTGGCAGCCCAACGAGAAGTGGGACATCATGATCGACGGCGAACGGTCCAGCCGCATCCAGTCGCGCTATCGCAGCGAATTCGCGCTGACCGAAGGTTTCCGCTCGCTCACCCCGCTGGAAATCGCCCCGAGCGGCGCGCCGCTGCGCTTTTCCGGCGAGACCAAGCTAGAATCGCTGGGCTTCGCCCGAACCCGTGACGAGAAGTACACCGGCTACGGCATCAACGTGCGGTTCCGTCCGACCGAACGGCTCGAAATCCGCACCGATCTGTCCTATTCGCGCACCGAGCGCAGCCAGACCGACATCTCGGCCAGCGCCTCGACCAACGACCTGGTCGGCCCCGGCGGCCGCATCGGCTACACGCTGGACCTGAGCCATGGCGGCGTCCCCTATATCGAGTTCGCGACACCGATCGATCTGAGCGATCACAGCCTGTTCACCGCCTCCGCCGCCGCAAGGCGCGGGCGCGACACGCGCAGGGATGCGATCAAGGCCTGGCGCACCGACGTCATCTACGAGCTTGGCGGCCTGCTCGAAACGATCCGGCTGGGTGCCCGCTACTCCGAGCACAAGCGCCATGGCCAGTTGCTGACCTACCAGAGCGACGGCATCCCGGAAGCGAACGTGCAGGCCGGCAACGCCAGCTGCCGCCGCGGCCCGATCACGACCGACTTCCTCGCCGACAGCGGCACCAACATCAACAGCTGGGCAGTATTCGACCCGGCCTGCCTCTACACCGCCTTTACCGGCAACACCGACTACGACATCCCTCTCGCCCGAAAGTCGGGCGGCGAGCAGGACGTCTCGGAAAAGATCCTTGCCGGCTACATCATGGGTAACTTCAAGGGCGAGCTTGCCGACCTGCCGGTCCACGGCAACATCGGTCTTCGGGTCACCCAGACCCGCCGCACGACGCGGGTGGCGCGCTATACCGGCAGCCCCGATCCGATCATCGACCGCTCCGGCTCGCTCGTGGACTTCCTGCCGAGCGCCAACGTCGTCGTGGAAGCGGGACGCGGGCTGGAGATCGAAGGCTCGGTGTACCGCACGCTCCTGCGCAGCGCGATCGACGGGTTCAACCTGCGCCGCGTCATCGCCGGTCCTTCGGGCACGATCGAGCGGCAGGACCCTGTCAAGGCATGGAACATGGACCTTTCCCTGCGCTACAGCCCCGCGCCGGACACCGCGATTTCGCTCGATGCCTACTACAAGTTCCTAAGCAGTTCGGCCTGGCCGGGTGACCTCATCATGCCCGGCGGCCCGGTGCTGAACCCGGCGCTGCGGGCAGACAGCCTGAAGAAGTCCTATATCCGCGGCGCCGCCGTATCGCTGCGCCAGACCTTCTCGATGCTGCCCGCGCCGCTGGACGGACTGGCGCTGGAGGCGAGCTATTCCTTCACCGACAGCAACTTCCGCTTCAACGATCCTTCGGCCACCGACCCGGCCAATCCGCTCTACCTGTTCGTGCCGCCATCGGGCGTACCGGGCCTGTCGAAGCACGCGGTCAACCTGTCGGGAAGCTGGGAAAAGGGCAACTTCGGGATCGGCGCGACATACGAGTATCGCTCGGGCTTCCTGCGCCCCACCGGCCTGACGGCCAACCGTGTGCTGGGGCCGACCAACTACCTCAACGCCTACGTATCATACCGGATCGACGATCACATGCAGCTTCGCCTGGCGGCACTGAATCTGACGAACGAACACGAAGTGCTCTACCGCCCTGTCGCCGATGCCGCTGCGCAGACCAGCTACTTCGGCCAGACATTCTCGCTGAGCCTGAAGCTGCGGTACTGAATTGCTCGTCACCCCCGGATCCTGATCTCGACGGCAAAGCCGTGCCGATCGTCGAGGATCCGGGCATCGCCGCCATGGGCCAGGGCGATAGCCCGCACCATTGCCAGCCCAAGCCCGTGCCCCGGCGTCGAACGCGCCGCTTCCGCGCGGGCGAAGCGGTCGAACAGGCGGGCTCTGTGCTGCGCCGGAACCCCCGGCCCGTCGTCGGCGACGGTCACCTTCACCCCGCCCTTTACCCGTTCGCCGCTGATCGTCACGCCGGTGCCCGCAGGCGTGTGCCGCAAGGCGTTGTCGAGCAGGTTCGCAAGGGCCTGGTTGAGAAGGCGCCGGTCGCCCTCCACCTGCATCTCCTGCACCAGTACGAGGTGCAGCGAACGCCCACTGTCCTCGAAATCGGGGCGATAGCTCTCCGCCATCCTTTCGAGCAACGTGGAGAGGTCAAGGCGTTCGCGCGGAAGCCGCTCGCTCATGCCCTCGATCTCGGCGATGCGCAGCAGGGCGGAGAAGATCTCCAGCAGTTCGGCTGCCTGCGCGCGGGCGCTTTCGAGCCGTTCCGATCGGACCTCCTCATCGCTCTCCTGCGCGGCCTGGTCGAGGCTGGAACACAGCCGGGTCAAAGGCGTGCGCAAGTCGTGCGCGACGTCGCTGGAGACTTGCCGCAAGTTCTCCATTAGCCCCTCGATACGGTCCAGCATCGCATTGAGAGTGCCCGCGAGCCGGTCGAATTCACTGCCCGATCCGTCACGCGGGACGCGCCGGGCAAAGTCGCCGCCGATGATCGCCCGCGCGGTCGCGTCGATGCGCTCCAGCCGGTGCTGCGTCAGCCAGCCGATGATCCCGGCGGCGACCGCGCCGACCACCAGCAATGCTGCAAGGGCCGCTGCGAAAAGGGCAGCAAGCGTGCGGTCGATCTCGTCGAGGCCGGAACGGTCGGCTGCAACCACCAGCATGCCGCCCGCCACTTTCGTCGTCAGCGCCTGCGCAATGCCGGTGTCCGGCTCGCCGGACTTGCGATAATGCAGGAACTCCTCGAACCCGACTTTCGAAGGCACTTGCGCCTGCAGCTTTCCCGCGACCCGGTTCCCTGCCTCGTCCACAAGCAGGTAGTCGAGGCTTGCAGTGGACCGGGATGCCTCGCGCCGCTCGATGGCGGAGGCGATCGCGGGCAGTCCGTGCCTGTGCGCCTCCGCCAGCAACCCCGCGGTCTCGGCGGAGATGCGGTGGTCGAGCTGTTGCTCCAGCGCCTCGTGCGTGACTTCATACGAGATCGCCCCGATCCCCACGATGGCCAGCGCGAAGACGAGACCGACGATGGCGACAAGCCCGGTCGTCGTCTTCCATGCCTTCCCCAACATCACAGTATCCACATCATCCGGGCCGCATCATGTAGCCCGAGCCGCGAACGGTCTCGATCGCGTCCTCCTCGAACCCGGCGTTCAGCTTGGAGCGCAACCGGCTCATGTGCGTGTCGACGATGTTGGTCTTGGGATCGAAGTCGAAATCCCACACCCGCTCCAGCAGCATCGTGCGCGTCACCACCCGGCGCGGGTTGCGCATCAGTTCGGCCAGCAGGCTGAATTCGCGCGGTTGCAGGGCCACGCGCCTGCCGCCCCTCTCGACCGTGCGGCTGTCGAGGTCCAGCACGATGTCGCCGACGCTGAGCCGCCGCGCCTCGATCCGGGCGTGGGTGCGCCGCCCCAGCGCATTGATCCGCGCGCTGAGTTCGGAGAATGCGAAAGGTTTGACGAGGTAGTCGTCCGCGCCCGCCTCCAGCCCGTTCACCCGGTCGGCGATGCTGCCGAGCGCGGTAAGCATCAGCACCGGCGTCGCATCGCCGGTCGCCCGCAGCGCCTTGAGCAGCGAGAGCCCGTCGAGCCCCGGCAGCATCCGGTCCACGACGACGACGTCGAACCCGCCACCGGCGGCATGGTATAGCCCCTCGGTCCCGTCCGAAGCGAGCATGACGGCGTGGCCCGCCTCCTCCAGCCCCTTGGCGATGAAGCGCAGGGTGTCTTGGTCATCTTCGACGATCAGGATTCGCATGCTGCCAGCCTAGCGCGCCTGCGCCCCGCCGCGCCAGCCACCTCCGAGCGCGCGGAACAGTGTTACCTCTGCCTGTGCGAGCGCCATGTCGCTCTGCACCCGGGCGAGCCGGGCGGTGGCGAGGGTGCGCTCCGCATCGACCTGCAGCAATCCTGCAGCATCGCCATAGCGCACGCGAGCGGCGGTGCGCCGTGCATAGGCCTGCGCCTGGCTCGCTGCCTCGGCAAGATCACGGTTGCGGCGCATCTCCGCATCGTAGCTGGCGAGGCCGGTCTCGACCTCGCGCAGCGCCTTGAGCATAGCGACGTCCCACCCGGCCAGCGCCGCCTGTTCGAACGCGAGGGCCTGCGCCATCTTTGCGCGCGCCGGGGCCATGTTGGGGAAAGCCCAGCTGATCAGCGGCGAGGCGACCGCATCGAACCCGCCCGCCAGCAGGCCGAGCGCGCCGCCGAGATTGACTTTGGGATAGAAGTCCGCCCGCGCCACGCCCACCCGGGCGCTGGCGGCGGCCAGCTTGCGCTCCGCCTCGCGCACGTCGGGGCGGCGCAGCAGCAGCGCGGTGCCGTCGCCCACGGGCAGTGCACCCTTGAGGCGCGGCGCAGCCTCGCAGGCCAGCGCGAACCCGCGCGCCTCCGCCGGGGGACGCCCCTGCAGCGTGGCGATACGGTAGAGCGCGTTCAGCCGCTGCGCCTCGAAAGGCGCGACCGCCGCGCGCGACGATGCCGACAACGCGGTGACTTGCGAGACTTCCAGCGGCGAGACCTCGCCTGCGGCCAACTGCTCCTTCACCAGCGCCACCGAGCGATCCTGCGCGGCGGCGACCGACTTGGCCTCGGTAATGGCGCGGGAGGCAGCACAGAATTCGACATAGGCCTGTACGGTATCGGCAACCACCGCCACCCGCACGCCGTCGAGCGCAGCGGCCTGCGCTTCGGCATCGGCGCGCGCGGCGAGTGCCCCGGAGCGCAGGCGGCCAAACAGGTCGATGTCCCAGCTGGCGGTCGCGGCGATGTCCCAGTCGCTGGCGGAGACCGAGGCGGCGCTCGGCTGGTTGCTGGGATTGTCCAGCGTCAGCGCACTTTCCACCGTGGTCGTCGGCAAGCGCGCCGCCTGCGCCTGCCGCAAGGCCGCGCGGGCGCCGTCGAGGTTGGCGTAGGCCACGCGCAAGTCGGCGTTGGCGGCAAGGCTGGCCATGACGAGCGCGTCGAGCTGCGGGTCGTCGTAGAGCCGCCACCAGTCTTCCGGCACCGGCTCTATCGAGGCGACCGGAAGCGCCGCGAAAGCGCCGCCCGCAGCGGGCGGAACCACGGTCTTCGGAGGCGTCCCCGCACCCATGCAGGCCGACAGGGCAAGCGCCAGCAGCGGCGCGGCGAGCGAAATGCGGCGCGTCATGCCAGGACCTCCTGAGCCTGAGCGGGCGGCGTGCGCTTCTCCTCGCCGTAGCGCGCATAGAGCGCGGGCATCAGGAACAGGTTGAGCACGGTGGAGGACAGCAGGCCGCCGAGGATGACGATGGCCATCGGGTGCTCGATCTCGTGCCCCGGGGCATTCCCCGCGACGATCAGCGGCACCAGCGCCAGCCCAGCGCAGGCCGCCGTCATCAGGATGGGCACCAGCCGCTCCTCCGCCCCGCGCAGGACGAGGTCGCGGCCGAACGCCATCCCCTCTTCGCGTTCGAGATGGCGGTAGTGCGAGAGCAGCATGATCCCGTTGCGCGCGGCGATGCCGATCACAGTGACGAAGCCCACCAGCGAGCCGAGCGAGAGCACCCCGCCCGTCAGCGCCACCGCAACGACCCCGCCGACCAGCGCGAACGGCAGGCTCACGCCCACCAGCGCGGTGATCCGGCGCGAGCGGAACTCGATCCACACCAGCAGCAGCACGCCCATCAGGCACAGCGCCCCGGTGGTCCAGAGCCGCTGGCGCGACTCCTTTAGCGCGGCATATTCGCCCAGCACTTCGGGGTGATAACCGCTGGCGAAGCGCACTTTGGCGACGGCCGCCTCGACCCCGCGCGCCACCGTGCCGAGATCCGCACCCGACACGTTGAGCGTCACGTCGAGCCGGCGCTGGCCGTTCTCGCGCTTCACTTCGTTGGGCGCGGGCACCACTTCGACATCGGCGATGTCGGCGAGGCGTACCGGGGCACCGGCCGGCGACTGGATCATCAGATCGCGCAGGGCGTGGATATTGCCGCGCACTGCGGGCTCGCCCCATAGCGCGACGTCGAAGGCGCGCTGGTCGCGGTAGATCTCGCCGACCTTCTGCTGGGCCACCAGCGTCTGCGCCTGACGGCGCACTTCGCCCGCCGTCAGGCCGAACCGCCCCAGATCCTCGGGACGCGGGCGGATGCGCAGCTGGGCGACCAGCACCTGGCTCTCCAGCTTGAGGTCCGCCACGCCGGGAATACCCGAAACCGCATCGCGCACGCGCTGCCCGGCGGCGCGCAGTTCCTCCTGCTCGGGGCCGTAGATGCGCACCACCACGGTGGCACCGGCGCCGGTCAACACTTCCTTGATGCGTTCGCGCAAGTACGTCAGCACATCGCGGAACAGGCCGGGGTAGCCGTCGACCACTTCCTTGATCTTCGCGACCGAGCCGTCGTAGTCGGCCTTTTCGTCGAGGCTGATCCACAGTTCGGTGAAGTTCGGGCCGACGACCTCGTCCGCCTGCTCGGCGCGGCCGATGTGCGCGCCGAAATTGCGCACGCCGGGGATCGAGCGCAGTTCCTTCGACGCGCGGATGGTTATGCGGTCCATCGCCTCGATCGAGGTGCCCGGCTTCTCGACGAAGTGCATCAGGAAATCGGTTTCGCGAAAGTCGGGCAGGAACTGGTCCTTGAAGGTCATGTAACCCAGCCCTGAAAGCAGCAGGCCGCCCGCCACCACGCCGATCGCCGCTCTGGGGCGCACCACCGCGCGTGGCAGGATGCGGGCGTAGCGGCCCTTGAGCCAGCCGACGAAGCGGGTGTCGCGCTCCTCGGTCAACGGCGCGCGGGGCAGCAGCAACAGGCACATCGCGGGGGTCACCGTCAGCGCCACCAGCAGCGAGGCCCCGATCGCCAGCACGTAAGCGATCGCCAGCGGCTGGAAGAACGTCCCCGCCAGCCCGCCGAGGAAGAAGATCGGCAGGAACACCAGCATCACGATGAGCGAGGCAAAGACCACTGCCGAGCGCACTTCCAGCGAGGCGGCGAGGACCACCTCGAAAGCCGATTTCCGATGCTCCGCCTCGCGGTTGAGGCGCAGGCGGCGAGCGATGTTCTCGACGTCGATGATGGCATCGTCCACCACTTCGCCCAGCGCGATGACGAGGCCCGCGATCACCATGACGTTGATCGTCGCCCCGCTCCACAGCAGCACCAGACCGGCACCGAGCAGCGACAGGGGAATCGCCGTCAGGCTGATGACCGCCTGCCGCCAGTCGCGCGTGAACAGGAACAGCACCGCCGCCACCAGCGCGCAGCCGATCAGCAGGGCGCGGGTCAGGTTGTCGATCGAGCGCTCGATGAAGGTGGCCGGGCGGAAGATCGTGGTATCGATCTTCACGTCGGTCAGGCCCGGCTTCAGCTCGGCGATGGCGGCCTCGACCGCGCGGGTCATCTCGAGCGTGTTGGCGGTCGGCTGCTTCTCGACGATCAGCATGATGCCGGGCACGTCGTCGATGATCGCGTTGCCGATCGGCGGCGCATGGCCGTCGATCACGCGGGCGACGTCGGACAGGCGGACGGGAGCGTTGCCGGACTGCCTGACGATCGCCTGACCCAGCTGGGCGGCGTCCTGCACCATGCCCGCCTGCTGCACGGCGATGCGCTGGTTGGGGGTATCGACGAAGCCGCCCCCGCCCACCAGCACCGCATCGCCCGTAGCGGCGCGCACTTCGGTAAGGGTCACGCCCGAGGCGCGCAGGCGGTCGGGATCGACGAGCACCTGCAACTGCCGGTCGCGCTGGCCCCAGACCGCCACGTTGGCGACGCCGGGCACGGCCATCAGCCGGGGGCGGATCGTCCAGCGCACCAGTTCGGACAGCTTCATCTGGTCGAGTTTGGTGGAGGTCAGCCCGATCTTCATCGCGCGGCTGGTCGAGGACAGCGGCGGCATCAGCACCGGCTGGCGCGCGGCCAGCGGCAGGCGCGCCTGCACTTGCGCGATGCGCTCGCCGACGATCTGCCTTGCACGCATGACGTCGGTGCCGCGATCGAACAGGATCTGGACGGAGGACAGGCCGAGCACCGACTTGGAGCGCAGCGTCATCAGGTCCGGCACTCCGTTCACCGCCGTCTCGATCGGCACGGTGACGAGGCTTTCGACTTCCTCGGTGGACAGGCCGGGCGACTCGGTCTGGATCTCGACCATCGGCGGGGCGAACTCGGGGAACACGTCGAGCGGGACATCGCGCCCGGCGCGGATGCCGAGGACCACCAGCAGCGCCGCAAGGGCGAGCACGAGGACGCGCTGGACCAGCGCGAAGCGAACGAGACCGGCCAGCATCAGTGCGCCGCCCCGAACTCGGTGCCGAAGAGCTCCGCGGTGCCGACGGTCACGACCAGCGCCCCGGCCTTGAGCCCCCGCGCGAGCAGCGCCTGGCCGCCGCTTTCCGAGGCGACCTCCACGCGCTGGCGCACGAAAGCATCGGCACCGGTCTTCCGGTAGACCCATTCGCCGCCGTAGATGTCACGCACGATGGCCGAGGACGGGACCGATAGGCCCTGCGTGCGCCCGGCCAGAGGCAGTTCGACCGCGACGCGCTGACCGACGCGCAAGGCGCGGTCGCCGTTGTTCACGGCATAATAGAGATCGACGGTGCCCGCCACGCTGTCGGCGGAGGGCGGCGCCTGGACCGGGCGTGCACTCCTGCCTTCTCCGTTCCCGCCGAGCGGGTGGATCATGGCCTCGCTCCCGCGCAGCACCGCGCCAACGTCACTGGCGAAGACCGATGCGCGAACCCAGAGCGTCGATTGGGTGCCGAGCGTCGCGACCGCCGGGCCGAGCAGCCTGCGCTGCTGGCGCGCGGCGCCGAGCGCGGCCTGCGCGGCGGCATGGGCGGCAGCGGCCTCGTCACGGGCGCGCACGCTTCCGGCTTCCTCACGCACGAGGGCCTCGGCGCGGGTCAGGGCAATGCGGGCGAGCCGGGCCTGTGCCTCGGTGCGCGCCACTTCGCCGTCGGCCACCGCCTGCTGCGATCCGACCTGCTGCAGGTTGGTGAGCGAGTTGACGGGCACGCCGCCCGCGCTCGTCGGCGGCACCACGATCTCGCCGGTCACCTGCCGCGTCTGCGCGGCCGAACCGCCGCCCACCGTCGTGGTCTTGATGCCGAGGCGCTGCTGGGCCTTGGGCGTCAGGGTGAGTTTGAGCAGTTCGGCTTCGTTCGCGATCAGCTCCGCATGGGCGGGCGGCGTGGATGGCTTGGATGCCGTTTGACCGCAGGCGGACACGGCGAGCGGCAGGATCAGGAGAGCAAGATGGCGCATGCCCAAGGCGCTAGCAGACGCACATTGGGCGATTCTGGAGGCAACCATACAAAATCCCAATGTTCGAAAGGACGATGATCAAGGCTGGTCGCCGCTCCTCAGTGCAGATGATCCTGCGCGACTGTGGGCGCGGGCGCGTTCCTGCTGCGCCACGCACGCTTTCGCCGGGTCGAGCCGCCGGGAGATATCCGCGCGACGTTGCGATATTCGAGCCTGCCGCCATATCCGGCAAGACGCTCCGCCCCGCGTGCAAGATGGCGCAGCAGTTGCGGATCGAGATCCAGCGCCAATATCGCGCGCTGGCGCTGGAGCAGCGCCAGACAGCCGAGCAACGTCGCCTCGTCATCGCCCAGATAAGGGCAGTCGAGGGCGGAGATGACCATCCCCGCCCCCTTCGCCGCACGCGCAAGCCGGACGAAATCCCGGCAGTCGTCCGACCCGAGGCGTGCCGGTCGGCAGCCCCGGATCAGGTCGATCGCCAGTTTCTCGATCGGCGACAGTTTAGCGACGTGGATCATCGATCCAGACCGATCACGCTGCGGGCTCAGAAGCGCGCGTTGAGACCGACCTTGAACGCGGTCGGCGATCCCGGCGTCACGTTCGTGTTGCTGTGCGCGTAGATGAAGTAGCGCTTGTTGAAGACGTTCTCCACGTTGAGCTGGGCGCTGACCGTCTCGCTCAGGTTGTAATAGAGCGCGGCATCGACACGGGTATAGCCGGGCATCGAGACGAGGTTGTCGGTCGAGGCATAGCGCTTGCCCTGATAGATGACGCCGACGGCGGCGCCGAGTTGCTCGATCGGATCGAAACGGGTCCACAGCGAGGCGCTATGCTTGGGCATGTTGGGCAGGATGTTGCCGGCCTTCACCGTACCCGACACGTCATCGAGGAACGTGCCGTCCGAATAAGTATAGGCGCCTACCATGCTGACCTGCTTGGTGATGCTGCCTGCGACGGCGAGTTCCACACCCTTGGTGCGCTGGCGACCGACCGGCTCCTGGATGCCGTCGCCATCGACGTCGGCGAGCACATTGGTGCGGTCCAGCTGGAACACGGCGGCCGATACGTTGAAGGTGGGCAGGATGTCCCACTTCGCGCCCAGTTCGTAGTTCTGATACTTTTCCGGAGCGAGGTTCTGGTTGGTCGGCGACAGGCCGGTGAGCTGGTCACCGCCGCGCGGCAGGTACGTGCGTGAGTAGCTGGCGTAGATCGAGGCGTTCTCCACCGGCTTGAAGATCAGGCCCGCACGCGGCGACCACAGGTCGTCGGTGACCTTGAAGTCCTGGTTGTTGCGCAGGTTCGTGACCTTGGTGGTGAAGTGCTCGTAGCGCACGCCGACAACCACGTCGAACATCGGCGAGAGCGCGATCTGGTCCTGCACGTAGCCTGCGACGACTTCGGCGGTGCCGCGGTTCTGCGGGCTCGACGCGCTTTGCGCCCAGCGGATGTCGGGGCGGCTGATCGTGGGGTCGAGCAGCGTCGCATAGATCGTCGTCACGCCGCTGGCGTTGGACGCGGTGGGGAAGAAGGCTTCCTGACGCAGGTTCTCGGTCTTCTGGTGGCCGTATTCCGCCCCGACGAGCAGGGTGTGCTCGATCGCGCCGGTGGCGAACTGGGCGTTCAGGTCGGTCTGATTGATGAAATTCTTGCGATTGGTGAAGTTGTTGTAGCCCTGGATGCCGACGATGGTTCCTGCCGCATAGGTACCGGCGGGCAGGCCGGCCGGGTTGGTCATCGGCGCCGTGTTCACCGTCGTCGGGAAGACGTTCTGGTAGAACTTGTCGTAGTCGGCATAGCGGGTGCGGTTGCGGATCGAGACGGTATCGCTGAACTTGTGCTCGACGAACAGCGTCGCCGCGTCCGTATCGGTCCAGGTCGGGCTCTGGTCGGGGTCGCCGAAGAACTGGCCGCGCGGGGTGTGCAGCGGCTTGCCGAGGTAGGTGGAGACACCGCGGTCGGCAACGCGCTCATCCTTGAAGTGCTCGTAGCCGAGGGTCACGGTGGTGTCCGCGCCGAGCTTGAAGGTCGCCGTCGGGTTGAAGCCCCAGCGGTTGTAGTCGACACCGTCGCGGTAGCTCTCGCTGTTCTGGTACACGCCGGTCATGCGCACCGAAACCACCTCGCCCAGCGGCGTACCCAGGTCGAACTGGCCGCGCACGTGGTTGAAGCTGCCGCCCTCGACGCGGAACGAGCGGATGAGGTCGCCATTCGCGACCTTGGTGACGCGATTGATGACGCCGCCGACGCCACCGCGCCCGAAGATCATCGCGTTGGAGCCCTTGAAGACCTCGAGCCGCTCGATGTTATAGAGATCGCGGTAGGTCTGGACGTCGTCGCGCACGCCATCGACGAAGAAGTCGCCGGTGGTGGAATTGCCGCGGATCACCAGCGTTTCGCGGTTGCCCTCGCCCTGCGCCGAGAAAATGCCCGGCACATAGCGGATGGCATCGCCGATGCTGTTCGAAGCCTGATCCTCGATCTGCTTCACCGAAACGACGTTGACCGTCTGCGGCACATCGATCAGCGGGGTATCGGTGCGCGTCGCGCTGGTCGAGCGGCTGACTTTGTAGGAAGTCTGCGCTTCCTTGTCGTCGATCGACGTCGCGGTGACGGTCGCGCCGCCGAGATTGGCCGGGGCTTCCTGCGCCTGCGCGGCCGCGCCGTGGCCGACGAGCGCAGCTGCCGTGGCGGCAAGCAGGGCATGGCGGCTGCGCGCATGCAGTGACGTGAAAGCAGGCATATTTCTGAATCCCCCTGATCGATCGAGCATAATTGCTAACGATAATGCGAGCTAATCGCACTTGCTGGGGCGGATACAGACGGGCATGGTGGTTCCCAAGATGCAAAACGCAACATTGGGAAGAAGTGTATTCTTCCCAATGTAATCCCAATGTTGGGAATTTGGCGAAAGTGGTGAGTTGTTTTCCGCGATGAACGTGCTGGTTCTTGAAGATGATCCGGAGCTTTCGAAGTATCTGGGCTCCGGCCTTGGCGAACTGGGCCACCATTCCCGCCTCGTCACATCGGGGCACGAGGCGCTCGATCTGCTTGCGGACGAGCAATTCGACGTCGCCGTGCTGGACCGGATGGTTCCCGGGCTCGACGGTCTTTCGGTGATGAAGCAGGCACGGGACGGCGGATGCCAGACGCCGATCCTGATGCTGACCGCGCTGGGCGGCATCGAGGACCGCGTCGAGGCGCTGGAAGGCGGCGCCGACGATTACCTGACCAAGCCGTTCGCCTTCGCCGAGTTCGCCGCGCGGCTGATCGCCCTGGCCCGCCGCCCGGCGCCCCAGACGCTTCAGCAAAACCTCGTCGTCGGCGACATCGAGATGAACCTCGCCCGGCGCACGGTGAGGCGCGCCGGATTGCCGATCGACCTCCAGCCGCGCGAGTTCAGCCTGCTGGAGCAGCTCATGCGCAGCCCCGACCGGGTCGTCACGCGCACCCTGCTGCTGGAGCGGATCTGGAACTTCGGCTTCGATCCGCAGACCAACATCGTCGAGACTCACATGAGCCGCCTGCGCACCAAGCTGAACCAGGGGTTCGCGCATAACGCCATCCGCACCGTGCGCGGATCGGGCTACATCATGAACCCGGCGGATGACTGAGCGATCCGGCAGGCGCCGACGCCTTTCCCTGCCGCGCACCATTCCCGGGCTCGTCCTCGTCGTCGCCGCGGCATCGGCGCTGATAACCGCCGCGCTCGGCGGCCTCACGTACTGGTTCGTCCATGAGGAGATCGAACGACAGATCGACCACCGGGTCGATATCGAGACCCGTGCCCTGCTGGAATACGAACGCGAGCACGGCTTCGATGCGCTGATCGAGGCGGTCCGCATCCGCGACCTCGCCAGCAAGCCCGGCACGGTGGGCTACCTCGACGACGAGCCGGGCGACGACGAGCGATCGATGGGTTACGCCGTGGTCGATGCGGCGGGACACAGGCGAGCGGGCCGCCTCGACGCCCGGATGCCGCCGCCGGGGTGGAGCGAGTTCGTGCCGTTCGTCCGGCCCGACGGGACACCGGCGATCGCCCAGGGCATCAACGCGCGCCTGTCGAACGGCGGCCGCCTGCTGGTAGCGGCGGACCGGACCATCGTGGATCGCATGGACTTCGTGCTGCTGCGCCTGTTCATCGCTGCCGTCGCGCTGCTCATGCTGGCGAGCGTGGGCACGACGCTTGCCTTCGGCGTCACCATCCGCCGCCGGCTGCGCGCGATGGAAAGCCGCGCCAGCGCGATCATGGCCGGCGACATGACCCAGCGCATGCCTGTTCATGGCGGGGCGGACGAACTCGACGGCCTTGCCACGGTGCTCAACCGCATGCTGGACCGGATTTCCACGCTGCTGTCGAATCTTCGCGAGGTGTCCAGCGGACTGGCCCATGACCTGCGCACGCCGCTGAGCCGCGTAAGCGCCAAGCTGGAGAAGGCTGCGGCGCTGGCGACCGACCCGGCGCAGCGCGATCTGCTGGACGCCGCCAGCGACGATACCGACGAACTGATCGGCCTTTTCGCCAGCCTGCTGGCGATCACAGAGATCGACGGGAAGCTGGTGCGCAAGCGCTTCGTGCCGGTCGATGTCGCCGATGCCGTCCGGGAGATCGCCGAAGCCCACCGCCCGTCGCTGGAAGACGCGGGCCTGAGGCTGGAACTGTCGATCGAGCCCGCGACGGTCCATGGTGACAAGGCGCTGATCCAGCGCATCGTGGCGAACCTTCTGGACAACGCCCTCGTCCACGCGCACCCGGGCAGGTCCGTAAGCGTCACGAGCCTGACCGAAGGCAGGGAAACCGTGATCAGGGTTGCCGACGATGGCCCCGGCGTCCCCCTGAAGGATCAACCGCGCATCTTCGAACGGCTGGTCCGTCTCGATACGAACCGCGGGAGCCCGGGACACGGCCTGGGATTGAGCATGGTGCAGGCCATCGCCGCCGCACACGACGGCACTGCGCGCATAGTCGCCGGGCCTCCGGGGATGGTGGTCGAGATCCGGTTGCCGGCGGGCGACGACGACGCAGAGGTGTGATCCAGCCTCGCTACCGGTCCCAGTACGCAGGCGTGCCGATCTCCTGCCGCAGCCACTCCGTCAGCGCCGCGAGCTTGGCCGAGGCACTGCGGTTGCGCGTGTAGGCGATGTAGAGTTCCGCACCCTCCGCTTCGGCGCCGACATCGACCTGGACCAGTGCACCGCTCGCCAGTTGCTCGTACGTGAAGAACGTCGGCAACAAAGCGATGCCGAGGCCCGCCAGCGCGGCATCGCGCATGACGATGCCGTTGTTCACGCGCAGGCAGGCGCGCGGCCGCAGGATGGTCTCGCCGTCGCCGGAACGGAAGCGCCAGTCGGCCGAGCGGTTGGAGTAGAGGATCGCGCAGGCCCGATCCAGTTCCTCCAGCGACGCGGGCGCGCCGTGCTTCTCCAGATAGGACGGCGCGGCGACGAGGACCCGGCGGCTCGACGCCAGCCGCTTCGCGATCAGGCGCGTATCCTGGATCGGGCCATGGCGGATCACCGCGTCGTAGCCGTCGGCGGCCACGTCTACGAACTTGTCGTCCAGATCCATGCTGAGTTCGATGGCCGGGTGGACCGCCAGGAACGCGTTCACCATCCGGCCAAGGTGCAGCGTGCCGAACCCGATCGGTCCGGCCAGACGCAGCGGCCCGGACAGGGATCCGCGCCGCTCCGCGATCTCGGCCTGCGCCTCTATCGTCTCGCGCATGATCCGGCGCGCCCGTTCGAGGAACAGCTCGCCTTCCCCGGTCAGGGACAGCTTGCGGGTGGTGCGCTGCATCAGGCTTGCGCCGAGCAGTCTTTCCAGTTCGGCCACGCGCTCACTGACCACCGACTTGGCAAAGCCGAGGCGGCGCGCCGCCTCGCTGATCGATCCCGCTTCGGCCACCGATACGAACGCGGCCACTCCTTCCAGCTTCATCATCGTTCGGCATTCCCGAAAGCCGGTTCCGGAATTTGGCGGCTAGTGCGCACGATGGCCTGAAATCATCTTGCCGTCGACAGCCCGCGACATGCGGGATGAAGGAGGCAGACAGATGTTCACTCGAATTATTGCAGCGGCCCTCGCCCTGGCCACCCCGCTCGGCATCGCCGCGACCCCGGCAAGCGCGCAAGTCGCGCCGTTTCCCGAAGGTTTCCGGACCGAGGAGATATCGACCAACGGCACCACGATCCACACCCGCATCGGCGGCAAGGGGCCGGCCGTCGTCCTGCTTCACGGCTATGGCGAAACCGGCGACATGTGGGCGCCGCTGGCGGCCGATCTCGCGCGCGATCACGTGGTCATCGTGCCCGACCTGCGCGGCATGGGCCTCTCGGCGAAGCCCGCCGGGGGCTATGACAAGAAGACGCAGGGGCAGGACATCGCCGGGCTGCTCGACGCGCTGAAGGTCGGCAAGACCGCCCTCGTCACGCACGACATCGGCAACATGGTGGGCTACGCCTTCGCCGCCCAGAACCGCGAGCGCGTCACCAGCTTCGTGCTGATGGACGCGCCGCTGCCCGGTGTCGGTCCCTGGGAGGAGATCCTAAAGAACCCGCTGCTGTGGCACTTCCGCTTCGGCGGCCCCGACATGGAGCGCCTCGTCGCCGGACGCGAACGGATCTACCTCGACCGGTTCTGGAACGAGTTCTCCGCCCGGCCCGAGCGCTTCAGCGAAGCCTCGCGCGTCCACTATGCCGCGCTCTACGCCCGGCCGGGGGCCATGCACGCGGGCTTCGCCCAGTTCGCCGCCTTCGACCAGGACGCGATCGACAACCGCGCCTTCGTGGCAGCGGGCAAGCTGGCGATGCCGGTGCTGGCGGTCGGCGGGGAGAAATCCTTCGGCCCGATGATGGCGACGGTCATGCGCTTCGCCGCCTCCGACGTGACCGAAGCCACCATCCCCGACGCCGGGCACTGGCTGATGGAGGAGCAGCCAAAGGCCACCGTCGCAGCCGTGCGCGGCTTCCTCGACACCCACAAGTAAGCGCCCCCGCGCCTCACGCACTACCCATCACAAGCACTACAGGAGCAGTACGAATGACCGACTTTTCAGGAAAGACAGCCCTCGTCATCGGCGGCAGCCGGGGCATCGGCGCCGCGATCGTAAAGCGCCTCGCCGCAGACGGCGCGGCCGTGACATTCTCCTACGCCGGGGCGACAGACGCCGCACAGGCGCTGGCCACCGAGACGGGCGCCAGCGCAGTCCGGTCGGACGCGGCCGATCGTGACGCGGTGATCGCCCTTGTCGCCGATGCCGGACCGATCGACATTCTCGTCGTCAATGCGGGCGTTCTCGTGTTCGGCGATCCGCTGGAGCAGGACGCCGACGTCATCGACCGCATGATCGACGTCAATGTCCGCGCCCCCTACCATGCTGCCGTGGAGGCCGCCCGGCGCATGCCGGACAATGGCAGGATCATCTTCATCGGATCGACCAACGGGGACCGCATTCCATTCACGGGCGGCGCGGCCTATTCGCTCACCAAATCCGCGATACAGGGGCTGACCCGGGGCCTCGCCCGCGATTTCGGCGGCAGGGGCATCACCGTCAACACCGTCCAGCCCGGTCCGACCGATACCGACATGAACCCCGGCGACGGGCCGATGAAGGACCTCATGCACGGCTTCATGGCGATCAAGCGCCACGGCCGCCCGGACGAGATCGCCGGGATGGTCGCCTATCTCGCCGGTCCGGAGGCCGGCATCGTGACCGGCGCGCTCCATACCATCGACGGCGGGTTCGGGGCGTGATGCCCGATACCTGCAAACTCCGCATCGGCGATCAGCGGGCCGTAGCGGGTCCGCGTGTCCAGATTGGTCAAGTCGTAGCGGCGGTTTTGCGGCATTGAACTTCGGTGGAAGGGGCTTGTCCGCGCGACAGGCCCCTTCGCGATACCGCGCATTCAGGAGCCGTCAAAGCGGCCAATGCGTCCCGGCATGACGGCAAGGAGAGGTTGGATGGAGCAGGCTTTACGCGAGATGATCGACCGCGAGGCGATCCGCACTTGCGTGGCGCGGCTGGCGCGCGGCGAGGACCGGCGCAGCGCGGACCTGATCCGCGCGTGCTGGTGGCCCGATGCCCGGTTCGACTACGGCGTGCACGGCGGCACTTTCGACGCCTATCTCGCTTGGGTCGTGCCCGGCGCCGATGCGATCAAGGACACCCAGCACCTGCTTGGCCAGACGCACATCGAACTGGCGGGAGCCACCGCGCGCGCCGAGACCCACGTGTTCTCGTACCACCGTGTCGATATGGGCGAAGGCGATCGGGATACCTGCATCGGCGGACGCTATCTCGACACCTTCGAGAAGCGCGCCGGTGCCTCGGCCGAGCCGGAATGGCGGATCGCCGACCGGGTGATGCTCTACGACTGGGAACAGGACTGGGGCGCCGCAGCGGACTGGTCCAAAGGCGTGATGGGCTATCCTTTCACCGCAGACCATTTCCCCGGCCGCGCCAAGGGCGACTACAGCGAAGACTGGTTCGCAGGGAACGCGGCATGAGCGCGCCGCTTGCGGGCAAGGTCGCGCTGGTCACCGGCGCCAGCCGCGGCATCGGCAAGGGCATCGCGCTCGTCCTCGCCGAGCAGGGCGCCACGGTCTACGTCACCGGGCGCACCGTCAGGGAGGGCTACTACTACCTGCCCGGCACGGTCGGCGGCACGGCTGCCGAGTGCGACGCGCGCGGTGCGACCAGCGGTGGCAGCGGCATCGCCGTCGCCTGCGACCATGGCGACGACGAGGCCGTGGCCGCGCTGTTCGCCCGCATCGCGGCGGAGCAGGGCCGCCTCGACATCCTCGTCAACAATGCCTTTACGCTGTCGGACGACCTGCTGGAACCCAAGGGCTTCTGGGAAAAGCCGCTCTCCAACCTCGAGATGTGGGACGTCGGGGTGAAGTCCAACTACGTCGCGGCGTGGCACGCGGCCAAGATCATGGCGCCGCAGAAGTCGGGGCTCATCGTGGCGATCTCGGGCTTCGCGGCGGTGACGTATACCTACAGCGTCATCTTCGGCACGTCGAAGTCGGCGGTCGATCGCATGGCGCGCGACATGGCGATCGAACTGGAACCCCACGGCGTCGCCTCGCTGACCTTGTGGCAGGGGCTGACCCTGACCGAGAAGGCGCAGGACAACCTTGCCAAAATGGGCGACAAGATGACCACCTCGATCACCTCGATGCAGGGCAGCACGGTCGAGCATCCGGGGCGCGTCGTGGCCGCGCTCGCCGCCGATCCCGAGGTGATGAAGCGCTCGGGCGGGGAGTTCGTCACCGCCGAACTGGCGCAGGAATACGGCCTCACCGACGTGGACGGCAGCGTCATTGCATCGGCTAGGGCGACGCGCGGCTCGCCGATCTGGAAACCCGTTTCGGAGGTCGACTACCGTGGCAAATGATCGTGAGGCCCGTATCGCGGCGATGCTGGACAAGCACGAGATCCGCGAATGCCTGGAGCGTTTCTCGCGCGGGATGGACCGCTTCGACCGCGCCGTCTACCTCTCGGCCTTCTGGGACGATGCCGAGATGGCGGCCGGACCTTTCGTGGGCAGCGCCGCGGACTGCTGGGACTGGGCGGTGCCGATGCACGAGGCCGGGCAGATCGTCACGCATCACGCGCTGTTGCAGTCCAACATCGACCTCGACGGCGATACCGCCCATGCCGAGACGTATTACCAGTTCGTCGGCCGCAACCGCGACGAGAGCCTGTGGATCGCGGGCGGACGCTATGTCGACCGGCTGGAGCGGCGGGGCGACGCATGGAAGATCGCGCTGCGCACCAACCTGATCGAATGGGGCTGCCTGCCGCCGCCGATGCCGATCCCCTTTGCCGACGTGCCCGACATCGCGCTGAACGGCGTATCGGCCCGCGATCCCGGCGATCCGTCCTACCACCGCCCGCTCGTCAACCGGCGCCAATCCGCCAATCCGGGAAAGCCGTCTTGAGCGGACTTGCCGGCAAGGTCGCGCTCGTCACCGGGGCGACGCGCGGGATCGGCAAGGGCGTCGCCTGCGCGCTGGCGGATCAGGGCGCGACCGTCTACGTCACCGGTCGCACGCTCTCCGCAGGCGGCCACGTCCTGCCCGGCTCGCTTGAGGAGACGGTCGCCGAAGTGAACGCGCGCGGCGGGCGCGGTGTCGCTGTTGCGCTGGACCTGCTCGACGATGCCCGGATCGGCGCGGTGTTCGATCAGCTCGCGCGCGACGAAGGGCGGCTCGACCTGCTGGTGAACAACGCCATGGCCATTCCCGACAGCATGACCGAGCGCACCGGTTTCTGGGAAAAGCCGCTTCAGGATGAATGGCAAATCTGGGATACCGGCCTGCGCGCCGCTTACGTCGCCGCCTGGCATGCCGCGCGGATCATGGTGCCGCAGGGTTCGGGGCTGATCGCGGCGCTGTCCGGCTACGTCGGGGTGACCTACACGTACGATGTGGTATTCGGCACGACCAAGACCGCGACCGACCGCATGATGCGCGACATGGGCCGCGAACTTCAGGGCACCGGCGTCAGCGCGGTCTCGCTCTGGCAGGGCTTCACGTATACCGAGCGCGCGACCGAGAACCTCAAGTCGGTTCCCGGCATGGCCAGCCAGCTCAACAGCGCGGTCGGCTCCTCGCCGGAGTTTCCGGGTCGGGTGATCGCGGCGCTGGCGATGGACCCGGCGGTCGGGGACAGGTCCGGCGGCACCTTCATCAATGCCGAGCTGGCAATGGAATACGGCGTGACCGACAAGGACGGGCGCACGATCCCTTCGCTGCGCGAAAGCCGGGGCGCACCGCTCTGGGGCGCCGGCGACACGACATGGACGGAGCCGGCGAGCAAGGTTTCATAAGGACGGTCGCGCGGCTTCACCCGTGCGCTTTCCTACATGCCGCGCCGTCCGGTACATTGCTCCGCATGGCCCGTCCGCTTCACAAGGTTACACCGCAAGGTGACACATTGCCCTCAAGGTGACATGTTGTCCTTACAAGGTGACACTTCCGCCGCGAAATGTGTCACCTTGCGCGTGCGAGGTGACACATTTCTGCCCAAGGTGACACCTTTTCCCCCTGGACAGTGTAAACCGTGTAAACCCTGTCACCTTGCAGCGCGCCTGCGGTCACGCGTTGGCCAGCCCGGAAGGCTCTTCGCGGGCGAACGTCGGCTGTATCGCCTTGCCGTCCCGCGCGCTCAGGAACGCGCGTACCTTGCGTTCAGCCCAGGTGTACGCGTGGGCGAAGACGATGCCGAACCCGATCGCCACGGAAAGCGCCACCCACGGCTTCGGCCCGTGGAACATACGGATGATCAGCGACCGGACCTGATAGTGGCTGAGATACATGAACATCGACGAACCGGCGACTTCGGACACCATCGACTTCACGAACGACGGCACCTTGATCGACGTTCCGAAAAGCAGCAGCGCCGCTCCGCCCAGTATATAAGCGCTGGCCGAGGTGACACCGTGATGGACCAGCACGGCGACGCACACCACCGCCATCGCCACCATCCGGCTCTGCAGGTCCCGCGCGCTGGCCATCAGCATGCCCACGGCGACCGTCCACATGTACCAGATCGGCGTGCGGTGGAAGATGTAGTTGGTATCCCAGACCCTCTCCACCGTCCAGCTGACCACCGTGGCCACCGCGACCAGTACCGTGCAGAACGTCATCGGCCTTGCCTTGAGAAACTCGCGGATCGCCGGGAACGAGAACAGCGCGGCGAGCACGAGCAGAAGCTGCATGTACAGCTCCGCGAAGTAGTAATAGGCGATGTGATACTGGTGCGGATCGAACCAGTTGGAGATCAGCAGCAGCGGCTTCACTTCCATTTTTCCGGCCCACAGCTGCATCGCGATGGTGACCATCAGGGTCGGGATGGCCACGCTGACGACGGTTCCGAAGATCGTGCCGACCTTTCCGGTGCGGCTGATCTCCGGCCACTGGAAGCGCATCACGCTATAGCCGCACAGCATGAACAGGAAGTACGCCGCTCCCCAGTTCCGGCTGTAGACGAAGGTATCCAGATGCAGCGCGACGATGCAGATCATGAAGAAGGCGCGCGTCAGCATCGCGGCGTCCAGCTTGCGCCAGCTGTCGACGGCCGTGGTTCCGGCGCTCTTCTCCAGTTGCTCGACCGTCAGCGATTCCCAACCATCGGGAAGGGCGCCGAAACGGCCCTCGAAACCTAGCGAGAACTGGATGTAGCTGAGCGAATCCCCGCCCATGCTTTCGAAGCTGTCGTTCGGACCGATGCGGCGGCCGGGGAAGAACTGGCGGAAGAAGCCCTGCACGTCGCGCGGTGCAGCCTCCACCGCCCGTTCCACGACCGGCTCGGGAGGCGCGGACTTGCGTTCCTCGACGAACTCCTGGGTCAGGACGCGGCGCATGGCCTTGCCGGTCGCCGTGCGCGGAATCTTCGGCATGACCCTGACGTGCAGGGAATCTCCGGCAACCACGCCGAACGCCTTCAGCGCCTCCGCCGATGCGGCATGCAACCGATCGACTGCAATGTCGGTCGCATCGGACGCGACCAGCACACCCTCGCCGCGCAGCGCGTCAGGCACCTTGGCGACGACGACTTTGCCGCTCTGGCCAAGAAGCTGGGCGATCCGCGCTTCGAGCAAGTCCGGGTTGAGCTTCACCCCGCCCGAATTGATCAGATCGTCCGCTCTGCCGTCGTAGTAGAGATAGCCGTCCTTGACGTGTCCGAGGTCGCTGGTTTCGAGCCAGCCGTCCGCGCCGCAAAGATCGCGCATTTCGTCGCCGTCCAGCCGCCAGCGCGCGACGTGCGGACCACGGATGCGGATGCGCCCCTCTTCGGAAATCGCGACCTCGGTAGCGCCGACGGCTCTCCCCACGGAATCCAGCAGTTCGTCCGGAACCTCCGAAATCTGCAGGAACGTGCTGCGCGAAGCCTCGGTGAGACCATAGTGCTGCACGATCCGGGCATTGGGAAACAGGTCGCGGATACCGCGCTTCTCGGCGCCGGACATGTACTGCGAACCGATCTCCAGCCACAGCAGCTTCTTGCCCGCGTCCCCGATCACCGCCTTCTGCTGCAGCACGATGCGCAGCAGCGTGGGGACGGCCGACAGCGCATTCACTTCGCCCGCCTTGAGCATTCGGGCAAGCTCGAGCGGATCGAACCCGCGTGGCGGCAGATAGGACCGGCCGCCCACGGCACTGACCGCACGGATACGGCCGATCCCAAAGCTGTAGGTGACCGGGACGCCGACATACTCGCGCACGTCGGAAGTGAGGCCCATCTGGTCGATGATCCGCTCCGCCGCATCGGCCAGGTTTGCGTAAGTCAGGACAATGCCCTTGGGCTTGCCCTCCGTACCCGATGTATAAGTGACCTGAGCGGGCCGATCGTCGTGGATCAGCGGGCGGCTCTCGTCGAACCAGCCGCCCCCTTCTTCCGGCACGATGCAGGAAACGACGTCCAGTCCGGTCAGCGTCGCCGCATGCGCCTCGTCAGGAACATTGACGAAGGCCTGACGGGCCTCATTCAGCGCGAATACGTTCCGGACGTAGGACAGTGAACTTCGAGTAACGAGCGCGGTGGCTGTCAACTTCTGGTTGCGCACTGTAGAGCCCCTGTGCTGATCGCCGTCAGGCGATAGTGACGAACGGCACGAATCAGTGCTTGCACGCCAAGCCCCCAGTGCAATTCAGGCAGAAGGGTAAATCCGCTCCCTGCGCCCGAAAATGCTGAGAAACACCAACCGAGAAGCGTGATCACAGGATCGGGACGCCCCTTTCGAAGCGCCCTTTCCTGGGGGTTGGCTCACTCTCCGGTCTTGTGTGCCGAACCGACCGAACTGTCGGGGCGGCCGCTGCGCAGGACTTCGGCCCGCGTGCGGATATACTGGCGCAGGGCTTCGACCTGATCTGGCGTGAATTCACCGAACCTGGGCATTCCCGCCGGGACCAGCGCGCCGTTGCGGACGACTTCGGCGAAAGCCTCGGCATTGGCGGGGATCGGCGAAGTGCGCAGGTCCGGCGCAGTGCCCCCGGCGATGACCGAGGTGCCATGGCAGACCGCACAGCGACCGCCGAAGATGCCTTCTCCGCGCGCGGCCTTGCCTGCGTCCGGCTTGAAGTCGGCATCCTCGAAGGCGACGGCCTTGTAAGGTTCGCGCGGCGGCAACTGCTGCTTGCCGCCGATCGCGAAAGTCAGCACCCGGCGCGCCTGCGTGCGATAATCGATGCCGTACTGCGCGAACATCGGGCCGAACAGGCCGACGCTGGTGCCGATCCCGGCGATTACCGTGACGTACTGCTTCCCGTTTACCCGGTAAGTGATCGGCGGCGCCACCACGCCCGCGCGGGCGTCGAAGTTCCACAAGCGCTTGCCGTCCTCGGCGTTATAGGCCGAAAAGCCGCCGTCGGGCCGCCCCTGGAACACGAGATTGCCGCCCGTCGCCATGATGCCGCCATTGCCGTGTGTGGGCATCGGCAGCTTCCAGCGCGCCTTCTGCGCCACCGGGTCCCAGGCGACGAGCCAGCCGGTGACGTCCTTGCCCCCCGCGTCGATCGCGTAGCCGACGCCCGGAGACAGTCCCATGCCCTCGGCGAACTTGAAGTTTTCCCGGGTGATGCCGGTGTCGTCGAAGTGCGCCTGCAAATCGATGGCGGGAATATAGGTCAGCTTCGTCTTCGGGCTGTAAGCCATCGGCATCCAGCTATGCGCGCCGAGCGGCGTGGGGCGGAACGAAGTCCTGCCGCTTTCGTAGCGCACGCCGGGGTTCTCGACCGGACGGCCGGTGGCAAGGTCGATCTTCTTCGCCCACGTCACTTCCACGAAAGGCTCGGCCGAGATCAGCTTTCCATCCTTCCGGTCGATCACGTAGTAGAAGCCGTTCTTCGGCGCCGTCATCACCACCTGACGCGGCTTGCCGTCGATGGTCAGGTCGGCCAGTTCCATATCCATCGCGGCGTTGAAGTCCCAGCTTTCGCCGGGGTTGATCTGGTAGTGCCACTTGTACTTGCCCGTCTTCGCATCGAGCGCGACGATCGAGCAGACGAACAGGTTGTCGCCCTTGCCCAGAGAACGGATCTTGTGGTTCCAAGGCGCGCCGTTGCCGGTGCCGAGCAGGATCTGGTCGTTGGCCTTGTCGTAAGTGATGGCGTTCCATACCGAACCGCCGCCGCCGTACTTCCACCAGTCGCCGCTCCAGGTCTTAGCGGCCATCTTCTGCGTCTCGTCCTCGAAGCCCTTCGCCGGGTCGCCGGGGACGGTGTAGAACTTCCAGAGCTGCCTGCCGCTGTCCGCATCGAAGGCGGTGACGAAGCCGCGCACCGCACTTTCATCGGACCCGGCATTGCCGATGATCACCTTGCCATCGAACACGCGCGGCGGACCGGAGATGAACATCGGCGCGCCCTCCTCCAGCGTCTGCACGGTCCAGACCGGCTTGCCGGTCTTCTCGTCGAGCGCGAGCAGGCGGCCGTCCTGCGTGGCGGTGATGACCTTGTGGTTCCAGTAAGCGATGCCGCGACTGCCCCAGCCCTGCCTGAGGCGGATGCCGGAGGCTTCGGGGGCCTTGGGATCGTGTTCCCATTTCACCTTGCCGGAAGCGACGTCGATCGCGCGGACCACCGAATAGCCGCTGGCGAGATAGACCGTGCCGCCCACCTCGATCGGCCCGGTCGCGGGGTTGCCCGCCGGAAGGTCCACCGCCCAGACGAGGCCGAGATCCTTGACGTTCCCGGCGTTGACCTGATCAAGCGGGCTGTAGTGCTGCTCGCCGTAGGTGCGGCCGAAGGCGGGCCAGTCGTCGCCGTCACTGGCATCGTCTAGCTGGCGCTCCCACCCCTCGGGAGCGCCCTTGCCCGCCAGCGCCTGCTGATCTGCCGATCCGCAGGCCGCGAGCGACCACGTCAGCGCGACGGCAATCCCGCCGCGCAGCACCTTTGCCTCAAACATCAAGCACCTCTCAAAGATGGTCGCCGAACGACAGCCCGAGTTCGACACCGAAGTAACGCGGCGCCCCGTATTGCGAGTTGAGCCACAGCCCCGCGACGTTCTGCACCGCCACGCGGTAGCGCTTGTCGGTCAGGTTCTTGCCGATCAGGCGCACGTAGTAGCGGTCATCCGCCTGCGCGAGCGTGATCGAGCCGTTCACCAGCGTCCTCGCATTGAGGAACGTGTTGCCCAGCGGATCGTCGATCGCCTGCGTATTGAGGTTGCGCCCGGTATACGCGACGTTGCCGTTCACCGTCAGCTTGTAGTCGCTGCCCAGCGGCAGCGCGTAGGAGCCGTCCAGCGTCCACTGCCACTTCGGCGCGCGGTCCAGCGGGGCGGAAGCAAGATCATAACCCGCGTTCTCGGCGGTATAGGTCTTGTACTTACCGTCCTGGTAGCCGAGCACGCCGCGCAGGGTCAGCCCCTCGACCGGAGTGGCGGAGAGTTCCGCCTCGATACCCTTCACGTCGGCGCTGGCGGCGTTGACGAACAACGTAACCTGATTGGGCTGGCCGTTGACCACGATCGGCACGTTGAGCTGCTTCTGCAGATCCTTGTACTTCACGTAGAAGCCGGTGAGGTTGAAGCGCAGCCGGTTGTCGAGGAACTGCGACTTGAAGCCCAGTTCGAAGCTGTCGGCCTTTTCCGGGTCGGTCGGCCGCGCGGCGGCGCGGAAGGCGTCGAGGTCGGTGCCGAAGGCCGCGAAGCCGCCGATCTGGTCGTTGAAACCGCCGCCCTTGTAACCGTGCGAATAGCCGCCGAAGACGAAGATATCGTCGGTCGCCTGATAGCTGATGCTGGCGCGGTACGTCGGCTCGCGCCACTTGCCCTTCACGCTGACGACGCCCGCCGGGTATTTGTAGACGCTGGCGTCGAGCGCCTCGTTGATGGTGATCGTCGGGTCGAAGCCGCCGTTCAATGCCGGGATGAAGGTCTGCTGGCGGCCGAGCCAGGTCTTGTCGTCCCAGGTATAACGCCCGCCCGCCGAAATCGTCAGCTTCTCGCCCAGCTTCAGCGTGCCTTCGAGGAACACCGCACGCGACTTGGCCCGCTGCGCGTTGCACAGCACGTAAGGCGTGTCGTTCCAGTTGCCGAACGGCAGCGGGCCGGAGGTGAGGTCAAGGAAGCCGAGGATCTGCGCCACGCAGAAGTCGATCTTGTCGCGCTGGTAGAACCCGCCCGCGACGAAATTGAACGGCCCCTGCAGGTCGGAGGCGAAGCGCAGTTCCTGCTGCCAGGTCTTGCGGTTATCGTCGCGGGTCGCGTCGAAGAACGACAGGTACTGGCCGTCCGCCGCCACGGCCGTCGCACCCGCGTAGGAGTTGGGAATGCGCGAGCGCTGGTTGCGATAGCCCGAGACCGAGGTGACGGTGCCGATGCCAGTGTCATATTCGAGGTTGGCGTAGAACCCGTCGACCGAAATGCGCTGGCCCTTGTCCATGAACAGCAGGCCGTCGTGCCGTCCGGTGTAGGCCGCCCGCTTGAGCGGATCGGTGCCTTGCGCATTCGGATCGGTCAGCCCGAGCAGGTCGGTGACGAAGGGGTTGGTCCCCGTATAAAGATAGTTCTCGTTCACCGACGGCACCGAGTCCGAACGATCGCGAATCCATTCGTACTGGAACAGCGCGCTAAAATTGGGCGATGGCTCGACCAGCAGCTTGGCCCGGGCCTGCCACACGTCCTTGCCGCCGATCGTCTCGCCGCCAAGGCAGCCGCTGCGCCCCTGGAACTTGTTGTCGACGAAGCCGGTGACCGGGCCGTAACAGGCCCCGTTCTTGTAGAACCCGTCAGACTTCTCGTAACCGCCGACGAGGCGGAAGGCGGCGATATCGCCGATCGGCACGTTGAGCGCGGCCTGCACCTTCTTCTGGCCGAAGTCGCCGTACTCGGCGCGCGCATCGACGCCCACGTATTCCATCTGCGGGCGCTTGGTGCGCACTGTAACGACGCCGCCGGTGGTGTTCTTGCCGAATAGCGTGCCTTGCGGCCCGCGCAGCACCTCGACCTGCGCGATGTCGAAAGTATCGAGCAACTGCGTCTGGACGGAAGGCACCACGAAGTCGTCCACCAGCACGGCCACCGGCGGCTCGAAGTAGACGATGATGGAGGTTTGCCCCACGCCGCGCATGGCGAAGCTGGCGGCGTTGAAGTTGGCGATCGTCGCCGCCGAGAAGTTCGGTACGAAAGCCGCTATGTCACCGAGATCGCGCGGGGCGGCCTGTGCGATCAGCGTGCTGTCGACCGCCGAGACCGAGACCGGCGTGGACTGAAGGTCGGTGGCGCGGCGAGTTGCGGTGACGACGATCTCGGCCAGGCCACCCGACGCTTGCGGCCCCGATTGCTGCTGGGCTGCGTCGGTGGTTGAATTGTCCTGTGCGAAGGCTGGCGTGCTTGCGATTCCGGCGACGAGCGCGAACGCGCAAGACGAGCAGTAAAGCTGCCTGGTGAACATGCCTCTCTCTCCTAATGCCCCGCCATTTGTTTGCGGGTTGCATTAAGGATTATCACGAAGACTGCATTTGGCAATCATTCATGTATGTTTTTTTGACGACTATTTTCGTCATATGCCTCGGGCTCATGCGATGGTTGTGGGCAAACTTCTCAGGGGGCGGGAAAACGCGATATAGCATGCATTCATGATTGTTTTTATTTTGCGATCGCCTATCCTCGATTCCACGGAACGCGCGCCGGGATAGGCGCGGCATCGGAGAGAACCTGCGGATGTGCGAGCGAATCGCCCCCGTACTGAAAGGAGAGATTGCCTCATGGCCTTCAGTTTCCTGTCCCGCTTCCGCGTCCGCGACGACCGGCAGGACGATTTCATCGCCCTCGCCCTCCAGATGGAGGATTTGTCGAAGCAGGAACCGGGCACGCTTGCCTACAAGTTCTTCCGCCTTGCCGAACCTGGCATGTTTGCCGTCCACGAGAGCTTCGTGGACGAAGCCGCGGACGAGGCGCACATGGCCTACGATCATAACAAGCCGCTGATCGAAAAGATCGTCGGCTGCATGGAAGGCACGTACGAACGCGAGTTGCTGTTCGACCTCGCGCCTCACGGAAGGGCCTGACCCGATGCCCGCCAAGAGCTTCATCGCCCAGCTGCGCACCCGTCCGGAAAAGCGCGGCGACATGATTGCCCTGCAGTCGGAACTGAAGGGCCTCGTCTTCCAGAACGAGCCCGACGCACTCGTCTACGAGCTGTTCCAGTCGGAAGCCGATCCCGACCTTTTCCAGGTCGTCGCCACCTTCCGCGACGAGGCCGCCTACGAAAAGCACATGCATATAGACTTCCATGACCGGCTGGTCCCGCCGATCCTCGAATGCGTGGCCGAGGACATGAAGCTGGAGTTCTACCGCTCGCTGCCGTGATCGAGGCTGCGAGGGCACTTTCGCCCCTCGCAAGCGGCGCTTATACGGCGGGGATGCAAACCGATGCCGCCCCTCTCTCCACCGACGCCGCGCTTTCGGCTGTCGCGATCAGCGCTCTCGACATCTTCTCTATCGGCATTGGCCCGTCCAGTTCGCACACGGTCGGGCCGATGCGCGCGGCGCTGGCGTTCATGGAGAGCCTGCCGCAGGCGCCCTCGCGCGTCGCCTGCGACCTCTACGGCTCGCTGGCGCTGACCGGGCGGGGCCATGCGACCGACGCGGCGGTGCTGCTCGGCCTCTCGGGGCTGCGCCCGGAGTCGGTCGATCCCGATGCCGTGCCCGCGACCATCGCCGACATTCGCGAACACGGCCGCCTCGTCAGCCGGACCTTCGACACGGAGATCGGTTTCGACGAGAGCACCGACCTCGTCTTCCATTTCGGCGAGTTCCTGCCCGCTCACGCCAACGGCATGCGCTTCACCGCCTGGTTCGCGGAAGGGACCGAACCGGTCGAGCAGCATTGGTACTCCGTCGGCGGCGGCGCGGTGGTGCGCGGCGATGCGACGTCCCTTGCACCCCTGACGCCCGAGAGCGGGCACAACCTGCGCCAGCCTTTCCCGTTCTCCTCGGGCGCGGAACTGCTGGCGCTGGGCGAGGAAACCGGCCTCTGCTTCGCCACGCTGGTCCTGCGCAACGAAGGCGTCTGGCGGCCCGAAGCCGAGACGCTTGCGGGGCTCGACCGCATCATCGACGCCATGGACGCCTGCGTCCAGCGCGGACTGAAGCAGGAAGGCCTGCTGCCCGGCGGCCTCAAGGTGCGTCGCCGCGCCCGGACCATTCACACCCGCCTGCGCGCCCAGAAGGACAGCTTCGGCCCGGCGCAAACATTCGAATGGGTCAGCCTCTTCGCGCTGGCCGTGAACGAGGAGAACGCAGCGGGCGGCCGCGTCGTCACCGCCCCTACCAACGGCGCCGCCGGGGTCATCCCCGCAACCCTGCTCTACTACCGCAAGTTCGTACCAGGGGCCGACCGCGAGGGAGAGCGCACCCTGCTGCTGACGGCCGCGGCGATCGGCTTCCTCTACAAGAAGCGCGCCTCGATCTCGGCGGCCGAGATGGGCTGCCAGGGCGAAGTCGGCGTCGCCTGCTCGATGGCGGCGGCGGGTCTGGTCGCGGCGCTGGGCGGCACCAACCAGCAGATCGAGAACGCCGCCGAGATCGGCATGGAGCACAACCTGGGCCTCACCTGCGACCCCATCGGCGGCCTCGTCCAGATCCCCTGCATCGAACGCAACACCATGGGCGTGGTCAAGGCGATCAACGCCGCCTATCTCGCCCTGCAGGGCGATGGGCGCCACATCGTCAGCCTCGACGCGGTGATCGAGACGATGCGCCAGACCGGCGTGGACATGGCGAGCAAGTACAAGGAAACCAGCCTCGGCGGTCTCGCCGCCAACGTCGTGGAATGCTGACCGCGCGCCGGAACGCCGGGCGATCCAGAGCGTTTGCCTCGCATCGGGGCCTCGCTTAAGCACCGATTCTAGAGATGGTTCGGGACAGGCATGGCAGCTGGAAACGAAAACGGCCTGACGGCTACCCCCGTGACGATTCCCGCGGCGCTGGAGGCGCTTTCGGTGGAGGAACTGAGGCGCCGCCTCCACGAAGCGGAAGAAGCCCTGCGTGCCATCCGCGAGGGGGATGCCGACGCCATGCGCAGTGCGGACGATAGGCGCCAGACCCTGCTGATGCATGAACTGGATCACCGCGTAAAGAACACGCTGTCGATGGTTCTGTCCATCTGTAGTCGGACTTTGTCGAATTCTGACGGGCTCGACGACTTCCGCGTGCGCTTCACGCGCCGCATCCAGGCGCTGGCAGCCACCCACAACCTGCTCGCCGATGTCTCCTGGACCGGGGTTGACCTCTCCGCGATGATCCGCTCCGAACTCGCGCCCTACCTTTCTTCTCCCGGACCACGCATGGAACTCGCCGCACTGGATCGTCTGGTCGCACCCGACGTCGCGATCGCCTTCGGCCTCGTCGTGCACGAACTTACGACCAACGCAGTCAAGTACGGCGCATTATCGGCCGAAACCGGCTGCGTGACCGTCGGGGGACGCGCGCTCGACGGCGATCTCTACGAAATCATGTGGACGGAAAGCGGAGGCCCGCGCGTGGAATCACCCAGGCGCCACGGTTTCGGCCAGACCCTGATCACCCGCAGCCTCGCCCGCGGAGAAGGCACCGGAGCGACGGTGAACTTCACGGCCGACGGGGTCGTCTGCCGAATGGTCCTACCTGTCGAGGCCCACGCATGACCGACGCTTTCGGCCGGCCCAGCCATGAGGAACTGCGTAAATGGCAGGCATTCCAGCTGCGTCTGCTCGACCGCATGCGCCGCAGCGAAGACGCCGAGGACATCCTCGCCACGGCAGCGCAACTGCTGGGCGAGCACCTCTCGGCTGGCCGCTGCGGCTTCGCCACGATAAGCGACGACGGTGTGAGGGCGCATCTGGACGCGGACTGGTCGAGCACCCTGCCAAGCCTCGCCGGAGAGACGCGCGTGCTCGACAGCTTCGGCCCCGCGATCATCGCAGAACTGCGCCTTGGCCACACGCTGGTAGTCGCCGACAGCGATACCGACCCGCGCACCGCCGCCTTCGCTGAAGGCTGGCGAAGCATCGGCTCGCATGCGCTGGTGGTCTGTCCGATCTTCCGCGAAGGCAGGTTCGACAGCGTTCTCTATGTCCACCACGCAACCCCGCGCATCTGGACGGAAAGCGAGACCCGGCAAGTGGAAGACGTCGCCCTGCGCACCCGCGATGCCGTCGATCGCGCCCGCAGCGAAGTCGCCTTGCGCGCCAGTGAGCAGCGCTATCGCTCCCTTTTCAATTCCATCGATTCCGGTTTCTGCGTCGTCGAAGTCGTATTCGACGATGATGGCAAGGCCAGCGACTATCGCTTCATAGAGGTCAACGATTCCTTCGAGGCCTACACCGGCATCGCCAATGCCCAGGGCCGATGGATGCGCGAGATCGCACCCGCCCATGAGCAGCACTGGTTCGATCTCTACGGCCGTGTCGCCAGGACTGGCCGCCCCGAACGGATCGAACTTCCCGCCCGCCAGTTGGACGACCGCTGGTACGCCGTACAGGCCTATCGCGTCGATGACCCCGCCCGGCACCACGTCGCCGTCCTGTTCACCGACCTGACCGCACGCCGCCGCACCGAGCGCGCGCTGGAGCGCAGCCGCGAGGAACTGGAACTGGCCGTGCGCGCCGCCGAACTGGGCCGCTTCGACTATCGCCCGCGCGAAGGCACGCTGACCTGGGACGACCGCTGCCGCGCCTTGTTCGGCCTCTCCCCGGGTGTAAGCGTCAGCTACGAGACGGCCTTCCTTGCAGGGCTTCACCCTGAAGATCGCGACCGCGCCGACCGCGCCGTGGCGGCATCGCTAGACCCTGATGGATCGCATCATTTCGAGGTCGAGTACCGAACCATCGGGATCGAGGACGGCGAACTGCGCCACATCAGCGCCCATGGCCTCGCCTTCTTCGAAGGTCGCGCGCCGGTACGCCTGATCGGCACCGTGCAGGACGTCACCAGCGACCGGGAAGCCAATGCGGCCCTGCGCGAAGTGGGCGAGCGGCTGCGCCTTGCCGGGCGGGCCACCAACGACGCGGTGTGGGACTGGGACTTGCGCGCCGACCACGTCACCTGGAACGAGGCCCTGGCCCATGCCTACGGTCACGTGCCCGAGGCAGTGGCTCCGACCGGTGAATGGTGGCTGTCGCAAATCCACCCTGACGACGCTCGCCGCATCCATGAAAGCATCTTCCGCGTCATTGACGGACAGGGCACCGACTGGACGGACGAATACCGCTTCCGCCGCGCCGACGGCAGCTACGCCGACGTTCTCGACCGCGGCTACGTCATCCGCGACGAGGCCGGACGGCCGCAGCGCATGGTCGGCGCCATGCAGGACGTGTCCGCTCGCAAGGCGGTGGAGCGCCAACTCGAGGAAGAACGCCGCCGCCTTCACGAGGAAGTCCTCGAAACCGCCGCCGAGCGCGACCGCGCCGAGGATGCGCTGCGCCAGTCGCAGAAGATGGAGGCAGTCGGCCAACTCACCGGCGGCCTCGCGCACGATTTCAACAACCTGCTGGCCGGCATCTCGGGCGCGCTGGAGATGATACACACACGCATTGGGCAAGGCCGCACTGGCGAACTGGAGAAATACTCGACCGCCGCGCAAGGCGCGGTGCGCCGGGCGGCAGCGCTGACGCATCGGCTGCTTGCCTTTTCCCGCCGCCAGACGCTGGCACCGACTCCTACCGATGTCGCAGCCCTCGTGGTCGGCATCGAGGATCTGGTGCGTCGCACGGTCGGGCCGCAGGTCGAAGTGCGAACCTCGTCTTCCTCCGGGCTGTGGTCCACCCTGGTCGATCCCAACCAGCTTGAGAACGCGCTGCTCAACTTGTGCATCAATGCGCGCGATGCCATGCCCGGCGGCGGCATTATTCGGATTTCTAGCGCCAATGTCACCCTGTCAGACCGACAGGCGCGTGAGCAGGACCTGGAGCCGGGAGAATACGTCGAAATCAGTGTATCGGACACCGGCACCGGCATGACACCGGCCGTCGTCGAACGCGCCTTCGACCCGTTCTTCACCACCAAGCCGATCGGAGAGGGCACCGGGCTCGGCCTGTCCATGATCTATGGTTTCGCGCGTCAGTCCGGTGGACAGATCGGTATCGCGACGCAGCCCGGGCAAGGCACCATCATGCGCCTCTACCTGCCGCGACACGAGGGGACGGAGGCGCCCGCCGCCGTTGCAGCGCCCGTTCCCGAGCAGGAACCGGTCGCCGAACGATCGCAGCGAACCGGCCGGATCCTCGTCGTGGACGACGAACCGACGGTGCGGATGCTCGTGGTCGAGGTCGTGGAGGAGCTGGGCTATCGGGTCATGAAGGCGCACGACGGACCCAGCGCCATGCGGATCATCGAAAGCGGACAGCCGATCGACCTGCTGATAACCGACGTCGGCTTGCCCGGAGGCATGAACGGGCGGCAGATAGCCGATGCCGCACTGGCCCGCCTGCCCGCGCTCAAGGTGCTGTTCATCACCGGCTATGCAGAGCAGACCGTGATGAGCAACAACCAGCTGGCGCCGAACATGGCGATCATGACCAAGCCGTTCGCAATGGAGGCGCTGGCGAACCGAATCCGTGAAATAGCCGATTAGCAGGTTGCGGAAAAAGGCTCTTTCCTTGAACCGCTTGAGGTGATTCAGACGCCTTCAACTGAGGTTGAAGGATTTGAGATGCGGGGCGGCGATTACCGGAGCGAAGGGTTGTTTTCCTACGTGAGCTGCGAAGCTCGGGTTCCGGCTAACCATCCACTTCGGGCGATCCGCGCGATCGTCGACGAAGCTCTCGAGGTGATGTCGGCTGATTTCGATGCGATGTATTCGCGCATTGGCCGGCCATCGATCCCGCCCGAGAAGCTGCTGCGCGCATTGCTCCTGCAGGCTTTCTATACGATCCGCTCGGAGCGCCAGCTCATGGAGCAGATGGATTACAACCTGCTCTTCCGCTGGTTTGTCGGCCTGGCGATGGATGCGCCGATCTGGGATGTCACGGTCTTCACCAAGAACCGCGAGAGGCTACTATCCAGGGACGTTGCCGCCAGGTTCCTGTCCGCCATCATCAACCAGGCCCGCGTGCAGGCTCTTCTGTCCGACGATCATTTCTCGGTGGACGGCACGTTGGTCGAAGCGTGGGCCAGCGTGAAGAGCTTCAGGCCCAAGGATGAAGGCGGCCCCGGGGATGACGATGGCGGTGGTTCAGTCTCCGGCCATGGCGAGCAGAAAACAGCGCCGAGCAATGCCGGACGCGATTTCCGGGGCGAGAAGCGCAGCAATGCGACCCATGCATCAACCACTGATCCCGATGCCCGCTTATTCAAGAAAGCGCGGGGCCAGGCAGCCAAGCTGTGCCATATGGCCCATGTCCTCATGGAGAACCGCAATGGCCTCGTAGTCGATGCGATCCTCACCCACGCGACCGGCACCGCCGAACGCGAGGCCGCACTGACCATGCTGGGCCGGATGGAAGGGCGCCATCGGATCACGCTGGGCGCGGACAAGAACTACGACACCGCCGCCTTCGTCGAGGCATTGCGCGAGATGGACGTCACCCCGCACGTGGCCCAGAATAACACCAATCGCCGTTCTGCCATTGACGGGCGTACGACACGCCATCCCGGCTACGGCCTCTCCCAGAAAATCCGCAAGCGGATCGAGGAAGTGTTCGGATGGGCAAAAACCTGCGGCACCATGCGAAAAACCCGACACCGTGGGCAAGATCGCGTCGGATGGTCCTTCACGCTCACCGCTGCCGCCTACAACCTCGTCAGGCTGCCGAAACTGCTGGGCGCAACCTAGGCCTGCGCCTCATAGCGCCCGAGGCCGGTCAAAAACGACCGGATTCTGGAAGGTTACCTCCCAGAATGACTGACGCCTTGGGCTAGAAAACGGCGAAAGCGAGGCCAATGGCCGGCTCTGCCAACCCTTTTTCCGCAGCCTGTTAGAGAGGGATGGCTTCAAGGGGAACCATCCTTCGCTCGTACTGAAGATGCCCGGTGCGGTGATCGCCCTCAGGCCACGCTTCCGGGCCGGCCTTCAAATCATAATTATCATATGAAACGTTCTTGTCCGGCCTGCCACGCGCACTACGATGGCATTGCGCGACGGCGCAACGAAAAGGACAAGGACGGTTTCGTGGCAGGGTCTTCCCATCTCACAGTCGATGAACCGGCGACCCAGCTGGGCCGGAACCTGACATACGGACTGCTCGACAATATCGGCCGCGCCATCGTCACCGGCCGGTTCGAGAACCAGGTCTTCCCGACCGAGGCGGAACTCGCCAAGCAGCACGGTGTCAGCCGGTCGGTGACGCGCGAAGCGGTGAAGATGCTGACCGCCAAGGGGCTCCTCAGCGCTCGCCCGCGTCAGGGCACGACGGTTCAGCCGACATCGTCGTGGAATCTGTTCGATACCGATGTGCTGCGCTGGATGCTGGAACGCCGGCTTTCGCTAGACCTGCTGCGCCAGTTCAACGAACTGCGCGTGGCAGTGGAGCCCGAGGCCGCAGCCCTCGCCGCCCGCGTCGCGGGTGAGGACGATATCACGCGCATCGACGACGGCCTGCGCCGCATGCAAGCGGCCGAGCGGGGCCTGGATGACCCATTGGAGGCCGACATAGCCTTCCACGTCGCAGTGCTGCGGGCCTCGAAGAACCCGTTCTACATCCAGTTACGCGACGTGGTCGGCACCGCGCTGCGCACCTCGATCCGCTTCACCAATCGGATCAAGGGACGCACGGCGGACGTTGCCGAACACGCCAAGGTACGCGATGCCATCGCCTCTCGGGATGCGAGCGCCGCACGGGTCGCGATGCGCACGATCATCGGCGACGTGCTGGTACTGGTCGAGGACCGCCTGCCCTCCATCGACCGAGCAGCCGAGCCCCCACGCACCGCCTGAGATTAATGGCCGTAGGGTGGAACTACAGTTCCAGTTCACATGTCAAACAGGAACATCGCCAAGTATCTGCACGCGAAAACCGGACCGGACTTGGGGGAAATAGTCCCAGGTCGCCGAGTGTTGCGTGCAGCGGTTGTCCCAGAACGCGATCGAATGCTGCGCCCAGGAGAAGCGGCACTGGAACAGCGGATGCTTCACGTGATCGAACAGGTAGCCGAGCAGCGCGTCGCTTTCGGCGCGCGGCAGACCTTCGATATACGTGGTGTATCCCTTGTTGACATAGATGGCCCTGCGGCCCGTAGCCGGATGCGTGCGGATCACAGGATGCGTGCTGCGCGGCAGCTTCATGCCCTCCGGCGTGATGCCGCCGAAGCCGACCACCGCGTCATGAACCGCCGTCAACCCGTCAAGATGCGCCTTCATCCGGTCCGAAAGCGCATCGTAGGCGGCATACATGTTGGAAAACGCGGTATCCCCGCCCACCGGCGGCACCGTGTGGAGGTAGAGCACCGAACCCAGCGGAGGCTCGGCATCGCAGCTCATGTCCGAATGCCAGTCTTCGCCCGCGACGAAAGTGGAATCCCCGTCGGCGTGCATGACCGTGATTTCGGGGTGTCCCGGCTGCTGCCAGGGCTTGGTGCTGGGCGCGATGTGGATGCCGCCGAAGTAATTGGCGAAGCGCTTGTGCGCCGTATGGTCGATGGGCTGATCGCGAAAGAAGATCACCAGCCGATCCTCCAGCGCGCGGTGCAGTTCCTCCACCTCCAGATTGGAGAGCGGCTGCGTGAGGTCCACACCCGAGACCACCCCGCCCATGCCGGGGGTGAGCGGGGTCACCGTAATCGCCGAGTATTCCACCTTGTGCGTCCCTTCCTTCGTCAGATGATCGGCCATTCGCTGACCAGCGGCAATCCCGAACGCCCGAGCACCGCTTCCGCCATCGCCTGGCCCTCGGTCCAGAGCGCGTCCTCGTCGATGAGAGTGCAGCGATGATCGGCCACCACACGCACGCCATCGACCCAGACCGAATCGACGCCCCGCCCATCGGCGGAGGCGACCAGCTGCTCGACCGGATTGTTGAGCGGCACCCATTCCGGGCGCCGGATGTCATGCGCGACGATGTCCGCCTTCATGCCGACCGCCAGAGCGCCGATGCTGTCCGACAACCCGAGCACTTTCGCGCCGTTCAGCGTCGCCATCTCCAGCGCTGCGTGCGCGGGGAACAGCGAACGGTCCTCGCGCGCGTCGCGGAATAACGAGGCCATCAGCGCCATGACGCGCATCATGTCGTGGTTGTCCGCGCCGTCGGTTCCAAGCGCGATATTGACGCCCGCCGCCGCCATTTCCGGAAACAGCCCGCGCCGCGTCACGCCGTAACCGCCGCGCAGGGCCGCATCGGGGCAGTGTGTGACATTGGCTCCGCTCGCCGCGACCAGTTCGGCTTCGCGCGCATCGATGTGGACCATGTGGACGAGGTTGAGATGCGGCCCCAGCACGCCAAGGTCGGACAGATGCTCGACCGCGCGCTTTCCGGTCTGGGCAAGATACCATGCGGAATCGCCGGCGACAGGGCTCATGTGCGCGGAGACCCCGGTGCCGGTTCGCCGGGCGAGATCGGTCACGCACCGCCACAAGGCGTCGGTCGCGGTCATGTGGCCAATGAGGTTGGGCCAGGCGGCAATGCGGCGGCCATCCTGCGGGTATGCCTCCAGATCGCGCTCCAGCGCCGCGAAAGCGTTCCGGGTGAGCGCCTCTGCATTGGCGGCCGGGTCCCAGGCGCGATCCTCGGTCCAGCGGCCGACCCGCCCCCGAATGCCGGTTTCTGCGATTGCTGCCATGACCTCGTCGAAGGCGATGACCGTGCCCGCCTCCAGGAAGGTCGTCGTGCCGGTACGCAGCATCGCCGCGATGGCCAGTTTCGCCGCAACCGCCTGTTCGGCGGGCGCGTGGTCCTTGTAAAGGGGGATCACCCAGCGGCCGAGCGTCTCGTCGAACGGCAGGTCGCCGGGAATGAAGCCCCGGATGAGGGTCTCGGTGAGGTGGACATGGGCATTGACGAAGCCCGGCGTCAGCAGGAACCGGGAGCCATCCACCACCTCGCGCGCCTCGATCGCCGCCAGATCGGCGGCCTTCCCCACGGCGACGATGCAGTCACCTGAAAAGGCGATGCCACCGTTACGGATGACGCGGCGCTCGGCGTCCATCGTGATGACGGTCGCGCCGGTGATGATGGTGTCTGCCTGCATGCGTCCCCGCCGTGGTGATGGCTGCGACTATAGCTCTGGTGCCGGGCGGCACTTGAGCGAGCGCGGCAGTTTTGTTGATCGCCCCCGTAATCGTTAGATCCGCAATCTTCAGCCAGGCAATGTCGAAGTCTGCCGCAACCCTTCGCCAAGGGCCAGCGCCGCCGAAGTCGCGAGATTCATCGAGCGAACCTGCGGACGCATGGGAATACGCACGCGGGCATGGCATGCATCGGCGACCGATGGGGGAACGCCTGCGCTTTCCTTTCCAAACAACAGCACGTCGTCAGGCAGGAAGCTGAACTCGTAGGCGGATTCGCTGCTCTTGGTCGTGAACAGCACCAGCCTGCTTTCGCCGACCGTGCCTCTGAACGCCTCGAAATCGGCATGGCGCGTCACGCTGACGTGATCGATGTAGTCCATCGCCGTGCGGCGCACGCGGCGGTCGTCCCACTCGAAGCCCATCGGCTCGATGAGGTCCACACCGACACCGAAACAGGCGCACAGGCGAAGGACGGCGCCGACGTTGCCGGCGATTTCCGGTTCGAATAGAGCAATGCGCATCGGCCGCTAATAGGCACCGCTGCATGTTTCGCGCAAGCCTGCGCTCAGCGCTCAGCGCCAGGCGAAGCCCAGCGCTTTCTGGATGGCGACGTAATCCCCTGTCAGGGCGGCACGCGCTGAGACGAGGTCCTGCTCGGCGCGGTTGAGGTCGTTGCGAGCGCTGAGCGCGGCGATTCTCGTTGCTGTCCCAGCCTGATAGCGGCTCTGCGCCAGCCGTTCGGTCAGAGCCGCCTTGTCCCGCACGCGCGCCAGCGAGGCGACGGTCACGCGGGCTTCGCGGAACCGTGCAAGGGCGTCTTCCGCGTCCTGCAGGGCCGACAGGACGGTGCCGTCGTAGCGGGCCTCCGCCTCGTCACGGGTCGCCCTGGCCTGCCCGACTTTCGCCTTGGTGCGGCCGAAATCGAGGAAACTCCAGCTCAGCTGCGGCGCGCCGACCGCCACGAAATCGTCGAGATTGCCGAGATCGCTGATCTTGGTGCCGCCGATGCCGATGAGGCCCATGAACGACAGGCGCGGGAAGCGGGCGGCCTCCGCCTGGCCGATTTTCGCGGTATCGGCGGCCAGCGTACGCTCGGCAGCGCGAATGTCGGGACGGTGCGCAAGCAGCACCGAAGGGTCACCCACCGGCACCAAGGCGGGGGGTAAGGGTATCTCACCGGCCGCCGACAGGTCCGCATCGACCGCGCCAGGCTGCTGACCGGTCAGCACCGCCAGGGCATTGAGATAGGCGTCCCGCTCGGCCGCCAGAGGGGAAATCCGTGCCCGCGTCGCATCCAGCTGGCTCTCGGCCTGCGCGACGTCCGCCGCTGTCGCCGTGCCGCGGTCGAAGCGCTGGCGGGTGAGCGCCAGCATGTCCGTCTGCATCGCCACCGACTGCTCGCCCAGCGCGATGCGCTGCTGGCGGTCACGCAAGTTCAGGTAGTTCTGCGCGACGTTGGCGGAGATGCTGACCTGCACGTCGGCAAGGCTCGCCTCGGTGCCTTCCATCTGTGCGCGCGCGGCTTCGACGGTGCGGCGCTGGCCGCCGAACAGGTCGATCTCCCAGCTCGCGTCGAAGCCGAGGTTGTAGAGGTTGAGGTCGCTGCTGGAACTGCCGCTGCTGTCGCTGGACCCCAGGCTCGCCCCGGGAATGTGCGCGTGGGCATAGAGGGCGGAGGCGCTCGCCTTGGGTGCGCTGTTCGCGCGCTGCTCGCCCAGCGCGGCCCGGGCCTGCCGCAACCGGGCTTCGGCAGCGCGAATGTCGGTGTTACTGGCAAGAGCGCGGGTGATCAGGGCGTCGAGCTGTGGATCGCCGAGGGTCTTCCACCAGTCGGCGACCGGCGGCGCGCTGGTCGTGCCCGCATCGGCGCGCACGAAGGCCGCGCCAGCGGCATCCGATGCCGTCTTGGGCGGCCCGGCATAGTCGGGGCCGACGGTGCAACCGGCCAGCAAGCCGGTGGCGAGGGAAAGCAGCAGAATCTGGGAACGCATGGTCTTCCTCAATGTCCGGACGCCAGCGGCGCGTTCTTGGGCAGCGGGCGCAGGAAAAGCACGAGCGGGATCACGAACACGATCCCCACCGACATGATCCAGAACATGTCGCTGTACGTCATCGTCAGCGCCTGGGTCTGGATCGTCGCCGCGATCGAGCGCAAGGCGCCGCTCCCCTGCCCGGCGACGTAGTCCTGCACCGCCAGCGAGTTGGCGTTGAGGCTCTCCTCGAGCCTGCGGCTATGCAGCCACAGCCGCTGGTCCTGGATGATGGCGATCCCGGCCAGAGCGAACGAGCCGCCCAGGTTGCGCGCGGAATTGTAGAGCCCCGAGGCGTCGCCCGCCTGCTCCGGCGGCACCGATCGGATCGCCGCCTGATTCAGGAACATCATGCAGAACACGGTGCCCATGCCGCGCAGCAGCTGGGAATCGGTGAAATCCGAACTATCGGACGTGGCAGTCAGCCCGGTCTCCAGCCAGGCGCTGAGCGCCAGGATGCACAGCCCGAGGCAGACGGAAATGCGGATGTCCACGTTGCGCAGCAGCCAGGGCGTGATCGGCATCATCAGCATCACCGGAATGCCCGAGAGCATCACCACCTGCCCCGCCTGCAGCGAATTGTACCCGGCGATGGTCGCAAGGAACTGCGGGATCGCATAGGACGTGCCGTAAATCACCATGCCGACCACGGTGACCATGGCGACGACGCTGCCGAACTGCCGGTTGAGCAGGAGGCTCAGCCGGATGACGGGCTTGCGCGCCGCCACCTGCCCAAGCCCCAGCAAGGCGAAGCCCAGCAGCGAGATCAGCGTCAGGGTGATGATCAGCGAGGATTCGAACCACTGTTCGCGCTCGCCCTCTTCCAGCACGACCGTCAGCGCGCCCAGCCCCAGCGCAAGGCCGAGGATGCCGAGCCAGTCCGCCTCGCGGATCAGGTGCAGCTTGGCCGGCTGGTGCGGGATCGCGAGGAGCAGCAGCGTCACCAGCGCGATGCCGACCGGCAGGTTCAGGAAGAAGGCGTAGTGCCAGCTCACGTTCTCGGTCAGCCAGCCGCCAAGCACAGGGCCGACCACCGGCCCCAGCAGCGCGGTCGCACCGAACAGGGCGTTGCCTACCGGTTGCTGCGCGCGAGGCAATCGTGTCGCCACGATCGTCATCGCCGTCGGGATCAGCGCGCCGCCGGTAAAGCCCTGCCCGATGCGGCCGACGATCATCATCGGCAACGTCGTCGAAAGACCGCAGGCAATCGAGAACAGGGTGAACAGGATCGAGGCGACCAGCAGCAGCGTGCGCAGGCCGAGCAGCCGCTCAAGCCAGCCGGAGAGGGGAATGACGATGATCTCCGCCACCAGATAGGCCGTCGCGATCCACGTGCCCTCGGTGCCGCTGGCGCCGATTTCGCCCTGGATCGTCGGCAGCGAACTGTTGACGATCGACACGTCGAGCGTCGCCATGAGCGCACCGAGCGTGCCCGCCGCCACAGCCAGCCAGGCCGCCGCATCGGCGCGCTGTTCAGGTTGAGGCGCGGAAACCGCGTCGTTCACGGCTTGGCGTCCCGGCGTGCCTCTTCCTGAGCGGCGATGCTGCGCTGCGCGCCCTTGGCCGAGATCGTGTCGACGGTGACGACGACCGACAGGCCCGGCACCAGCACGCGCCGCGCTTCGGTGCCCGCGTCGATGGCGATGCGCACCGGCACGCGCTGGACGATCTTGGTGAAGTTGCCCGTGGCATTCTGCGGCGGCAGCAGGGAGAACTGCGCGCCCGTGCCCGGCGAGATGCTCTCGACGTGTCCGGCGATCTTCGTGCCGTCCAGCGCGTCGATCTCGATCGTCGCGGGCTGGCCCGGACGCATCAGGCCGATCTGGGTTTCCTTGAAATTGGCGGTGACGTAGAGCTTGGACAGCGGCACCACCGACATCAGCCGCGTACCCGCCTGCACGAACTGCCCGGCACGCACCGTACGGTCGCCGATCCGGCCCGCAACGCTGCTCTTCAGCACGGTCGACCCTACGTTGACGTGCGCGGCGGCCAGTTGCGCACGCGCCGCCTCGCCCTGCGCGTCGGCCTGGCGGACCTGCGCATTGAGCGAAGCGATCCGGCGCTCGGCCGAAAGCAGCGTGGCGCGCTGTGCATCCGCGACGGCGCGGGCTTTCGCCGCCTGATTGCGCAAGCTGGACAGACGCTCGGCGGTCTCCGCTCCGCTGGCGGCGAGCGGCGCGTAGCGGGCCGCCTCTCCAGCGGCGAAGCGTGCGTCCTGCTCGGCCGAGGCAAGCTGGGCGCGCGCCTGCGCGATGGCCGCTTCCTGCTCGCCGATCGTGGCGCGAACATTGTCGGCATTGGCCTTGGCGACGTCGATCTGGGCCTGATACTGCTGCGCCTGCGCATCGTAGTCGCGCGGGTCGATGCGGACGAGCGGCTGGCCCACCTTCACATCCTGGTTGTCACCGACGAGGACTTGCTCGACATAGCCGGAAATCTTGGGAGAGATGGTGACGGCGTCAGCCTGGATATAGGCGTCGTTGGTGTTCTGCTCGAATTTGCCGTAGATCTGGTACTGGGCCAGCCACAACCCGCCCGCCACCAGCACCAGAACACCCGCCGCCAGCAGACCACGACGCACACCCGGGCGCTTGAGCGGTGGCACCCGTTCCGGTCCCTGATTCGCGGCAGACTGCCCCTGCGATTCGCTCAAATCCGTTGCCATCAATCGAAATCCATACCGTTATTGCTGCATCGCAGCGGCGATCGCGCTCGCACTTGCACCTAAGCGCGATGTATGGCAACACCATTTTATATGGTCCCACACTATTTCTCGTCATGAGCATCGAGCAAGAAATCCTCGAAGAGATGCGCGATCTGCACCAGCGGATGCATCGCCTGTTCAACGATCGCGTGCGCGAGCGGGGCACGTCGCTTGCGCAGCTCAAGCTGCTGATGCTGCTGGATCGCGCCGGGCCGATCCGCTCGACCGACATCGCCGACACCCTCAATCAGGCGCCGCGCACGGTGACCGAGGCTGTGGATGCGCTGGAACGCGATGGCCTGGCGATGCGCACGCCCGATCCGAACGATCGCCGCGCGAAGCGGATCAGCCTTACGCCGGCCGGGGCGGTGGTGGTGCAGGAAGTCGCGCCTTACCGAGATGCGTTCGCCGCCGAGTTCTTCGAGACTCTTCCGGCAGCGGACATGGCAGAGTTCCTGCGCATCCTGAAAACGCTGAACGACCGGATCATCGAGATGGGCGCGCCGGTCGGCCTGATCCCGGGTGCAGCCTCAGGTCAGTAAGGCAACCGTCAGAGCCGCGATCGTGCCGGTGCACATCACCGCAATGCACAAGATGCGGAATTCGCAGGCGCAAAATACGGATTCCAAACCGTCCATAGCCTCTCTCCATGCCGCCTCATTCTTGAGTGCGTCAGGGAGAATACCACGGACGATAATGGCCCGCCAGCGGCGGCTGACGGGCCATGAATGCATCGCGGCGGCGTTGGCCTACGCCTGTGCGGCGCTCTTGCGCGCGAAGAGGCCGAAGCCCGCGATGACCGCGTAGCATAGCGCCGGAAGCACCAGCGCCACGCCGAGATTACCCCCGGCCGCGTCGGCGATCGCGCCGGTCGCCAGCGGCACGATCGCACCGCCGCAGATCGCGACGTTGATGATGCCCGACCCGTCCGCCGCACGCATGCCCAGCTTATCGCAGGCGAGGCTGAAGATGGTCGGGAACATGATCGAGTTCATCAGTCCCACCGCCAGCAGGGCATAGCCCGAGACATGGCCGCTGGACGTCACCGAAAGCGCGATCAGCGCTATCGCCGCGCAGGCATTGAAAGCCAGCACGATGCCGGGGTTCAACACGCGCAGCACCGCCGAACCGATGAAGCGGCCGACCATCGCTCCGCCCCAGTAGAGGCCGATCAGCTTGCCCGCCGACTGCTCGGGCAGCGCCATCACATGGTCCTGCATCAGGTAGCTGACGATGAGCGAGCCGATCGAGACTTCCGCACCGACGTACAGGAAGATGCAAAGCGCGCCGTAGCCGAAGCGCGGGCGCTTCAGCAGGTCGAAGCCCGCAAAGCCGCCGGTGTCCCCGTGCTTCTCGACCGGGAGACGATTGCGGAACATCCACACGGCTCCCGCGACGATCGCCAGGGCGACCGCGATGCCCAGATAGCCGTGCACGATCGCGGCGCTTTCCGCGCGGCGATAGGCGTCGAGCGCCTCTCCGGTCAGGTCATGGGCGGACACCTTGGCCAGACTGCCGAGGATCAGCACCGACCCCGCGATCGGGAAGATCGTGGTCCCCAGCGAGTTGAACGCCTGCGCGAACGTCAGGCGCGAACTGGTGGTTTCCGGCTTGCCGAGCAGGCTGATCAGCGGGTTCGCCACCACCTGCACGATCACGACCCCCGCCGCGAGCACGAAGTACGCGGCCAGGAACAGCCAGTAGCTCGCGGTCTGCGAGGCCGGGATGAAGGCCAGGCAGCCCGCAATCATGATCACCAGGCCGGCGGCCGCGCCGCGCATGTAGCCGACCTTGCGCACCAGCATCGCGCCCGGAATGCCGATCACCGCATAAGCCGTGAAGAAGCAGAACTGCACCAGCATCGCCTGCGTGTAGCTGAGCGTGAACAGTTCCTTGAGCTTGGGGATGATCACGTCGTTCAGGCTGGTGATGCCGCCGAAGATGAAGAACAGCGCCATCACGAAATAGCGCAGCTCGGCCGCATCGACGTGGCCTCCGGGCACTTCCTCGGCGAATTGCGGATCACTGCTGGTGGACGGCGCCATCGCCATGACTGGGGATTCCTTGTGCTGCGTGTCGGGAGCGGTCGTAGATCAAGCGGGGGTTTCTGCAAGGCCGGTCGCGGAGGAGGGTGCGACCGGCCTTGCTGGGAGGATCAACCCTCCCAAAGCTCTCCGCCCGGCCGCGCCGCCACGGGTTCGCCCGGCTTTTGCGCCGAAGCGACTGCAAGGAATTCGCTCACTGTCCCCTCCCGCTCTGCCGGCGCGCTTGAAGATTGCGCCTGACGTTTGATCTGCTGCATATGTATTTCCAAAAAACAGCGCTGTCATTAAAAAAGATGCTTGCGATTTCAGGTAGAAAGTGACCGCTAACAGGATTGCTTGATACAACGCTGTCTTCATACTGAACCCGCTTCCCGCGTGATGGCGATTGCCTTGCATTCGGGCGGGCTTGGTGAAACAGAGGCCATGCACAAAGCCAATCTGAGGACGCACCGGGGGAAATGAAAAAGGTCACCATCATGGACGTTGCCCGTCAGGCGGGCGTCTCGATGAAAAGCGTCTCCCGGGTTATCAACAACGAAGCGAGCGTCCGCCCCGACCTCAAGGCCAAGGTCGACAAGGCCGTCGCCGAACTGGGTTACCGCCCCAACTTCGCCGCGCGTGCGCTGGCGGCCGGGCGCTCGTTCTTCCTCGGCATCCTGTTCGACAACCCGAGTCCGGGCTACACGCTCCAGATTCTCAACGGCGCTTATGCCGCCTGCCGCGCGGCAGGCTTTCAACTGGTCATCGAGAGCGTCGACACCTCGGCCAGCGACATCCGTGAGACCATGGACGGCCTGCTCGCCAGCGCCCGCCTGGACGGCATGGTCGTCACCCCGCCCGCCTGCGACAACGCGGCCGTGATCGCCGCCCTCGACGCGCGCAAGCTGCCCTACGTCCTGCTCGCCCCGATCCGCGACAATCCCGAAGTCGCCAGCGTCCGCTCGAACGACGCAGCGGCGGTGCACGATCTCGTCCGCCACCTCTGGGGCCTCGGCCACCGCAGGTTCGGCCTGATCGACGGCCCGGCGACGCATGGCGCGAGCCAATGGCGGCGCGAAGCTTTCGTCGCCGCGCTGGAGGAACGTGGCCACGCCCCGTCCGACATCGTCACCGCCACCGGCGAGTTCACGTTTTCCTCCGGGATCGGCGCTGGCCTGCAGATCATGCGCGCGCCCCAGCCGCCGACCGCGATCTTCGCGGAGAACGACGACATGGCCGCCGGTGTCTTCGCTGCCGCCGCGCAGCTGGGCGTCAAGATCCCCGACGACCTCTCCGTCGTCGGCTTCGACGACAGCTGGATCGCCCGCAGCGTCTGGCCGGAACTGACGACGATGCGCCAGCCTATCTTCGAAATGGCCGAAGAAGCCGTGCGGCTGCTCCTCGACTTCAGGAAGACCAGCGAAGTCGGCAAGAAGACCTTCGACTGCACCCTGGTGACGAGGGGATCGACCGCGCCCCCTCGCCGCTGAAGGCGCTTAATCCTCCAGGAAAAGTTCGGCGGCGGCGTCGATGATGGCGTCGGCATCGAGGCGGTAAGTCCGGTAGAGATCGTAGAGGTCCCCCGTCTGCCCGAAGCGGTCGGTGCCGAGCGGGCTGACGCGCATGCCCTTGACCCCGCCCAGCCACGACAGCGCCCCCGGCGAGCCGTCCAGCACCGTCACCAGCCCCGCCCCCGGCGCCAGCGCGCCCAGCAAGGTCTCCGCATGGCTCGGCGCCTGCTTCTGCCCGTTCCAGCGCGCCGCCCGCCGCGCCGACCAGCCCCGATGGAGCAGGTCCGGCGAGGTCACGTTGAGCAGGCCGATACCCGGCAGATCCTCCGCCAGTTGCTCCCACGCCGCCAGCGCTTCGGGTGCCACGACGCCGGAGAAGGCGATCGCCGCCTGCGCGTCCGGACCCGGCTTCTTCAGCCAGTATCCGCCCTTCAAGGCATCGGCCTGCCAGTCGTCGTTCTCGCGCGACACCTGCGGGATCGCGCGGGTGGAGAGGCGCAAGTAGACCGAGCCGCCGTCCTCGCGCTGCATGTGGTCGAACGACCAGCCCATGATCAGCGCCAGTTCGTCGGCGAAGGCCGGGTCGAAGGCCGTCAGCCCCGGCTGGCCCATGCCGATCAACGGCGTGTTGATCGACTGGTGCGCGCCGCCCTCCGCCGCCAGCGTCAGGCCCGAGGGCGTACCCACCAGCAGGAAGCGCGAGTCCTGATAGCAGCCGTAGTTCAGTGCATCGAGCCCGCGCGAAATGAACGGATCGTAGACCGTCCCCACCGGCAGCAGCCGCGTGCCGAAGTGCGGCCCGGCCAGCCCCAGCGAGGCGAGCATGATGAAGAAGTTGTTCTCGGCGATGCCCAGTTCGATGTGCTGGCCCGCCCCGTGCGCCGACCACTTCTGCGCCGAGGGGATCTTCGCCTTCTGGAACACGTCGGCCAGTTCCTGCCGCCGAAACAGCCCGCGCTGGTTGACGAAGCCGCCGAGGTTGGTGGTCTGCGTGACGTCGGGCGCGGTGGTGACGATGCGGTCGGCCAGTTCCTCGCCCGACTTGGCGATGTCGAGCAGGATGCGCCCGAAGGCGGCCTGCGTGGATTGCTCCGCGCCTTCGGGCGCCGGCAGCGCGGGCACGGCAACCATCGGCGCCAGGGGCTCGGCGGGCTTGCGGGCGATCGGGCTGGTCTTGACGAAGGCGTCGAGCGCGGCGGCGGCATTGTCGCCAAGGCCGCCCCAGGGTTCCCACTCCTGCCCTTCCGGCACGCCCATCAGGGTGCGGAACTGCTCCATCTGGGGCGGGTTCATCATGCCCGAATGGTTGTCCTTGTGCCCCGCCAGCGGCAGCCCGTGGCCCTTGACGGTGTAGGCGATGAACAGCGTCGGCCGGTCGTCGTCGCAGGCATCGAAGGCGTCGATGAGGCTCTCGATGCAGTGGCCGCCAAGGTTCGTCATCAGCGCCGCCAGCGCATCGTCGTCGTAGCTGTCCAGCAGCTTGCGAACTTGCGCCTTGCCGCCGATGTCGGCCATCAGCCGCGCGCGCCACGCCGCGCCGCCTTGATAGGTGAGCACCGCGAAATCGGCATTGGGGCACTGGTCGATCCATTCCTCGATCGCCTTGCCGCCGGGCTTTGCGAAAGCCTCGCGCTGCAGCTTGCCGTACTTGAGCGTGACGACGCGCCAGCCGCAGGTCTCGAAGATGTCGTCGAAGCGGCGGAACATGCGGTCCGCCGTCGTGCTGTCGAGCGACTGGCGGTTGTAGTCCACCACCCACCAGCAGTTGCGCAAGTCGTGCTTGTAGCCTTCGATGAGGCATTCGTAGATGTTGCCCTCGTCGAGTTCGGCATCGCCCATCAGCGCGATCATCCGCCCCGCGTCTTCCTCGCGCACTTGACCATGCGCGACGAGATAGTCCTGCACCAGACTCGAGAACGCCGTCACCGCGACGCCGAGGCCGACCGAGCCGGTCGAAAAATCGACGGGGATCGTGTCCTTGGTGCGCGAGGGATAGCTCTGCACGCCGCCGAGGCCGCGAAAGCGCTCCAGCTTCTCGCGCGTCTGTTCGCCCAGCAGGTAGTGGATCGCGTGGAGCACCGGCCCCGCGTGGGGCTTCACCGCCACCTTGTCCTGCGGGCGCAGCGCATGGAAGTAGAGCGCGGACATGATCGCCGTCATCGAGGCGCAGCTGGCCTGATGCCCGCCGACCTTCAGGCCATCGCGCTTGGGGCGCAGGTGGTTGGCGTTGTGGATCGTCCATGCCGAAAGCCACAGCAGCCGCTTCTCCAGTGCCTCCAGCGTCGCGACAAGGTCGGCGCGGGTCTGGGTGATCGTGTCGGCCATCTGCTCATGCTCCCTGAATGGCGCTCGAGCGCCATCGCGGCAGGATACGCTCGGCGGGCTGCGCATGTCCTTGCGTGTTCGGCCTCTCAGCGCGTATCCATTGGCAGAACCTGCCGATAATTCCACAATGGACGCCATAATCATGCCATCACCGCTGGACTCGATTGACCGCCGGATTCTCGACGAGCTGCAGTCCGACGGACGCATCACCAATCAGGAACTGTCGGAGCGGGTCGGCCTGTCCCCCTCCCCCTGCCTGCGCCGTCTCAAACAGCTGGAAGGCGAAGGCGTGATCACCCGCTACGTCGCGCTGGTCGATCCCGAGACGGTAGGTCTTGGCGTCACCGCCTTCGTCCGCGTGCGACTGGACCAGCAGGATGACCGCCACCTGGAAGCCTTCGAAACCGCGATCATGCAGTTTCCCGAGGTCATGGAATGCTACCTGATGACCGGGGAGGCGGACTATCAGTTGCGGCTGCTGGTGCCTTCGCTGGGCACTTTCGAGGATTTCCTGCGCAACAGGCTGACGCGGATCGAGGGCGTCTCGCAAGTCACCACCAGCTTTGCACTAAGGCCGGTGGTGTACCGGACTAAAATCCCGGTGTGATGACGGCAGGGACGTCGTCCCGGACTTGATCCGGGACCGCTGGCCGTGACCAGCCCACTTACGGGAGCAGCACCCTGCCGACAGAACTCGCCTAAAGACAGCCACCGGTCCCGGATCAAGTCCGGGACGACGAACTGTCACGGCGTCGCCGAAGGACTCGGCGCGACCGATGATCTCGGTGCGGGTGAGGCGCTGCCGCTCGGTTCGATGCGCAGGCCCTGCCCCTCCAGCGTCACGTCGAGCGGCACCCCTTCGACCCTGGTGCTCAACACCGCCTGCCCGTTCTCGATGCGGATGTGGTTGTCGTCGCCCACCGGAATGTCGCCGAGGTCCGGCACGTCGAGCGGCTGGACCGGGCCGTCCGGATCGGCAGCCTTGCGCGGCGGCGGCGCGGCCTTCTCGCCCAATGCCTCGCGCATGAAGTCGCGCCAGATGCGCGCCGGGACGGTGCCGCCGGAGACCCCGTTCAGCGGCGAATTATCGTCCTTGCCGACCCAGACGCCGACGACGAGATCACCCGAATAGCCCACGAAGAGCGCATCGCGGTTCTCCTGACTGGTGCCGGTCTTGCCGAAGTTCGGCGCCTGCAGCATGGCCGCACGGCCGGTGCCGCGATTGACGGTGGCGCGCAGCATGCCCTCGATCGCCTCGTGATCATGCTTCGAGAGCGAGCGCTTGCCGTCGAGCAACCAGTCGAACCAGCCCGCCTCCGGCACCGGGAAGGCGCGCGGCTCGACCGGGAAGCTGTTGGCGGCGACACCCGCATAGGCGGAGGTCAGTTCCAGCAGCGTCATCGTCGCGGTGCCGAGCGCCAGACTGGGATCGCCCATCGGCAGCGGCGAAGACACGCCGAGCCGCCGCGCCATGTCGATCACCGACTCGTCCCCGACCCGGTTGAACAGCCGCACCGCCGCGACGTTGCTGGACCGCGCAAAGGCATCCTCCAGCGTGATCGTCGGCGAATAGGCCCCGCCGGCGTTCTGCGGGCGGTAGGAGCCGGTATCGATCGGCGTGTTGGGGATCGTATCCTCGGGGCTCATCCCGGACTTGATCGCGGCGAGGTAGACGAACAGCTTGAAAGTCGAGCCTGGCTGGCGGCGCGCCTGCGTGACGCGGTTGAACGGGCTTTGCGAATAGTCCCGCCCGCCGACCATGGCGACGACCTCTCCGTTGCGGCGCATGGCCACGAGCGCGACCTGCGTGCCTGCAGGAACCTGCCGGGTGGCGCGGTGCGCGGCGGCTTGCAGGCGCGAATCCAGCGTGGTGCGATAGGACTCGGCGTGGCCCGCCGCTTCGAGCTGGCGCGCCTGCGGCAGCGCCCAGTCGGCGAAGTAGGTGCCGGTCGGAAGCTCGGCCCGGTTGCGCACGTCGAGACGGGGCGTGGATACGGCCTTCGCGTGCTGCGGAGTCATGTATCCCGCATCGGCCATGGCTTGCAGGACCACCCTCATCCGCTTTTCGGACGCGGCGAAGTTGTTGGTCGGCGCCAGGCGCGAGGGAGCCTTCATCAGCCCCGCCAGCAGCGCCGCCTGCCCCTCGGTCAGCTTCTCGGGCTGGCGATGGAAGTAGTGCAGCGAGGCCGCGCGGATGCCGTAGGTATTGTCCCCGAAGTAGGCGTTGGAAAGGTAGCGCTCGAGGATCTCGTCCTTGGTCAGCCATGCCTCCAGCCAGAACGCGATCAGCATCTCGCGCGCCTTGCGCGTGAGGCTGCGCTCCGAGCTGAGGAAGGTGAACTTGGCCAGCTGCTGCGTGATGGTGGAGCCGCCCTGCGTATTCCCGCCGGTCACGTTGCTGAGCGCGGCGCGGGCGATGCCGCGCGGGTCGATGCCCCAGTGCGAATAGAAACGCCGGTCCTCGATCGCCAGGAATGCCTGCACGACGTGCGGCGGCAGGTCCTTCACCTTGACCGGATCGTCGGTGACCGCGCCGTTGCGGGCGATCGGCGTACCGTCGGCGGCGAGCAGGGTGATCTCGGGCGGCGCGATCGGCTGGAGCGACTTGGACAGCGGCGCGGTGACCGCGAGATAGCCCACGGTCAGCACGAACAGCGCCAGAACCCCCGCGAAAGTGCGGACGATGCGCTGCTTCCACGTCCAGCGGTGCCACGGCAGAAGCCGCCACAGCCATGCCAACAGTCGGCGCGGCCAAGTGCGCCACCCCCTGCCTTCGGGCAAGGGGGTCTCGACGAGCACGTTGTCCAGTTCGGGCTCGCGGGGGTCGGCGGCTATATGGCGGGAAAGCTCCATTGCCGCCTGCGTTTAGCTGATTCTCCCGGCAAACGCATCCGGGGTTTCGACGAAAGGCGTACAGCGTCCTGCCATCGTCGTCAGGTCGCCTTTTCGGGATAGGGCATGATGATCGTGCCGTCGGGCGCGGCGGTGAAGGTCGTCTGCGTGGGATAGGGGATCGCAATGCCCTCCTGCGCGAACCGCTCGACGATCGCCACCATCAAGCGGTCGCGCAAGGGGTGGGCGATGCCCCAGTCCTTGCCGGGCACGTCCACCAGCAGGCTGAAATCGAGCGAACTGGCGCCGAAGCTCTCGAAACCGGCGCGCGATGCCTTGCCGCCTTCCGCCTCGACAAGTTCGGTCAGGATGCCCGGAATGCGCGCCAGCGTCTCCGGAGGGGTCTCGTAGGCGACGCCGATGGTGAACGGCAGGCGGATGTGGTCGCGCCCGCTGACGTTCAGGATCTCCTTGTCGAGCAGGTTCTTGTTGGCGATGATCCGCAGTTCGCCGGTATAGGCGCGGATGCGGGTGGACTTGAGGCCGATCGCCTCGATAACGCCCGAACTGGTGCCGAAGCTGATCTGGTCGCCCTTGCTGAAGGGGCGGTCGAAGATGATCGCCAGCGCCGCGAAAAGATCGGCGAAGATGCCTTGCGCTGCCAGACCGATGGCGATGCCGCCCACACCCAGACCCGCGACGAGGCCGGTGACGTTGACGCCGATGTTGTCGAGCAGAACCACCGTCGCCACCGCGAAGACGACCACGCTCACCAGCAGGCGGATGAGGCCCATGGCGTTGATGATCGCCTCGCCCTTGAAGTGCTCGGCCGAAGTCTTGTGCTCGATCGCGCCGAGGATGAACTCGCGCGCCCAGATCGCGCCTTGCAGGACGGCGGCGAGGGTGAAGAAGAAGGTCACCATCCGGTCGATCATCGGCGGCGTCTGCGCGTAGCCGTCGACCGCGCGGATCGCGACCATGATGATGAAATAGTTGGTCGTCTTGGTGACCACCCGGCCGACGATGGTGAGCCAGTCGCCCCGCCCGCGTTCTTCGCGGCACAACCGCGCGCCGAGGCGGCGTAGCGCGTAAAGCGCCGAGACGATGGCGACGGCGATGGCCACCGCGATGATGATCTGCAGCCAGTAGGTCTGGAACCACGCGAAGGTCGAATTCGACAAGTCGCGGACCTGCACGGAAACGTCGGGAATGGGGGACTTTGCGGGAGCCGGAGTGGCGGCGGGGGCGGCTGCCGCTGCGGCGATAGTGGTGATTACGCTCATCGCGTGCTCGTGATCCTGCGTCTGTGGCGCCGGCTGCGGATGGCGACCCGAACCGGCGGATGGGCGACGCTCCCGAAGCGAAACGGAGCGTCGGCGCGGGCTTTTGAAATGAACGGCCCTCGACTTTGTTCCCGTATCGGGACCGCCCGGGCGGGTCAAACCTTGCGGCTTCTCCGCTTATACCCTAAGGGGGTATAGGTATGGCACATCTCGGCAAGGACAATCAGGCGCTCATCATGCGGATACGTCGCATGGTCGGGCAGTTGCAGGCGGTCGAGCGCTCGCTCGTCGAAGGGGAGGACTGCGCGAAAGTGCTGCTGCAGAGCGCGGCGGTCCGCGGCGCGGTCAACGGTTTCATCGACGAACTGATCGAGGACCACCTGCGCACCCACGTCTCCGCGCCCGACCTCTCCGATGCCGAGCGCGAGGACGGCGTACAGGCCGTGATCGCCGCCATCCGCCGTTACGCGAAGTAGAAAGACCGCATCTCCCATGGCTTCCCTGCCTCACCCAACCATTCACGATCATGACTTCCTCGGCGCCTCGCACGACGCCAACGCCCGCCGCACGCAGTGGGTCGTCGTGCTCACCGCCGTCATGATGGTGGGCGAGATCGTCGCCGGATATGCCACCGGATCGATGGCGCTGCTCGCCGACGGGTTCCACATGGCGACCCATGCCGGAGCGCTCGGCGTCGCCGCGCTGGCCTATCGCTATGCTCGCAGGCACCGCCGAAATCCGGCCTTCAGCTTCGGGACCGGCAAGGTCGGTGACCTCGCCGGCTTCGCCTCGGCTCTGGTTCTGGCGCTGTTCGCGGTGGGGATCGGGGCGGAATCAGTGGAACGCCTGCTCAACCCCGGTCCGGTGGCGTTCGGGGACGCCACCATCGTCGCGGTGATCGGCCTGATCGTGAACATCGTCAGCGCCCTGCTGCTCTCCGGCGACCATCACCACCATGGGCACGGGCATGGGCACCATCATGATCACGGGCATCGTCACGGCCACGCGCACAACGACAACAACTTGCGCTCGGCCTACCTGCACGTGCTGGCCGATGCGCTCACCTCGGTCATGGCGATCGTCGCGTTGTTGGCCGGGCGCTATCTGGGCTGGACCTTCCTCGACCCGCTGATGGGCGTGGTCGGCGCGGTCGTCATTGCGCGCTGGTCATGGTCGCTGATGAAGGACACCGCCGCCATCCTGCTCGACCGCACCGACGACCACGTCGCGGAAGAAGTGCGCGAGGCCATCGAAGGCCCCGGCGACGCGCGCATCACCGACCTTCACGTCTGGCGCATCGGCCCCGACGCCCATGCCGCGATCATATCGGCCAGTTCGGCACGCGACCATGGCGAACTGCGCCGCCGCCTCGCGCCGGTGCATGAACTGCGCCACGTCTCGATCGAGCGACATTGAGGGCCTGCGTCGTCCCGGCGCAGGCCGGGACCGGTGGCTGTCTTTAGGCACGGCCTTGCTCACCGGGGGCTTCGACAAGCTCAGCCCGAGCGGGATTTGGGGGCTGGTCCTCCACACCGCCTATCCAAAGAGAATGTGAAGACCCGTTTTCGACACCGCTCAGGTTGAGCTTGTCGAAGCCCCCGCGAACCAAGCCGTATCCTCGCCCGTGGCGGTCGCGTAGCGCTCCAGCTGGCTGTCGAGGCCGGAGAACTCCCAGGTCAGGCGCAGGAACACCGCATCCTCGCCGTGCACCCACAGCCGCGCTGGCGGCCAGTGCGGTTGCCAGCGCAGTTCGTAGACGTCGGCCGTGAACGTGCCCGCCGGGACGGTCACCTCCTCCTTGCCGACATAGGTAACGCCGATCGTGATCGGCAGCGCGACAAGCGAGCTTTCGCCGTTGATGTCGTAGGAACAGGTGACGCTCGGGATCATCCGCTCCGCACCCGGCTCGTCGATCCCGCGCGCAAGCGCGATGGCACCGTCGCCCACGAGCGGATGCAGGCCGAGATAATCGACCCGTCCGGGCAAGGTCTGGCTGGTGCGACCGAGGTTCGCGGTCAGCGACTCGCAGTGCGTGGCGTCGGGCGTGAAATAGTACCACGAACTGCCGGTCAGCTTGCCGTGCTGGACGACGCGCACCTGACCCTCGACCGGGCGCAGATCGGCATCGAGGCTCCACGAGGCGTCGCGGGTCAGGGCGCCGTCGCCCATCTCGCAATAGGCGCGGACCGTGCGGCCATCGGCGCGCACGTCGATGCCAAAGTCCTCGATCCCCTGCGGACCATCGGCGTGATGATAGACGATGCGGCCCGCATGACGGCGAAGATAAGTCACTGCACTTTCCATCACAGGGCCACGGTCACGGCCTTGGTCTCCAGATAGAGGTCCAGCCCCTCCCGCCCGAACTCACGCCCCCAGCCCGACTGCTTGAAGCCGCCGAACGGGATGTTGGCGCCGACCGCACCGTGAGTGTTGACCGAGACATGGCCCGACCGCACCCGCGCCGCCATCTTGTGCGCGGTGGACAGGTCCTGCGTCCAGACGCTGCCCGAAAGGCCGAAGTCGCTGTCGTTCGCCATCGCGGCGATGGCGTCGAGGTCGTCGCCCTCGAAGCGCTGGACGGCCATGACCGGGCCGAAGATCTCCTCGCGCACCACGCGCATGTCGGGGGTGGTGTCGGCAACGATGGTGGGTTCGACGAAGTGGCCGGGGCCTTCGGGCGCCTTGCCCCCCGCGACGACGCGCGCCGGGCCTGCCTTCGCCTCCTCGACGAAGCTCATGACGCGGGCCTTCTGCTTGGCGGAGATCAGCGGACCGATCATCGTGTCCGCATGCAGGCCATGGCCGATCTTCATAGACCCGGCGAACGCGGCCATCCCTTCGAGCAGTTCGTCGTAGATATCGGCGTGGACGAAGATGCGCGTGCCCGCCATGCAGTTCTGGCCCTGCAGGAAGAAGGTCGCCATCGCAACGCCCGGCACGGCCTTGGCCATGTCCGCATCCGGGAAGACGATCACCGGCGACTTGCCGCCCAGTTCGAGGCTGACTTTCTTGAGATCGTCGGCGCATTCGCGCACGATCAGCTTGCCCACTTCGGTCGACCCGGTGAACGAGATCTTGGACACCAGCGGATGCTTGACCAGCGCCGCGCCCGCCGTCGCGCCATCGCCGTTGACGATGTTGACGACGCCTTCAGGGAAGCCCGCCTCCATGATCAGACGGCCGAGCACGACGGCGCTGAGCGGCGTCTCCTCGGCGGGCTTGAGGACCACGGTGCAGCCCGCCGCCAGCGCCGGAGCCAGCTTGAGACACGCCATCGAGAGCGGGACGTTCCACGGCACGATCTGGCCGACGACGCCGACCGGCTCGCGCAGGGTGTAGGTCAGCGCCTCTCCCGCCGCGAGGACATGCGCGGGCGGGGTCGTGGTGGTGCCCTCGATCCGCTCCGCCCAGCCCGCGTAGTAATGGAACAGTTCGGCATTGTTGCGGGCGGTCAGGCCAGCGAGCCACATCGGCATGCCGTTGTCGATGACCTCGAGTTCGGCCAGCACTTGCGTGTTGGCCTCGAACAGGTCGGCCAGCTTGCGCAGCAGCCTTGCGCGCTCGAAGTGCGAGAGCTTCGACCACGGGCCGCCGAAGGCCTTGTGGGCCGCGCGGACCGCAAGGTCCACGTCCACCGCATCGCCGAGCGCGAAGTCCGCCAGCGCGGCGCCGGTCGCGGGATCGTGGGTTACGCCCGCCGCGCCGCTTGCGGAAGATACGAACTTGCCGTCGATCAGGAGCGGGAAGTCGCCGCGCAGGACGTCCCAGGTGCCGGGCGAGAGTTCGACGGGGAAATCGGCTGCAGTCAGGGTCATCTTATACTTCCACCTTGCCGGCATCGTAGGCGAACAGGCCCAGCGTTTCCTCGTTGCGGACTTCCTTCTTGCCGAAGTTGTCCGCGTCCTTGCTCTGCAGGCGTTCGGCGTTGGCGTTCGATTCCGCCTGGATGAACGTCGCATGCTCGATGCGCGCGCGTTCGTAGCGTTCGATCGCCTCGGCCACCGTGTCGCTCCCCTCCATCGCACGGGAGAGCACGACCGCGTCCTCGATGGCGCAGGAAGCGCCCTGCCCCAGGAACGGCGTCATCGCGTGCGCCGCATCGCCGAGCAGGGTGATGCAGCCGCCCTGGTTCCACGTCGACAGCGCCGAGCGGGCGTTGATCGCCCATTTGAACAGGCGGTCTTCCTCCAGATGCGCGATCATGTACTGGATCGGCTCGCACCAGCCGGCGAAGACCTGCTGCAGTTCGGCGCGCCTGGCCGGAATCGTCCAACCGTCATCGGTCCAGCCTTCCTCGCGGGCGAAGAAGACGAGGTTGATCTGCGTGCCGCCGCGTAGCGGATACCACACCGCCATGCGCTCCGGCCCGATGAAGTTGCCGGGGTTCTCGGCAAGCTCGCGCAGTTCGGCATCCACCGGCACTACCCCGCGCCATGCGACGTGGCCGGTGAAATGGGCCGAGATCGGCTCGAAAATCCTGCGCACCACCGACTTGAGGCCGTCCGCGCCGACCAGCAGGTCGCCGCGATGCTCGGTGCCGTCCTCCAGCTTCAGCCAGGCTTCTGCGCCGTCATGCCCGGCTTCGGACACGCGGGCCGAGAGATGCAGCTTGCCGCCCAGCTCCCGCGCCGTCTCGACGAGGATCGCGTGAAGGTCGGCGCGGTGCATGTAGAGGTACGGAACGCCGTACTTCTCGCGCATCTGGTTGCCGCGCTCCAGCGTCTTGAGGACACGCCCGTCCTCCCAGTGCCGCACCACCTGCCGCATCGGCTCGCTGCCCGCAGCCTCGATCCTTGGGCCGAGGCCGAGGTACTGCAGCCCCGCCATCGCGTTGGGAGCGAGCGTGACACCCGCCCCCACTTCCCCGAAGCTCTGCGCGCCTTCGAAGACCTCGACCTCGAACCCCTTGCGCAGGAGCCCGATGGCCGCGGCCAGCCCGCCAATGCCGCCGCCGGCGACGAGAACCCTAGCCTTGTCCATCAGCCGACCCGACCCTGGCCAAGTTGACCCTGCCCAAGCTGACCCGGAATATGGCTCTCGTGGTTCTGGAGATACCACTCAGCGATTTCCTCGCGGGTGGCCCACCAGACGCCGTCGAGCGACTTCGCGTGCTCGATGAACTCGCGCACCGCGCGGACGCGGTGGGCGCGGCCGGCGACGTGCGGGTGCAGGCCGATGTTCATGATCCGGCCGCTCTTGGCGCCTTCGGCATAGAGCACGTCGAGTTCCTCGATCAGCGCATCGCGGAACTGGTCGGTGGTAAAGTTCTTGCGGGTGATGAAAGTGAAGTCGTTGATCTCGTTGGAGTACGGGACCGAGACGATGGGGCCGTTCGGCGTGCGCAGCAGGTACGGCTGGTCGTCGTTCATGATGTCGCAGTAGAAGGTGCAGCCCTCCCCTGCGAGGATGTCCGCCGTCTGCATCGTGCCGCGCAGCGACGACGAGAGCCAGCCCTTCGACTTGCGGCCGGTGTACTTCTCGAACTGCTCGAGCGAGCGCATGATGATGTCGCGCTCCTTCTCCGGCTCGTGCGCGAAGGTGGTGAGCAGTTCGCCCTGCTCCCAGTTGTGGGTGAGCAGTTCCCAGCCGCGCTCCAGCACCGCATCGGTCATCGCCTTGCGACGCTCGAAGGTGACGGCGTTGGTGGTGCAGCTGGCCTTGACGCCCAGTTCGTCGAACAGGTCGAACAGGCGCCAGATGCCCACGCGCTGGCCATATTCGCGCCAAGTGTAGTTCGGGAAGTCCGGCGTGTTGCCGGGCAGGATGTCCGGCAGGATCGCCGGGCCGCCCGCGTAGTAGGGCTTGTCGGTATCCTTGGTGAGATCCCAGGTCTCGAGATTGAAGGTGATCAGCAGCGCCACGCGCTTGCCGTCCGGCCACTGGAGCGGCTGGCGCTGCGGCATCGGGACGTAATCGTATTCCATTGTGAACTCCGTATTCTAATCTCTCGACCCTGAGGTCAGCTTAGAGCGCCGATGCCGTATCGCCAGTGCTTGCTTTGCAAGTGGCGGATCAGAAATCCGCAAGCAGGCGGCCGAAACCTTCCTTCTGGTCCGTGAAGCCCATCGTGCGCAGGGCGTGCCAGTAGGTGGCGGTGTTGATCGCGATCACCGGCTTTTCCAGCCAGAACTCGGCCATGGCGGCGACTTCGGCGAAGGCCAGGTTGGTGCCCGCCTGGATCACCGCGTCGACGCCCTCGCTTACCTTGATGGCGGCGCGCTTGAGGGTCTGCTTGCTCTCGTGCGCGATAAGCATCGGCGACTGGCACTTGAGGCCCTCGACGTGGACGACCTCGTAGCCCTGGTCCTCGAAGAACTTCTTGACGTTGGCGTCGCCCACCGGCGCATAAGGGGTGAGGATGCCGATCTTGCGGATTTTCTTGCCGTCGGCCTCCCCATAGGCCCGGATCGCGGCGTCCACGGCGGTGGAGCCCATGATCACCGGCACGCCGCCGGTCCGCTCCAGCATGCGCTGGTGCAGGCGCTCGGCGCCCTCGGCACCGTCCCAGAAGGTCTCGGCCGACATGCCCATGACGACGCAGCCCGGGTCCATCGACATCGACACGTCGACCGCATCGAACGTGGCGCTGCGGATGTTCTCCAGCATCTCCACGAACGTCGCGTCGTCCACGACCTTGGTGTCGGGAATCGCGATGCGCGAGAAGTGGTTGGTCACGCCGCGCGGGCGCATGTCCGCGTACTCGGGCTCGACGCTGGTGTTGGTCGAGGGGGCGACCACCGCGAACTTCATGCGGTAACCGAGAGAATCCGTCATTTTCTATATCCCACGCAGCTGGAGAGCGGACTCTCCGAAAGAGTTGCAGACGGGCCGGCAGAACCCTGGCCGGAAGATCGTGTCGCCCTTGCGGATCGGGGGCTGCTGATGCTCCCGGTCATGACCGTTCATCGCGCCCCGGGCCGACCTTCCGCAAGGCGGCACCCGTCCCGTTGTCCACCTGACGACCATTGGCGGCCGCGCGCTCGCGGCGGCGCGGCAGGACGGGAACTATCGGGGCGAACCAGCAAAGGCAGACCGATGACCGAGCATCCCTCCTCCGCCCTCGTGCGTGCGACGATCTTCGTGCGCGATCTCGACAAGGCGACGCAGTTCTACCGCGCCATCGGCCTCACCGAGACCTACTTCGAGGGCAAGCTGAGCCATCCTTCGGCGACCGAGATCCTGGGCTTCGACGACCCGCGCCCATTCGAGATCCGCATCGTCAAGCGCCCCGGCCCCAACTACGGCATGGTCGGCCTGTTCAAGCTGGCGGACGGCACCACGGACGACGCCATCCCCCCCGCAACCGGCCCGGCGCGCATCGGCGAGGTGGCGCTGGTCTTCTACGTGACCGACATGGCCGGAACGATGGAAACGCTGCGCGCCCTCGGCGCAACGTGGGCGCCGGAGCCACAGGTCTTCGCGATGGAACACCGCGCGCAGCTGGAAGTCTGCATCCGCGACTGCGATGGGGTATTCATCAACCTCGTTGAAACCGACCCCGCGCAGCAGGAGCGCACCCGCCCGGAACTGGATTATTCCTGATCCACGTCGTCCCGGACTTGATCCGGGACGACGCCAGAAACTCTTCCACCGCGCGCGCGACGCCTTGCGGGTCCGCGGTGGCCTGGAAGTTCGCCCCGCCGGTGACGGCAAGGCTCGCGCCGGGGAAAGCGGCCTTCGCGCGGTCCAGCTCGGCGTGGAAATAGTCGTCGGGTGAGGTCAGCAGCAGCACTGGCGCGGTGACGCGCGCTGCCAGTGCAGGCGTGTCGGACTTTGCCACCGCCATGTAGGCTTGTGGTCGGGCCTTCCATGCGCGCAGCATGGCGACGACTTCGTCATGGATGATCTCCACGTCGATGCCCTCGTTGTAGCCGGCGGCGTAGTCCCAGTTGGTCTGGAGGTGCGATCCGTCGCGCTTGAGGCCGATCGGCTCGCCATGCGTCTGCTCGAAGTGCGCGCGCTCATCCGGCGTCATCAGCTCGGCGCCCGCCAGTATGATTGACGCCACCCGCTCGGGATGGTTCGCGGCGAAGTACACCGCAAGGCTGGAGCCGGTGTGATGCCCGAAGACATGGAAACGCCCGATCCCGAGCGCGTCGATCCCTTCCAGAATCCACGCCGCATAGTCCGCGAGCGAAGGCCAGCCGACCGGATCGAAGCTGCCCCCGAAGCCCGGCGTGTCGATCGCGACGAGCCGGTTGGGCAGATCGAGTTCGGCCAGCAGCGGGTCGTAGCTCTGCGCCGAGCACGCGGTCTGGTGCAGGAAGACGATGGCGGGCTCCCCGCCCGGCGCTTCAAGGCCCGCCACCTCGCGCACGTGCAGCTGCCCGTCCGCAAGGTCCACGTAGGACTTGCGGACGGTGTTACGGGTCACAGGCCCAGCACGCCCGGACCAATGAGGCCCTGCGGATCGAGCGCCGACTTGATCGCGCTGACCAGCGCCTTGGGCTCTGCTCCGAGGCGCGCGGCGTAGGGATAGGCACGGCCGAGCTGGAAGTGCAGCGCGCCGTGGGCGTCGTAGAGATCGACAAGCTCACCCTTGAGCCGATGGACGTACTCACGCGCGGCCGGGTTCGCCGGGAATTTCGGCAGGCTGGCGAGGTAGTCGCCGGGCACCGATTCCGCGTGGTAGGCGGTCTGCTCGTCCGGCCAGTAGAGCGCGATTTCGTAAAGGAAACCGCTCGACCCAACGGTGGAATACATGCCGCCGCCCCACACGCCGTGCTGCTTCATGTCGGCGGCGCGGTCCGCGTAGAAGCGCTGGAGCGCTTCGTGGAAATCACGCACGCGGTCGTGCGCCATGACGCCGTGCAGCGGCACCCAGCGCTCGCCGCCCGGGCCGAGCGTGTTGTAGAGCGGTGCGAAAGGCATGCCGCGCACCACCGAAGGCACCGTCGCGACGATTTCGCGGCCGAGGTCGGCGGTCAGGTCGCGCAGGCGCTGCAGCTTGGCGCGGCACTCGGCATCGTCGAAACCCTCGACGATGTAGTGCGTCATGAAGTTCGAGGCCGAAATCTGCTTGCGGGCGAGAATGCCCGCCGCCGCGACCTGCTTGAGCCCGGCGAAGACCGAGGGCGAACTCTTGACGATGGACATCGCCATCGCCAGCTGCCCGCCCGCGCGCTCCTGCTTGGCGATCTGGCCCTGCGACAGCGCAGCGTCGAGCGCGAAGTGCGAATCCTCGACCCGCTCCATGGCGATGCGGCGCATCGATTCGTGCATCTGCGCGAATTCAGCGAAGGCGAAGGACAGCACGCGATGCGCGGGCTTGTGGCGCAGCAGCGGCAGCGTAACGCGGGCCTTGAGGCCGAAAACGCCGCAGTCGCCGGTGAACAGGCCGGTGAGGTCAGGTCCCGCATGACGGCCGAACGGCTTCTCGCCCAGCGCGCCTGTGCCGGTGCGCAGCAGGCTGCCGTCGGCGAGTACCACGTCGAAGGCCAGCGCCGATTCCGCCGAAATGCCCCATGCGCCCGAGCCGTGGCTGATCGAGTTTTGCGACATCGATCCGCCGATGGTCGCCGCGATCCCCGAGAACGGCCCACGGAACGGCGTGCGCAGGCCCTTGGCCTCCAGCGCGTCGGACAACTGGAGCCAGGTAACGCCCGCCTCGACGGTGACGTAGCCGTTGAACTCGTCGATCTCGACGATGCGGTTCAGGCGGCTCATGTCGATGAGCAGGTGCGAGCCGTCCACCGCATTGTAGCCATCGGTGTAGGACGCGCCGCCGCCGCGCACGGTGAACGGCAGCTTGGCGGCCGCCGCCTCGCGCACCACGGCCTGCAGTTCCTCGATCGTGCCAGGACGCGCGACCGCGCCCGGCATGACCTGTGCGCGGTAGACGTCGGTGGCAAAGTAGGCGACCTTGGCCGGGTCGGTCAGCAGGTTGTCCGCACCGACGATGTTCGCCAGCGCGCTCGCATTCATGCTCATTGTATCGCTTACCCTTCCGCGATCGCGTCGAGGGTGGCGATGTAGCCTTCGGTTGTTTCCTTGCCTGCCGCCTCGGAAGCTTCCTTGCGGACGAGATAGAACATGCGTTCCAGCATCTGCTGGCGGCGCGCCTCGCGGGCTTCCAGCGCCGCGTCGTCGAGGACGAGCGCATCGACTTCGGCGCGCGCGTCGATGTTGTGGTTGGCCAGCACGCGCTGGGTGGAATCGAGCTGGTCGGCCAGCACCGAAACCTCACCCGCGAGGACCATGATCATGCCCATCATCTGGTCGAGGGCCGGGTCCTGGTAGAACTGGGGCCGCTTGCCCCGTGCGTCACGCTTCATGTCTTTGTCTCGTTCCTAAGGGATCAGGCAGTAGGCTGAGCGTGGGGCTTTTGGGCGATGAGAACTTCCCAGCCGCCGCCGGGAGCGAACTCGCCCGCCGTGAACTCGCGCTCGGCGACGTCGGCGGCAGATTCCTCGGTATAGCCCGCACCCGCATATTCCATCACCGCCATCGGCGCGGTGTCGAAGCGGATGGTCGCCGGGTCGAAGCCCGCCTTGGTGGCCAGCGCGATCTGGTCCATGTCGCGCATCGCGCCCCAGAACGGCTCGTTGTTGTAGTACGTCTCGTTGTCGAGGATGAACTGCGTGAACGGGTCCATCAGGTCGAACGGCGGCAGATCCGCGTGGATCATCAGGCCGCCGGGCTTGAGGACGCGGGCGCATTCCTCGAACACGCGGGGCATCGCCTTGCCGCTGGTCTCGTGCAGCAGGATGTGGCTGACGACGAGGTCGAACGAGGCGTCCTCGAACTCGGTCTTCTCGGCGTTCATCTGCGCGAAGTTGACGTCGAGGCCGAACGCACCGGCGCGGGCGTGGGCATAGCGCACCATCGGACCGCCGACATCCACGCCCCAGATCTCCGCCTCGGGGAACAGTTCCTTGTACGGCAGCGTCGAGTGGCCGACCGTGCAGCCCAGGTCGAGGATGCGCCTGGGCTTGAAGTCCGGCATGTTGCGCTTGAGGTAGTTCACCACCGAGCGGCCCATGTCGTCGTTGAACGGGCCGGTGTAGCCCATCGAATAGAGGTACACACCGCGGTCGTAGAGCACGCCGAGCGAGACGTCCGAAGCATCGTCCGGGCCGCCCGCATAACCACCCGGCATGCAGTGGATGTCGAGCGAGGAGACGTAGCGCGGAACCTCGAAGCCCTCGGGGATGTGCAGCTCGCCCTTGTTCTTCGCCGAATTCTCTGCGGCGGCGGCCTTGAGGCTGTCTTCCTCGCGCTCGATCGAATCGATCACGCTGTCCCACAACAGTTCCTGGCTGATGCGGTTCACGGCGGCGTAGTGGCGGAAGTAGTTGTCCGGCACCATCGCCTTGCGGATGTCGTGGCGATCGACCGGCGCGCGACCCGCTTCCTTCTCGAAGCGCTGGGCGGCGCGGCCCGAATAGATCGGGTGCAGGCCGGGCAGCAGGCCCTGCTGGATGAAGTGCTTGAGGCTCTTCGCGAACTCCTGCCGCGAGGCTTCTTCCGAGGTCGGGGTGGGCAGCATGCCATGGATCTGCTGCTGGAAGGTGTTGAGCATTGGGTTATCCCTGAAGACGTATGCGCAAACTATAAGCGGGGCCGGCGATCACGCACCTGCGAAAGTGGAATCTCCACCCCTCGGACAGTGGAGCGTCACACCCACTTGCCCGAGGTGTAGCCGCCATCGACCGGGATCGCCGCCCCGGTCACGAAGCTGGCTGCATCCGAGATAAGGAAAGCGACCATTTCCGCAACCTCGGCGGGCTTGCCGATGCGGCGCAGCGCGTGGGCCTGGAGGTTGGCCTGCATCAGCGCCTCCAGCCCGGCATCGGCGAGCGGGGCCGTCATCTGCGTCTCGATCAGGCCGGGGCACACGCAGTTCACGCGCACGCCCGCATCGGCAAGGTCTACCGCCATGCATCGGGTCAGGTGGATGACCGCCGCCTTGCTCACGCCGTAGGCCACGCAGTCGTTGCGCGCGACGAGACCGAAGGTGGAGCCGATGTTGACGATCGAGCCGCGCCCCCGCGCGCGCATCGCCGGAAGCACCGCCCGGCAGCCGAGCGCCGTGCCCCGCAGGTTGACGGCCATGATGCGGTCCCAGTCCTCGATGGCGATCTCGTCGATGGCGCCGAGGCCGCCGACGCCCGCGCAGTTGACGAGGCCGTCGATACCACCCTCGGCCTCCAGCCGCGCGACGAGTGCATCCCATGCGGCGGGATCGGCGACATCGAGCGCGACGCCGCGTCCGTCGTGATCGTGCAAATCCGCGCGAACCACCGTGCGCCCGGCCGCTTCGATCAGGTCCGCCGCCGCCTTGCCGATGCCGGACGCCGCGCCCGTGACCAGTACGACGCCCGCGCCCTGCGTTGCGGTAAGCTCTGCCATCATGACCTCCACTGCGTTGATTTCGCGGCAGTCTGACGCTCGCCCCTAAAAGTGGCGCGCTACCCGGCCGTTTTTATCCGCACAGCGGTTCATGCATGGAGCGATGCGTCTGAGTTATCATCCTGCGGACAGTTTGCGGCGCAGCATTGCCACAAAACCTTATCACCGACAGCTTCCGCTTTGCCTGACGGGCGCCGACGCAAAGCTCCTTTCGAAAAGAGCCACGTCGCCACGGGCCAGGGTTCAGAAGATACTACGCACAAAGGTTCATTCGACACCATGATGAAGGCATTCTCCAAGGGGCTGCTGCTCGCGACCGCGATCGGCTCCTTCCCCGCCATGGCCGCCGCGCAGGACGCCGCCGCAAATGCGAGCAGCGACGCCAACGGCTTCGGCGACATCGTCGTCACCTCGCAGCGCACCGAACAGCGCCTGCAGGACGTGCCCATCAGCGTCACCGCCATCACCGCTGACGAAATCCAGACCCGTCAGGTGAACACCCCCACCGACGTCGCGCGCCTCGTCCCCAACCTCAAGCTGGACGGCGTGACCGGCGGCTCGGCGGGCCTCAAGGCGTACATCCGCGGCGGCGGCGGCACCGACGGCGGCTACGTCATGTCGGAAGCCGAAGTCGCGCTCTACATCAACGACGTCTACAACGCCCGCATGCAGGGCGCGCTGATGGACTTCGCCGAGATCGAGCGGATCGAAGTCCTGCGCGGCCCGCAGGGCGTGCTCTACGGCCGCAATGCCTCGGCCGGTGCGATCAACATCATCACCAAGCAGCCCTCGGACGAGTTCACCGGCAACGTGCAGGTCGGCTACGGCACCTGGAACGAGCGCCGCGTGAAGGGCTACATCTCGGTCCCGCTGAGCGAGGACGGCAAGTGGGCCGCATCGTTCAACGGCATCGTGCGCGCCCGTGACGGCGGCCGCCAGTACAACGCCACGCTCGACAAGAAGGTGGGCAAGGAAGACTTCAAGGGCGGCCAGTTCGACCTCGCCTACAAGGGCGACGTGGTGAAGGCCCGCCTGAACCTGTTCTACCTCGACCTCAACTCGGACGGCCAGTGGTCGGTCAACACCACCACCAACGACGAGGGCAAGATCGTCCCGCTCTCGGGCTCGTACCGCACCGTGCTCTCGCCGGTGGCATCGGACACCCGCGTCAAGCAGAAGGGCGGATCGCTCCACCTCTCGGCCGACTATCCGGGCGGCACGCTGACCTCCATCACCGGCTACTCGGAGATGGACGACTTCTGGATTCAGGACTTCTCGGGCGGCGTCTATCCTTCGATGATCGGCTCCACCGGCACGACACCGCTTGCTCTGTTCGTGCGCAGCAGCGACTCCCAACAGTGGCAGTTCAGCCAGGAAGTTAACGCCGCCGGCTCGCTGGCTGACGGCCTCGTCGATTACGTCGTCGGCTTCTACTACTTCCACGAAAACGGCGACCAGATCGTCGACACGACGACGTTCTTCGTGCCCTCGCGCACCAACTTCCATGCCAAGACCGACGCCTGGGCGGGTTACGGCCAGCTGACCTTCAACGTCACCGACCAGCTCGCCCTTATCGCCGGCGGTCGCTATACGCTCGAGGACAAGGCGCTCAACGCCGACATCGGCGGCGATCTGGCCGTGAGCCGCGACCACTACAAGAAGTTCACCCCCAAGCTGGGCGTCAACTTCAAGCCGAGCAACGACGTGCTGCTCTATGGTTCGTACAGCGTCGGCTTCAAGTCGGGCGGCTACAACGGCCTCGCCTCCACCGCCGCGCAGCTGGCCGCAGCCTTCAAGCCACAGAGCACCGATGCCTTCGAAGCGGGCATCAAGGCCGACCTCGGCAGTACCGTGCGCGTGGCGCTCTCGGGCTTCGTCAACAAGATCAAGAACCGTCAGGAATCGATCAACCTCGGCGACGGCGGCTTCCTGATCGAAAACTACAACATGACGATCAAGGGCCTCGAAGCCGAGATCGCATGGAAGCCGGTCTATGGCCTGCAGATCTGGGGCAACGGTGCACTCAACAAGGGCAAGTACCGCACCTCGGGCGGTTCACTCGCAGGCAATGCGCCGCCGTTCCTGCCGGATTACCAGGCAACCGTCGGCTTCGACTACAACTTCGATCTCGGCTCGGGCAAGGTCAAGTTCGGCGCCGATGCCAACTTCCGCGACAAGTTCTTCTCGACGGCAGACAACGCCGCGATCGGCGCAGTCACCTCGACGCAGATCGTCAATGCCTATGTCGGTTACGACGTCGGGCCTTGGCAGTTCCAGGTCGCGGGCAAGAACCTGCTCAACCAGATCAACTGGCAGACCGGCTTCGGCTTCTCGGTCGTGAACCCGCGCTTCATGACCGATCCGCGCACCGTGCTGGCGACTGCCCGCTACAGCTTCTGATCTCTCCCGGACCGGGTGCCAGAAATGGTGCCCGGCCCACCCTCACCCTAAAAGGCCCGGCGGGACGCAAGTCCTACCGGGCCTTCTTTTTTGTCCTACATCCTCCCTGTTGCGCAGCAATGGGGAGGTGGCAGTCGCGAAGCGGCTGACGGAGGGGAAATTCCCCCTCCACCACCGACTGCGTCGGCGGTCCCCCTCCCCATCCCTTCGGGACAGGGAGGATTCCTGCATCACACCACAGCGCAGATGGTCTTCGTCTCAAGGTAGCTTTCCAGCGCCTCGCGCCCGCTGTCGCGGCCGTAGCCGGACTGCTTTACGCCGCCGATCGGCAGGCTGGCGTCGTACATCGAGTGGCAGTTGATCCACACCGTACCCGCCTTGATCCGCGAGGACAGGCGATGCGCGTGCGAGAGCGATTCCGTCCAGACGCTGGCGGCGAGGCCGTAGACGCTGTCGTTGGCCATCGCGACGACTTCTTCCACGTCATCGAACTTCTGCACGGCGAGAACCGGGCCGAAGACTTCCTCGCGCACGATCTCCATGCTGGCGGTCACGTTCGCCACCACGGTCGGAGTGATGAAAGTGCCGGCCGGACCAAGGCGCTCGCCGCCCGCGACGATGGCCGCGCCTTCGCTGCGCGCACCGGCGATGAAGCCGCTGACGCGTTCGGCCTGACGCGCGTTGACCAGCGGCCCCATCTGCGTCGCCGGGTCAAGACCGTGGCCGAGCTTGAGCCCGCCGGCATAAGCCGCCAGCCCCTCGACCACCTGATCGTAGACCGAGGCGTGGACATAGGAGCGCGACCCCGCCACGCAGACCTGTCCGGCGTTGAAGAAGATCGCGTTCGCCGCGCCGGGAATCGCGAGGTTCAGGTCGGCATCGCCCATGATCACGACCGGCGACTTGCCGCCCAGTTCAAGGCTGACGCGCTTGAGGTTGCCCTTCGACGCGTCGAGAATCGCCCGGCCCGTCGCAGTGCTGCCGGTAAAGGCAACCTTGTCGACGTCGTGATGCGAGGCCAGCGCCGCACCCGAAATCGCGCCGCGACCGGTGATCACGTTGAACACGCCGTCGGGCAGGCCCGCTTCCTGGATCAGTTCGCCCAGACGAATCGCCGAGAGCGAGGTGTCCTCGGCCGGTTTGAGCACGACCGCGCAGCCCGCCGCGAAGGCCGGGGCCAGCTTCATCGCGGTGAGCACCAGCGGCGAGTTCCACGGCACGATCGCCGCAACGACGCCGACGGCCTCGCGCACGGTCCAGGCGCGCATTTCCTTGCCCTGCGGCTGATAGGTGATCGACGGGGTGATGGTCTGCCCCTCGATCGCCATGGCCTGCCCGGCGAAGAAGCGGAACTGGCCCACCGCGCCCGGAATCTCGGCCCAGCGCGCCACGTAGAGCGGCTTGCCCTGGTCGAGCGCTTCCAGTTCCGACAATTCGTCGATGTTAGCTTCAATAAGGTCGGCGATCTTCCAGAGGATACGCGCACGCTCGGCGGGCGGCGTCGCGGCCCACGGCCCTTGCGCCTTGCGCGCTGCGGCGACGGCGGCGTCCACATCGGAAGCGGAGGCGTCAGGGATCGTGCCGATGATCTTTCCACTGGCCGGATCGAGAGTCTCGACGACGGCGCCGTCCGCCGCATCGACCCACTGTCCGCCGATGAGCATGCGGGCGGCCTTGGGGGCATCGAGCAGCGCGGAAACGGCGGAACTCTGGGGCTTGGGGTCAAGTAACATCGGTTTTCCAATTCTGTAGGCCGGCATGGCCGAGTTTCCCTGTCCTGCGTTCTGCCACATGCCCCGGACGGCAAGGGGTGATCAAGGCCGAGTGATCGCAGCGCGAACATCGGTGCAATCACCGGATCACCTCCCGCCAAACTCGCTTATGCCGAAACAGGGCAGCGCGCCTCTTGGGACCAGAATTCGCGAAAAGTCGAAGGGCAGTCCTGCAGGCGGCGCACAGTCCGACACGTCGTTTTCAGTTCACTGGGGGACGGTCTTCGCGCAGTCGTGCAAGTCACGGCGACGTTTGGCGACCTTACCTGACAGGCATTTACTCATCGGGGGACGCCTTGCTGCTACCACTAGACAATTCACGCTCGCAGGTACTGGTCGCCGGTGGCGGCCCAGTGGGCATGGTGGCTGCTTATGCTCTGGCGCTGCAGGGGATTTCAGTCCGCGTTCTGGAAAGCGCGCCGACCTGCCTTGAGGACATGCGCGCCTCCACCCTCCATCCGCCGACGCTCGAGATGCTGGAAAAGCTCGGCCTGCGCCAGACGCTGGAAGACCAGGGCCTGCGCGCGCCGCTGTACCAATACAGCAACCGCAACACCGGCCGTACCTTCTCGCTCGACATGAGCGAAATCGGCGACATCACGCCCTATCCCTATCGCCTGCAGTGCGAGCAGTGGAAGCTGACCCGCCTGATCGCCGCCAAGCTGGCCGAGATGCCGAACGCGGAAGTGCTGTTCTCGCACCAGGTCGCCAACTGCGTGCAGGGCTCCAACGGTGTACAGGTTTCGGTCGAAACCCCGTTCGACATCAAGCTATTCCACGCGGATTACCTGATCGGCGCGGACGGCGGCAATTCCACCGTGCGCAAGTGGCTGGGCATCGGCTTCGATGGCTTCACCTACGACGAAACCTTCCTGACCCTCTCGACCGCCTATCCGATCGAGGAGCACCTGCCCTGGGTCAAGGAAGTGAACTACGTCAGCGGCGATCCGTTCTGGTGCGTCCTGCTGAAGGTTCCCGGTCTGTGGCGCGTCCTCGTGCCGCAGAAGTCGGGCGCTTCGGTCGCCGAAGTGACCAGCGACGCCGCCAAGGACGCGGTTTTCGCCGAATTGCTGGGCGTCAACATTCCCGTCCAGACCGAGCACCGCACCTGCTACCGCGTCCACCAGCGCGTGGCGAACAGCTTCCGTCAGGGCCGCATCATGCTGGCGGGCGATTCCGCCCACCTTAACAACCCGCTGGGCGGCTTCGGCATGAACTCGGGCATCCATGATGCGGTGAACCTGGTCGAGAAGCTGAGCCGCGTGATCCTCGAAGGCGCGGACGCCGAAGCGCAGCTCTCGCTCTACGACCGCCAGCGCCGCACCGTGACGCGCGATTTCGTGCAGGCGCAGACCATCGCCAACAAGGCGGCGGTAGAGGACAAGGTCGATGCCCGCGAAACGCACCTCGCCCACCTCGAGGCCGATGCCGATGCGCGGCACGAGTACATCGTACAGCAGGCGATGTTCCGCAGTCTCGAAAAGGCGGCCGCGATCGTCTGATCGTCCGAATCGCAAACAGATAGAGGCCCCGGCGGACGCAGGTTCGCCGGGGCCTTTGCGTATGGGCACGCCCGCCAGTCGGATAGTCCGGGCGATCTTTCGGACATCGGCAAAGCAGTCGATAAACTCGGCCTGTCCCCGATAAAGAAGGTTAGCCATGATCCGCATTCCGCTGCTTGCCGCAACAGTCGCAATTTCGGTGCTGGGCCTCGTTCCGGCTGCCGCCCATGCGCAGAGCGCCGCAGCCGCGACCAAGGCTGCCCTGCCCTACCTCACGATCGAGGACCTGCGCCGCAAGTATGCCGATGCGCAGAGCCGCTATGCCGTGATCGGCGGGCTGAAGATCCACTACAAGGATGAAGGGCCCAGGAACGCACCGGTGCTGTTCATGGTCCACGGCTCGGAAAGCAGCCTGCGCACGTGGGACCGGATCGCACTGGCGCTCAAGGGCCGCTATCGCATCATCCGCTACGACATTCCCGGCTACGGGCTGTCCGACGGCGCCACCGACACCGCTGCGAAGACGATGCAGCCGACCGACATTCCGGTGGAACTGCTCACCCGCCTCGGCGTGAAGAAGCTCACGTTCGTCGGCGTGTCGAGCGGCGGCACGATGGGCATGTATCTGGCCGCCCGCCGCCCCGATCTCGTCGAGCGGCTGATCCTGTCGAACACCCCGTCCGATCCGGTGGATACCAGCCACCTCGTCATGCCCAAGTCGTTCACCGACGCGACCGAGCGGGCCAAGCAGACAGGCTTTCGCGACCAGACCTTCTGGAACGAATTCCTGAGCTATTTCGCAGGCGATGCTACGCGTATCTCCGCCCAGACACGCAAGGAATACTATGACTTCTACCGCCGTATCCCTGAGAAGAACCTGATCGCCCTCGTCGCCCGCATCGGCGATGGCAAGCAAGCCACCGTCGAAATGGCCAAGGTCCGCAAGCCGACTTTCCTGATCTGGGGCGCCGCCGACCACCTGCTGCCGGAATCGGCCGCTAATGCGATTGCGCGCTATCTCAAGAACGCGCAAATCTCGCGCGTGATGATGCCCGACGTCGGCCACTATCCGCCGCTGGAAGTGCCCGAGCGCTTCGCCCAGCTCATCGCCGCCTATGTCGAGGCGGGCACCCCCAATCTGCCTGCGGAAACCACCGCTCCCTGAGGCCGGAACCCGCGCCCGGCTAGTTACCGGGCGTGAAGCCCTCGCCCGCGATCCACCAGCGGAATTCCTCGAGCCAATGGTCGGTCGTGCCGCCGGTCTGCTTCATGCCGAAGCCGTGGCCGCCCCGCTCATACAGGTGGGTTTCGGGGCGGTAGCCGCTGGCGAACAGGGCATCGTAGAAGGGCCGGAAGCCATAGCCGACCGCCATGTCGTCCTGCGCCATGGCCAGGAACAGCGGCGGCAAGCGGCCCGGCGCGGGCTCGGCCGCAGGTCGCAACCAGGGATCGCTGGGCGCGCCTTCCGGATAGGGAAGGTTCGCGGGCGGGATTTCCGGCAGCTTCGCACCGAACGGCATGCCGTAGATCAGCCCGGCGAAATTGGGCCGGACGGCCTCGGGAGCAAAAGCCATCATGCCCGCGACATGACCACCCGCCGAAAAGCCGACGACACCGATGCGTTTGGGATCGATGCGGTACTCGGCCGCGCGTGAGCGTAGCAGCCGCAAGGTTTCCAGCCCGTCCGCAACGCCCGGATCGCCGCCGACACCGGCGGGAATCGTCGCGCCCACCCGCTTGCGCATCGCCTCGTTGGTCTCGCCGGGAAGGGTCTGGATCAGGCGATATTTGAGTACGAAGGCCGCGATGCCGTGCTCCGCCAGCCATTCCGCCACGCGCGTCCCCTCATGCCGCATGGCGAGCAGGCGAAAGCCGCCACCCGGCGCGATGATCATCGCCGCTCCCGTGGCCTTGCCGGGCGGGGGCAGGAACGCCTGATAGGACGGAACGGTGACGTTCCACAGCGTCTCGCCGTCATCGCGCAGTTCTTCGGTCACCGGGGCGCTGGCCTTGCCCGGCCAGCCCTTCAGCTCCGGCGCGCCCTTGGGCCAGATCACGGTGGGCGCCTGCACCTCCACCCCATCGGCCTGCTGGCCCGCAGGCGCATTGCCGAGCGTGGAAAGAGCGGCAGAGGCCGACACCGGGGAAAGAACAGTTACCGCAAGCAGCAAGGCGCAAAGAGAACGACGCACGTGCAATCTCCCTGAAACGGCCGAAATCCGGGTGGCCGAAAACCACCCGGATCATGCGCATTCAATGGAAATTATTATCAGTGATTACGAAAACTGATCGCACTTCGGAGAAGTGTTTGCGTCAGGCTTCGAGAATTTCGAGGGCCACGCGCTCAGCCGACTCCAGCGCACCTTCGAGACCGCGCGCGCCGGTGGCCGTATGCTCGCCGCAGAAGTGCAGGCGACCGGCGGGCTTGGACATTTCGGGGACGAGGCGACTCACCTGACCCGGCCCGAAGTAGGCCCAGTCGCCGCCGTTGAAGACTTCCTGCGACCAGCTGAAGTACGTGCGCGCCACCAGCTTGCCCTTGGCCGCCGGGCGCATCGCCTCGATCTGCGCAACGATCATTGCCAGCGCCTTGTCCCGGCCCAGACGGTCCCAGTAGTTGGCGAGGCCGCCGCGCGCCTGCACCAGCAGGCCGGTGACTTCATCCGGCGTTGCGCCGTAGTGCTGCGGAATGACGGTGCCCGCGAGGCCGTCCGTCCACATGCCGGGCGACAATCCGTCCTCATCCCAGAACGGCGCGGTGGCGGTGAGGAAAGCCATCGACAGCGGCTGATAGGCGATCTGCGACACCGCCTCCGCCTGCGCGCCGGACAGGCCCGGCAGAATCTTCACGTAGCGTAGCGTCGAAAACGGCAGCGAGCAGATCACCCGCTTGGCGCTGAATGTCGAGCCATCCCGACAATAGACGGTCGAGCCGCTATCGGTGGCCTCGATCGCGACCACTTCCTTGCCGAGGATGACGTCGCCCTTGAGCAGCTTGGCCATGCCCATCGGCAAGTGCAGGTTGCCCCCCTTGACGCCGAAAGACTTTGTCCCCGCCTCGAACTGGGCCTTCACGAAGCCGTCGTTGAACTCCAGCATCAGCGCGGAGACGTCCCACGAATTGGTGCCGTAATAAGGCGAGACATCGTTGGCGAGGCGGATCGCCGGGTCCGAAAGCCCCTGCGCGCGCAGGAAATCGTGCAGCGGCACGTCGAGCACGGCGCTGGCCGGGTCGGTCCAGGCGTTCCAGTCCTTGAGCGGCGTGCGCTCGGCAACCAGCTTGTTTACCATCTCGGCAGGGAGCACCGATTTCATTGCATCCGGGAACGGGTTACCGGGATGGCGCGCCCATTCCTCACGCGTGAGGGGCTGGCCGTTCATCCACAGCATGGGCGGTTTGCCGACGCGGTATCGGCCGCCGATGTCCTCCAGCGTCACCCCGGCGCGCTGCGCGGCGTCGATGCCGCGGCCATAGCCCTCGCCCATCGAGTTGAAGCCCATCTCGGGATAGCCCGGCTCGTCCAGCAGCGTCATCACCCGCCCGCCGACGCGCTGGCGCCCTTCGAGCACGGCGACCTTGAGCCCCTGCTCCTCCAGCATCCACGCCGCCTGCAGGCCGGAGACACCCGCGCCCAGCACCAGCACGTCGAGCCCGGCCGCTGCCTTCTTGGCTGGGGCAGCGAGTGCTGCAGCAGGCAGCATCGATGCCATTCCCACACCGATCGCGCCATTGGCCATACCAAGGGTGAAGCTACGCCTGTCCATCGTCATGGCTCGAAGACTCCTAGACTCTCTTGCAGTGATCAACTGATTCGACACCCCAATGCCACGCCCGCGCGGGACCCGGCAGGCAAGCGATCAATATGACCGAACAGCGATCAATCGGACGCAAAAGGCTCGCGCGTGCACCTCCTGCAACTAGGCAAGGGGCAGCCGATGGGCATTTTCAAGACATCTTATGGAGTGGCGATGATGGTGAACAAGGTCTCGCAACCCGGCATCCGGGAAGCCATGCCTCTGCTGTGTAACAACGAAGGCGTGTGGGAAGGCTGGTATCGCTACTACGACGCGAAGACCGGCGAACTGACCGACCAGCATCGCTCGCGCCTGTTCTGCCGCCTCGTCGGCGAGCCGGGCCACGAGGAATACCACCAGACCAACCACTACTTCTGGGACGACGGCCGCGTCGATGTGCGCGACTTCCCGGCGTGGTACGAAGACGGCCGCATCCGCTGGGACAACGAGCTGATCAAGGGCTGGGCCGCCGCGATGCAGCCGGACGACTACAATCGCTCGACCTGCCTCAACTGGACCCGCCACAACGAGCCCGGCATCTATCTCTACGAGATGATCCAGGTGAACGAGGACTTCACCAAGCGCGCCCGCACCTGGCAGTGGTTCCGCGACGGCGAATGCTACCAGCGCACGCTGATCGACGAACGCCTCGTCACCCGCGACTGGCAGAACTTCCAAGACACCGGCGCTCCGCAGAACTGAACGCCCTGCACGGCGGGGAGTGCGACCGATGGCCCCTTCCCGCTGGCAAGGCTGGACAAACCCGAGCCCGACGATCAACGGTGACGCGCATGGACCTGGTCAAACTGCAACGCATGGTGGCGATCTACGAAGCCGGGAGCTTCCGGCAGGCGGCGCGCGATCTGGGCATCTCCCAGCCCGCCCTGACCTGGAGCATGCACCAGCTCGAGGAAACGCTGAACGGCCGCCTGTTCGAGCGCGGCCCGCGCGGCATTCGCCCGACGCCACTGTGCGACCGTCTGGTCCGCCGCGCCCGGCTGATCTTCCGCGAACAGGAGCGCATCCTCGACGAAGTCGCCGACAGCACGCACAACCAGACGATCAACATGGGCGTGCACTCGATCTTCCTGACCGACGCCTTCGCCCGCTGCATCGCCGAGTTTTCGGAGCAGTACCCCTCGACCACCTTGCGGGTATTCGAGGGCTTCAGTTCGCAGCTCCTCGGCCGTCTCCAGCAGGGTGAGGTCGACTTCGCCTGCTGCGCCATCCCGGCTGACGATGAACATGGCGGCACCCTGCTGACCGAGCCTTTGGGAACGCTCAACTATTCCGTCGTCGCGGCCGCCACGCACCCGGTTTTCGACGATATCGCCAAGCGCCGCCCGATCTCCCAGTACCGCTGGGTGGAGTTCGACACCGCCATTGTCGGCGCATTTCCGGGCCAGAGCGACATCGTCTCGGTCATGGCGACGGCAGGCCGCGATGTCGCGCGCAAGAGTGTGCGGACGGCCTCGATGGACGTTATTCGCCTGCTGGTTCTCAGCGGCGACTTCATCGGCCTGATCGCCGACGAGCGGGTTGCCGAGGAGCTGGAGAACGGCACCCTCAGGCGCGTACCCGGCACCGAGGTCACCGCCTCGCAGTTCGGCTTCGTCAGCATGGCGGAGAACTTCGAGACTTCGGCCTGCAAGGCACTGCGCGAAATTCTCGAGAAATCGGCCTTCGAACCAATGCGCAAGGCGCACTGAACGGCACCCAAAGGCACCCTAGCGGCACCTGACAACACCCTGACCGCGCCCGACAGCGCGGCTCGGGGCCAATAGACGTGCCTGCCTTGACCGTACTCAATGATCAAAAATTGTGATCGGCGATCCGCCGTATCTGTCTGGCGATCATTCGTGGGAGCTTGATCGACGCTGGCCCCGGCTTCATCCATCCCCATCGCGGCACATAGCCTCTCGGCCTCATGGAGTGATCAGCTCATGTCGAATAACACGTTTACCCGCCGCGAAGGCCTCAGCCTGGCGGCCATCGCCGCAGGCGTGGCGGCGCTTCCCACGGTGGCGTCCGCCGCCGGCAAGTCCGCGACGGCTGCGTCGCGCCTGAATTTCACCACCAGGCTGGACTTCAAGGACCCGGTGTGGAACCGCGATACGTATGCGCGCATCGACGGTGACGTCGATCCCACCAAGGAAAAGTGCGGCTGGCTGCGCGGCAAGGCCTTCGGCGTGCGCGACAACGAGAAGATCCGCCCGCTGTTCATCGCCGAGGGCTTCAGCTTCACCCGCATGAAGCGCCTGGACGACGGCAGTTGGCGCCGCATGCTGCGCGAAGTCGTGTTCTATCGCGACATCGAGACCGGCAAGCTGCTGGACACTTGGGACAACCCCTATACCGGCGAGAAGGTCAAGGTCGTGCCGATCGCCAACGACCCGTTCAACTTCACCATCAGCGACAAGGTCCCCGAGCCGCCGAGCTACGGCGGGCTGCAGAAGGTGAAGACCGAGCCCAAGCCGTTCCTGATGGACTGGATGGAGGGTCCGGAAGGCACCCTGATCGTCAACACCGACATCGACATGATCTATCCGAACGCGCTGCAGCCCGACAAGTGGCCGCGCGAATCCTCGGGCGTGATGAACCGCGTCTCCGAGCACTTCATCTACACCGTGAAGCGCGAGGACGTGCTGAACCCCAACCTCACCCACATCCCGCATATCGGCGCATGGACGCGCATGACGCCGTGGCTGCCCTGGATGCTGATGGGTCAGGCGCCCGGCCACATCACTTACTTCACCACGTTCCAGACGCTGCCCGGCGGCATCAAGGAACTGCCGCAGGACCTCGTCGAGGCCGCGCGCGCGATGGACGAAAAGTGGCTGCACTCGCCGACCGAGGACTACGGGCCTTCGCTCTCCAGCCTCGAGAACTACGCCCGCGAGCAGAAGCCCGCGCCGGTTCCGGCGGGCTGGTCCCCGCCGCAGCCCCCGGCCGCGCCGAAGAAGCTGGGCTGAAACCTTATCCTCCCTGTTCCGAAGGAATGGGGAGGGGGACCGCCCGCGCAGCGGGTGGTGGAGGGGGAGAAAACCCCTCCGTCAGCCCTGCGGGCTGCCACCTCCCCATCGCTGCGCGACAGGGAGGAATGCCCCGCCGTACCATCGGTCCTGGAAAGTCTCGAAAAAGCAAAACGCCCGGTCGTGAGACCGGGCGTTTTTCGTGCGACCGTCGGATGATTCCGATCAGTTGAGAACCGGAAACTCCATGTCCGGCAGTTCGGTGCAGTTGATCTCCTCGGTGATCGCTGCCGCCGTCGCCTTGAGTTCCGCGAGGTGGCGTTCCACCGCCTCGCCCTGCTTCATGGCGGCGGCGAAGTAGATCATCGTCAGCGCCGCTTCGAACTGGCCGTCGCGGAAGATCGGCACCGCCACCGACGAGGTCTTGCCCGGCGTCAGGTTGTGCTGGCCCCAACCGATCGCCGCGTAGCCTTCTTCGCGGATCTTGTTGAGCGTGTTGACCGAGACGTAGGCAGTCAGGTCCTGCTCCGACGGCGAGCCGACGAGCGAAACCCAGTCCATGACGCGGTCGAGCTGTTCCGGCGTCATATGCGCAAGGCACACCCGGCCCGAAGCGCAGTCCATCAATGGCAGACGGAAGCCCGGATAATACCGCTCGAAAGTCAGCGAGGTGTCCGCGTGGGTCGAATCGCGCACGACCATGTGCGTGCCGATGCGAACCGTCAGCGAGACCGGCCAGCCGATCTTGTGCGTCAGCGCCCGAAGATGCCGGCGGCTGTGTTCCACCAGGAAGCTGTCCGCCTGAAAGCCCTGCGACAGCGACTGGACGAGCGCGGTAGGCCGGTAGAACTTGCGCGCCGGCTCCTGCTCGATGAGGCCCTCATGCATCAGCGTCTGCACGATGCGGCAGGCGGTGGGATAAGGGATGCGCCCACGCTTCGAGATCTGCATCATCGAAAGCGAGCCCATCTGATTTATTTCCTGAAGTATCGAAATAGCCCGGCAAACCGCCCGGATCGGTACACCTCGTTCCATAGCTTCACCCTAAACCCGTGTTCTTGATCGGACCCCTCCTCCGATGTTTGTGAAGCTATCGTTACGGCCCCGATTACCGCCTGGCGAATGCTTTTTTATCCGCAGGGTGAGCACAAAATCCGCACACCGACCAAAAAACGGCGGATGTGCGCGTTTATCCGCGCAGCGGATCGCGGTGAAATGCGCCTGTCATATGGTTGATCACGATCAATCCTTTGCTCGCGTCCGGAAGCAAGGCCCGGATTGGCTCCTTCACCAACGGCGAATCCGAATCACTCGGGGCTCGGACGCGAAGAAGTCCACGCTCTCAACTCCGCTCAGGCTGAGCTTGTCGAAGCCCCGGCGGCGAGGCGCTGGCCGCACGCGATGCAGCAGATGGCCCGGCGTTGCGGGCGGGCTTCGACAAGCTCAGCCTGAGCGGGGGATGGTTTTGGGATCAGAGGTACGGACCGCGACAGATTCGCTTCGCAATGACGATTCCAAGAAAGCGAGCCGGGCTGGCGCGCATCACCGGGCGCGACTATCCGTAGAACGGACATGCCGCGCCGATCGCTCGACGGCGCCTCTTGCCCATTCCAATGCGTGACGTGATGACCAGCCAATCTGCTCCGAGAACGCTCTACGACCGCCTCTGGGACGCGCACACGGTCGTGCGCGGGGAGGCTGGCAAGGACCTGATCTATATCGACCGCCACCTCCTGCACGAGGTGAGCACCCCGCAGTCCTTCGAGCTGCTGCGCGACAATGCCCTTACGGTGCGCCGCCCGGTGACGCAGCTGGCGGTGCCAGACCATGCCGTGCCGACCTCGGAGCGCGGCGGCGCGATCAAGGGCGAACTCGCGCGCAAGCAGGTCGCGCTGCTGGAGGCGAACTGCGCCGAGTTCGGCATCGAATACCTCGCGCTGGAAGGCGAGCGGCAGGGCATCGTCCATGTCATCTCGCCCGAGCAAGGCTTCACGATGCCCGGCATCTCGCTAGTCTGCGGCGACAGTCATACCGCCACACACGGCGCCTTCGGGGCCTTGGCCTTCGGCATCGGCGCCAGCGAGTGCGGCACGGTGATGGCCACGCAGACGCTCTGGCAGGCGCGCAACCGGAACCTGCGCGTCCACTACGCCGGGCAGCTGCAGCCGCATGTCACCACCAAGGACATGATCCTCGCCCTGATCGGCACGATCGGCGCGGGCGGCGGCATCGGCCATGCGATCGAGTTCACCGGCGAGGCGGTGCGCGCCGCGTCGATGGAAGCGCGCATGACGCTGTGCAACATGGGCATCGAGGCCGGGTCGCGGGTCGCCCTCGTGGCGCCGGACGAAACCACCTTCGCCTGGCTCAAGGGCCGCCCGCGCGCGCCGCAGGGCGCGATGTGGGATCAGGCCGTCGCCTGGTGGCGCACCCTGCGCTCCGACGACGACGCCGTGTTCGACCGCACCGTCGAGATCGACGCCGCCGCCATCGCCCCGCAGGTGACCTTCGGCACCTCGCCCGATCAGGTCATGGCTGTGGACGGCACCGTGCCCGCCGGCCCTGCCCGCGCGCTGGACTACATGGGCCTTGAAGCGGGCAAGCCGATCGCCGGGATCGGCATCGACTATGCCTTCATCGGCAGCTGCACCAACAGCCGCATCGAGGACTTGCGCGCCGCCGCGGGCGTGATCCGCGGCCGCCATGTCGCCGAGGGTGTCACCGCGATGGTCGTCCCCGGCTCCACCGTCACCAAGCACCAGGCCGAAGCCGAAGGGCTCGACAAGCTGTTCGAGGCGGCGGGATTTGCGTGGCATCACGCGGGCTGCTCGCTCTGCGTGGCGATGAACGGAGACTTCGTGCCCGAAGGCAAGCGCTCCATCTCCACTTCCAACCGCAACTTCGAGGGCCGTCAGGGCGCGGGTGCGCGCACGCACCTCGCCAGCCCGGCGATGGTCGCCGCCGCCGCGATTGCCGGCCACATCGTCGATGTCCGGAAGGAGTTCGCCTGATGCCCGGCTTCACCCCCTTCACCGCCCCCGCCTTCGTGCTGGCGGAGGATGACGTCGACACCGACATCATCTTCCCCGCGCGCTTCCTGCTGCACACCGAGCGCAAGGGCCTCGGCCGCTTCGCCTTTCATGACCGGCCGGCCCTGCTCGAAGCCTACGAGGCTGCGGGCAAGCCGCCGGTCCTGCTGGCGGGCGCCAACTTCGGCTGCGGATCGAGCCGCGAGCATGCCGTCTGGTCGCTCGACGGCATGGGCCTGACCGCCGTGTTCGCGCCCAGCTTCGGCGAGATCTTCCGCGGCAACTGCGCCAACAACGGCATGGTGGCAGGGATGATGGAGCCCGCGACGCTCGCCGCGCTGCAGGCGCTGGCGAAAACGGGCAACGACCTTGCCATCGACCTCGCCGCGCAGACCGTGACCTGCGCCGGGCAGGAATTCGCCTTCACCGTTCCCGACAGCGACCGCGAAATGCTGCTCGCCGGCTGGAACAACACCACCCGTATCCTCGCCCTGCACGGGCAGGACATCACCGCATTCGAAAAGGCCCAGCGCTCAGCCGCGCCGTGGCTCTGGACAGAGGAAACTGAAGCATGAGCGCAAACATCCTGAAGGCCAAGCTGGCCAAGGGCGAGTTCTTCCCGGTCCCCGGCGTGCACGACATGATCGCCGCGCTGATGGCGGAGCGCGCGGGCTTCGACGTCGTCTACGGCAGCGGCTACTGGACGACCGCCTCGGGCTACGGCCTGCCGGATGCGGGTATCGTCAGCTACACCCAGATGCTGGACCGCATGGCGACGATCAAGCGCACCATCGGCTCGGCCCTGATCGCGGACGCCGACACCGGCTTCGGCGGTCTTCTCAACGTCCACCATACCGTGAAGGGCTACGAGCAGGCGGGCATCGCCGCGATCCAGATCGAGGATCAGGAATTCCCCAAGAAGTGCGGCCACACCCCGGGCAAGCGCGTCGTCACCACCGAAGAGATGGTCGACAAGATCAAGGTCGCCGCCGAAGCGCGCGAGGACATGCTGATCATCGCCCGCACCGACGCCTACCAGAGCTTCGGCCTCGACGAGACGATGCGCCGCCTCGAAGCCTACGACAAGGCCGGCGCCGACATCCTCTTCCCCGAGGCCGTGACCACGGAGGAAGAGATGCGCAAGGTCTGCGAGACCTTCGGCAAGCCGGTCATGGTCAACATCGCCAACGGCGGCGTGACCCCGCCCTACCCGACCGACGTGCTGGCCGAACTCGGTTTCGCCTTCGCGATCTACCCCGCGCTCACCAGCCTCGTGTCGGCCCGCGCGATGGAGCTGGCGCTGAACCAGCTGCGTGACCACGGCACCGGCGAGCCGACCGAGCCCGGCCTGTTCGATTTCAAGGAATTCTGCTCGCTCGTCGGCTTCGAGGAGGTCTGGGCGTTCGACAAGAAGTGGGCGCGCTGATGGGCACCACGACGCGCGCGGCGGTGCTCGCCCAGTCGGGCGGGAATGCCAAGCCTTACGCCGAGAACGCACCGCTGCGCTTCGCGGAACTGGACCTCGACGCACCCGGACAGGGCGAAGTGCGCGTCGCCATCGACGCGGCGGGCCTGTGCCACTCCGACCTATCGGTGGTGAACGGCGACCGCGTGCGCCCGATGCCGATGGCACTGGGCCACGAAGGCACCGGCATCGTCGAGGCACTCGGCCCCGGCGTAACCGGCCTCGAGGTCGGCGACCGCGTGGTGCTGGTGTTCCTGCCTTCGTGCGGCCGCTGCACCCCGTGCCTCTCGGGCGAGGGCTACTTGTGCGAGACGGGCGCGGCGGCGAACGGGCGCGGCGAGCTGATCGGCGGCGGCTTCCGTCTGCACGACTGCGGCAGCGACGTGCACCACCACCTCGGAGTCTCGTGCTTCGCGACGCATGTGGTGGTCGATCAGCGCTCGACCGTGAAGGTGGACCGTGACATTCCCGCCGAAGTCGCCGCCGTGTTCGGCTGCGCGGTGCTGACGGGCGTGGGCGCGGCGATCAACAGCGCCGCGATCCGCGCCGGCGAGACAGTGGTGGTCTTCGGCCTCGGCGGCGTCGGCCTTGCGGCGCTGATGGGCGCCGTGGCGAGCGGGGCGGCGACGGTCATCGGCGTGGACCTTGCACCGAACAAGATCGCGCTGGCCGATGATCTCGGTGCGATCGGCACCACCCCGGACCAGCTTGAGGCCGTGATGGCCGAGCATCTGGGCGGGAAGGCCGACGTCGTGATCGAGACCGTGGGCAACGCCAAGGTGCTGGCCTCGGCCTATACCGCAGCGCGTCGCGGCGGCCGTGTCGTCACCGTGGGCCTGCCCTCCCCCGAGCAGCGGCTCGACCTGCAGGCCGTCTCGCTGGTGGCCGAGGGCAAGTCGCTGATCGGCTCCTACATGGGCTCGTCGATCCCGGCGCGCGACATTCCGCGCTACGTGGCGATGTGGAAAGCCGGCCGCCTGCCGGTGGACCGCCTCATCAGCTCCACGCACAAGCTGGACGACCTGAACGAAATGCTCGACGCGATGGATCGCGGCGAGGCGATCCGCCAGATCATCCGGTTCTGAGGCATGGCCTCACCTCCGTCATTGCGAGCGTAGCGAAGCAATGACGAGCGGGGGAAGTGGGGCAGGTGAACATGCACGTCGAAATCCAACAGGCGGGCAAGGCACTGCAGCCTCCTTGCCCGCAGCCGGCAGCTGGGATCGACTGATGCTTGCAGCGATAAGCTGCATCTATCAGGGATTCCTGCATGTCATTCAGGCTCGCTTTTCTGGCCGCGCTGAGCGCCGCCACCGCCATGCCGCTTGCGCCAGCCACCGCGCAGCAGCCGGTACAGCTTGATCCGTCCACTTGCGTCACACCGCCGTTCTATTCCGGCCCAGCCCCGTTCAAGTCGGTCGAACAGCTTCCCGACCAGCGCGTCACCTTCCGCATCTGCGCGCCTGATGCGAAAGAGGTGCTGCTCACCAGCACCGACATCGCGAAGATCATCCCGATGGGCTTCCCGCCAGGTACGCCGCAGGGCCTGACGATGGCGAAGGACAAGACCGGCCTGTGGACCGTCACCACGCCCCAGCCCGTCCCCGCCGACACCTCCCGCTTCGCCTTCCGCGTCGATGGCGTGAAGACGCCCGATCCGCTCGGCAAGACTTTCTCCGAGGAACTGAAGGGCATCAATTCCACCTTCGAGGTCATCGGCCCCGAAGGCGCGTTCCAGACGTGGGATGCCAAAGTCGCCCACGGCACCGTCTCGACCGTCGAGTATTGGTCCAATTCGCTCGGCATCAAGCGCCGCGCCCATGTCTACACGCCGCCCGGCTACACGAAGGACGCGCGCAAGTACCCGGTGCTCTATCTGGTCCACGGCGCGGGTGACAGCGACGACAGCTGGACCAGCGTCGGCCACGCCAACCTGATCCTCGACAACTTGATCGCCAGCGGCAAGGCCGTGCCGATGATCGTCGTCATGCCGGACGGCCATACACCGCTGCGCGAAGGCGTCATGACGCTCGACAACCCGGACTTCGGCAACGAACTGATCAAGGACCTGATCCCTTACGTCGACGCCAACTACCGCACCGACGCGCGCCCGGCAACGCGGGCGATGGCGGGACTGTCGATGGGCGGATCGCACACGCTGCGCAACGGGTTGACGCATCCCGACCTGTTCCGCTGGATCGGCGTGTTCTCGATGGGTCTGGGCGTTGGTCCCGACAAGGGCCGCGTGGACGAATACGCGAAGACTTATGATGCCGCGCTCAAGCAATCGGCGCGCGATCTCAGGCTGCTCTACTTCGCGATGGGCAAGGACGACTTCCTCTACGGCACCGTCGCGCCGACCCGCGCGCTGTTCGATCGCTACCACATCGCGTATCATTACAACGAGACCGGCGGCGGGCATGAATGGCCCAACTGGCGCCGCTACCTCGCGGACTTCGCGCCGAGGCTGTTCCGCTAGGCCGAGGGGCTTCGACAAGCTCAGCCTGAGCGGGGTGGAGAGGGCCGTGACTACTGGTCCCTGCACCACCCCCGCTCACCCTGAGCCTGTCGAAGGGTCGCAGCACCGCCCTCTCCATCTGGCGATCAATTTACTGTTGCACCCTAATAGATTTCCGATTCTCGATCATTCTCGCCTCGCCAGAAAGGCAGAGGGAAGACAGGGATGACACAGGACAGCCGGGCCACCGGCGAATTGACGGTAATCCAGCTCGAAGTCGAACCGGCTAGCGCCGAGGCGCTGGCGCCGTTCGGCGCGATCGTCGGCCGCGAGGCGCCGGTCACGCCGGTCTCGGTCGACTTCTACAAGGGCGCGGTGAAGATGAGCTACCCGGCGCGCTTTCTATGCGAGCATCCGGTGGAGATCACCCTCGCGCAGATGGACCGCCGCCAGGGCGAAGTGCGCTACATGGAGCGCCATTTCCAGCACACGCAGGCATTCCTGCCATTGGGCGGCAAGCCCTTCGTCGCAGTCATGGCCCCTCCCGGCGAGGACGACCTGCCCGACTTGTCGAAAGTCCGCGCTTTCCGCTTCGACGGCAGCGCCGGCTTCGCCATGCACATCGGCACCTGGCACGAATTTCCCTTCGCGGTGGAGGACGGCACTGACCTCGTCGTGATCCTCTCCAGCCAGACCGGCTACGACCTCAAGGCCAAGGACGCGCAGACCGAGGAAGCCCACGGGCCGGACCTCGACAAGAAGGACATCGTGGCGCGCACCGGCCACGTCTTCCGTTTCGATCTGGGAGTGAACTGACAGTGGCGGACCGCATCAACCTCGACCGCAAGGCGCACTCCAAGGGCAGCCAGCCGGTCATCTTCGAAAGCGAGACGACCGACGCCCTCGCCGGCATGGTGCTGGCGCTGCTGGGCGAAGTCGTGGTCCTCAAGGACCGCCTCGACGCGAACGAACGCCTGCTCGCGGCGGCGGGCTTGCACGGTCCGGCGGACATCGACATGTTCGCACCCGACGCGCAGACGAAGACGGAGCGCAGCGCCTATCGCCAGGCGATCTACGACCGCGTGCTCGGCTCCGCCCGCGACAAGCTGATGCCCGAGGCACTCGCACAGCAGAACGACTACGAAGGCGTCCTCGACGCCGTGACCCGCGACTGAGGCAGGAGGATCACCCATGGAACAGTACCGCCAGGAACACTTCGGCCACGCGGTCATGCCGCAGGCCACTCATGACGAGCAGGCGATGGAGGACCATTTCCTCGCGATGCGGGCGTGGACCAACCGCAACATGGACCCGCTCGACCGCCGCCTGCTGGACGAAGTGATCGTCCCCGGGATCGAGAAGAAGACCGGCACGAAGCCCACCTCCAGCGCGCAGGTCCGTCAGGCGCTGGAAGCGCATCCGCTGCACCAGTACTGGCTGACGCTCTCGCTCACCTACCAGGACCGCATCTGGCAGGCGCTGGACGGCGCGATCGACCGCCAGTACGACGAACTCGCAGGCAAGGTGAAGGCGCAGGTGGCCGAGCCCAAGGGCTCGCTGCGGCTGAACCCGGAGCTTGAGATCCCGCGTTACATCGCCGCCTTCGACCATCACCGGATGCCGGGCAGCTACGTGGTCGATACCGCGCAGGACGATTTTCGCGCCGGGGCGCTCTACGACCGCTTCGCCTCGACCTACCTGCGCAACCTCAACGGTGGATGGAAGAACGACGGGCGCGGGCACAGCCTCGCCAGCCACGTTCAGGACTTCTACCCGGACTTCAAGCCGAAGCGCATCCTCGACCTCGGCTGCTCGGTGGGCCATTCGACCGTCGCCATCGCGCAGGCTTTCCCGGACGCGGAGATCTTCGCGCTCGACGTCGGCGCGCCGATGCTGCGCTATGGCCATGCCCGCGCGGAATCGATGGGCGTGCCGATCCACTTCAGCCAGCAGGACGCCGAGCATACCGACTTCGCGGACGGCAGCTTCGATCTCGTCTGCTCGTCTGCCGTGATGCACGAGACTTCGGCCAAGGGAATGCGGCAGATCTTCAAGGAATGCCATCGCCTGCTGCGGGACGGCGGCGTGATGTGCCACGTGGACGTACCGCCGCGCCACGAGCACCTGTCGCTCTGGGACCAGATGCGCTGCGACTTCGAGAGCCACTACAACAACGAACCGTTCATGACCTCGCTGGCGCGGATCGACTGGCACAAGGTCGCCGTCGATGCCGGTTTTGCGGGTGACACGGTGCTGGTGGGCTACCGCAAGGGCACGTCTTACCTGAAGCCCGATCGCGAGGACTTCTTCACCGAAGGCCACCCGCAGGGCCAGGCGATGATCGGCAGCTGGTACGCCTGTTCGGCGATGAAGTGAGGCCTTAGCGTCGTCCCGGACTCGATCCGGGACGACGTCATTTCCCCGCCACGCGCTTCAGGAACGGCATCGCCGTGTCCACCGAGCGCGCGGGGCAGTCCATCGGCATCATGTGCCCGCACTGCGCCACCACCTCGAGGCGCTTGTCCTTCGCCCCGAGCAGGTCGAGCGCCTGCCGCCCGTCCTTCTCCAGCGGCACTTCATGGTCGTCAGAGGACCACAGCAACAGGCTCGGCACGGTGATCGCGCGCAAGTCATCCGGGGTGCGCGCGAACGCCAGCGAGCCCGTCGCCGCCTTCATCGCGCCCGCCGTGGTCGCCGGATCGCGCATCGCGCGGTTGTTGAGGTCGGTCCACTGATCCACCAGTCCGGGCGTGACCGCCTTCGCGTCCAGCATGTTCGCCAGCATGATCTGGCGCCAGAATTCAGGCTCGTGCCAGCCGGGATGCTTCGCATCCTGCGCCACCGCATCCTTGAGCGCCTGCGGCATCGCCGCGTAGTCGATCTTGAGCGGCCCGGCGGCTATGTTCGAGAGGATCACGCCCGAGACCCGCTCGGGCCGCGCGACGGCGTAGGCAGCGGTTTGCACACCCGCACTGGAGGTGCCGACGATGACGAAGCGGCGGACGCCGAGCTTGTCCATCAGCGCGTCGATCACGGCAATGCGCTGGCTCAGTTCATAATCGTTGCGCGGGTTCGGACCGGACAGGCCGAGCGGCGACTGGTCGAAGCGGATTACCCGGTAATGGCGCTTCAGCTTCGCCGCCCAGCCGTCCCACTGCCGCAAGTTCGCATAGGAGCCATGCAGCAGCAGGATCGCCGGACCGCGCCCTTCGTCGACGTAGTGCAACGGCTCCCCGGCAATGGTGTCGAAGTGCGAAGCCGGGAGGGCGTAGCGTTCGCGAAGCTGCGCGTCGGAGGGCACCTCGGGCGGCTGAGCGCCGGCCATGGAGGTAATCGCCAGCATGGCGGCTCCGAATACCCAGCGCATCGTCATCTCCTTAAAGGGCTTCCCCTGCGAGCAGGCGCGCACATTCACTGTCGCCGCGCAGCCGTGCCTTGCGGATGGCGCGAAGGGCCACGGCGTAGAGCCCGGTGCCCAGCAGCAGGAACGGCACGCAGACCAGCGCGATCGACCAGCCGACGCTTGCCGGATCGCCGAACACGCGCTCGGTCACGCTGGCGACCATGAGCGGGCCAAGGCTCGCCCCGAGGATGGTGTTGAGCACCAGCGTCAGCGCGATGGAGCTGCCCCGCATGCGCGGCGGCACCACCGACTGCAGCGTCGCGAACATCACCGTGCCGACGACCGAGAACACCGCATTGGCCGAGGCGACCAGCACGGTCGCGAAATGCAGCTCGTGCGCCAGCACCGAAAGCGTGAAGGGCAGCGCGAAAAGCGGCGCGACCGACAGGATGCGGAACCGCGCCAGCGTGTCGCCCGAACGCATCGAGCGATCCAGCAGCGTACCGCCGACCAACGGCCCGATCGCCGAAAACAGAATCGACAGCGGACCAAGCCACGCACCGAGATAGGCAGGCGTGGCGCCATAGGCGCGCAGCAGCATCGAAGGCGCCCACGACGCGCCGCCGTAAGCGACCGTGAAGCAGGTCGCGAAACCGAAGTAGAGTGGCAGCAGCACAGCGCGGTTGCGCCACAGGTAAGCCGCCTCGGCCGCGCCGGGTACTTGCGCCGCGCCCTTGGGGGCATCGCCCTGCCGGGGCGGCTCGCGCGTCAGCAGCAGCATGGCGAGCGCAATGACGAGCCCGCAGGCGCCGAAGATCACGAACACCGTACGCCACGCCGCCAGCCCGCCCAGCACCGGGAAGCCAAGGAATGCCCCCGCTCCCGCCGCCGCGAGGATAAGGCTGGTCAGCGAGATGGCGATGCCGTTCGCCAGCCCCTGCCCCATCATATAGACCGAGATCGGCCGCCCGCGCCGTGCGGGCGCGAAGAGGTCCGCGATCAGCGAGATCGCGGCGGGACCGAGCGCCGCCTCGCCCAGTCCGACCAGCAGGCGCGCCGCGAAGAGCGAGCCGAACGACTGCGCCAGGCCGCTCCCGATCGTCGCGAGGCTCCACAGGCCGATGCCTGCGACGATCAGGTTGCGCCGCGAAATGCGGTCGGCAGCAAGGCCCATGGGAATGCCCATGAAGGCATAGAACAGCCCGAAGGCGAGGCCCTGCAGCAGCCCGATCTGCTCGTCGCTGATGCCCAGCGTGCCGCGTACCGGGTCGACCAGGATGTTCAGCGCGGCCCGGTCGATCACCGACAGGATACCCGCAAGGAACAGCATGATCACCATGGTCCAGGCACCGCGCGTGTTCGGCCGCACGGCGTCGGTCGCGGAGACCTCAGGCATATCGAGAGCGATCGGGCCGGCCATCGTCAGAGCAGTCCGGCGACGCGGGCGCGCGTCTTGATGTAGTCGCCCAGCCAGTCGAGATTGCGGAAGCGCAGCGTGCCGCGTCCCACCGCCGTCGAGCTATGCGCCATCCCTGCGACAAGGCGCAGACACTTGGCCATCAGGAACACTTCAATCGCATCCCTCTCTTCGGGCGTGAAGGGGCGCACAGATTCGTAGCCCGCCTCGAAAGCCTCGCCGATCTTGGGATCGAAGCCGTAGAAGAGGTTGCCCCACACGAAGTTCTGCACGTCCTGCATGAGGAAATCCTCACCCGCCGCGTCGAAATCCAGAAGCGTGATCTGGCCGTCTTCCGCCACGTGGACATTGCTCGGGTGGAAGTCGCGGTGGCACACACCGAGCGGAACCTTGCCCGAAGCGGCGTATTCGTCCAGCCGCTTGTCGAGATTGGCGGCGATGATCGGGTAATCGCGCAGGTCGTCCGGGCGATCGTAGACGAAGTCTATCAACGCGGGCATGCAGATGTTGTAGTCCTTGGCCGTCTCGGTCGAGAACGTGTGGTCCTTGCCTGCCTGCTCCTTGGCCCATGCGTCGCCATGAAGGTGCATTTCGGCCATCGCCGCGCCGATGCGGAAGGCGGTTTCCTCGGACAGCCGATCGCCGAACTTCACGCCCGGCGCCCAGTCGTAGAGCGCGAGCGCACGCTCGCCCTCGGGCGACAGAACCTTGAAGTAGAGCTTGCCGTCATGCTGCGGCACACCGACCGAGGCGGGGAAGCCCGCGCGGCGCAGGTAGTCGAGGAAATCCAGTTCATAGGACACGTCGTCGACATCGCGGTAGGTCTTGCGCCACACGCGCAGGGCGTACTTCGCCTCGGCGTCCTGCACGAGGTAGACGTCATTCATGCCGCGATAGAGCAGGAAGCAGGTGAGGTCGCCCTTCAGCGCGTAGCGGCGTGCCACTTCGCGAACGATGAAGTCCGGGTGGAGGACCGAGTGCGATACTTCGGCAAGCGGAAGGTCAGAGGTGGTCAAGGAAGTCTCGCAATTCATCAGCTAGTCGCTCCGGTGCAATATCGAAAATGTCGCGGTCGAGGTCGGTAAGCTCGACCACTCGGCAGGAAGGCAGCCGCGCGGCCGCCTTGAGTGAAAGGTGCATGAGGTCTTCGGCGGGCTGCAGCAGCAGCGCGGGCTGGGAGACCTGTTCGAGACGGGCGAAGTCCCACGACCACACGCCCCGATAGGCCCAGGTGAAGCGGTCCATCGCACGCGCCTTGTCGGCGAAGTTCAGCGCCGCCTTTTCGAGCGGGACGCGGGCGTCGCGCTTACCCACGACATAGGCCCAGAGGCCCGCCGTCAGGTCGCGCACCACGGTGCCCTCCTCGTCGAGCGGGGGGTAATTCTCGGCATCGGCAAGGCGTTTGGCGAGGGCCTCGGCGTCATACATCGGGATGCCGGTAAGGCCCATCGCGCGCACCCGGTCGGGCCGGGCGATTGCAAGCTCGCAGGCCAGCAGCGAGCCGGTGTGGAAGCCGTAAAGATCGACCTTGCCCGCCAGCACGCCTTCCTCCGTCAGCGCATCGAGGGCATCGGAGAAGCCGGCCGCATAGCCCGCCATGCCCGGGGGCGCGGACGGCGAATCCGACATGCCGTAGCCCGGCGTATCGAAGGCCACGACCAGACGGTCAGCGGCGAGCGCGGCGATCAGCGGCTCGTACTCGAAGGACGATGACGGGTTCTGGTGGAGCAGCACGACGGGCGCGCGCTCCCCTGCCGTTCCGGCGATGCGGTAATGCATCTGGCCGTAGCGGCAGGTCGTATAGGCTCTTCTGATCACAGGGCGGTGTTCCCGAAGCCCTCTTCGCTGCGCAGGCGCGCGGCGGCGAACTTGTCTTCGTCGAGGTCGTAGGCCCACAGGAACAGCCCGTTGATCGTGAACATGATCGAGGGGATCACCGCGAAGCCGACCTTCAGCGCCAGCATCGCGCTCTCGGGCTGCTTGACGATCGCGCCGCCCGTCGTCGGCACGTAACCGAGCGCATGGAGAAACACGCCGAGCACCGCAACGCCGAGCGCGAAGCTGACCTTCTCGACCACGGCGATGGCGCTGGAGAGCAGGCCCTCGCGCGCCTCGCCGGTCAGCACGCGGTCATAGGCCTGCGTGTCGCCCAGCATCGAGATCGACATGAGGATGATCGCGCCCGAACCGAGGCCGCCGCCCACCGCACGCACCATGATGCCGACGGTGGTGATGGTGTTGTCGGCCAGCAGCCAGCTTAGCGTGGTCAGGCAGAAGATCACCACGCCGCAAAGGTACGTGCGGCGCTTGCCGATGGTCTTGCCGCTCCACACCCACAGCGGCATGGCGAGCGCGGTGACGACGTTCTGCGTCACGGCCATGATGATCTGGCCGGTATAGCCCACGCCCACGACGTTGAGCATGTAGAGCAGCATCGTCGATGCGACCGAGGCGAACGAAAGGAACTGGAAGACTTTCGCGCCCAGCAGCATCATGAACGGCCGGTTGCGGGCGATGGCGCGCATTTGCGCGAAGCCCGGCAAGTGCTTGCCCGTCGCGGGCTGCGTACCGTGCTGGACCGGCACCGAAAGCGCCGTCGCAGTCATGGCGCCGCCGATGATGAGCGCCATGACGAGGCCCATCGTCGCGAAGCCCGCGCGGCCCGCGCCGCCGCTCTGGATCAGCCACGCAGTGCCCGCCATCGCCAGCAGCTGGCCGATGGAGACGAACACGGTGCGGAAACCGATCAGGCGGGTGCGTTCGTGGAAGCCGTCGGTCAGCTCGGCGGGCAGCGCCATGTACGGCACGTTGAACAGCGAATAGGCAGTCGAATAGATCACCAGCGCGGCGATCATCCAGACCATCAGCGCGCCCTGCCCCATGACCGGCGGCGCGAACAGCATCACGAACGACACCGCCGAAAGCAGCGCCCCTGCGGCAAGGAACGGCTTGCGGCGGCCCCAGCGGGTGCGGGCCCGGTCGGACAGGCTGCCGATCACGACGTCGATCACCGCGTCGGCCAGCTTGGAGACCATCAGCAGGTAGCCCGCGATCTCCGGCGACTGCCCGAGCACGGTGGACATCAGCGCCGGGAAATAGGTGGTCACGGTATTGAGCATGATCGACACACCGACCGTGCCCACCCCGAAACCGAGGCAGATGCCGATGTCGAGGCGCTTGTGCGCACCCGCTGCGGTGGTAGCGTCCATCTTCATGCTCCGGCTGCGAGGAATTGCGCGATCACGTCCGCCTTGGCCTGCGCCGAGCCGCCAGTGGATGCCTCGTGCCCATCGGCCAGCAGGCCGAGCGCGGTCTTCACCGAGGCGTTGAGCAGGGCCAGTTCGGTTTCCGGCTTGAGCAGCAGCGTCGGCGCGGCGATCCGCGCCATGCGCTCGAACGCGCGGTAGCGGAACGCGGCGATATAGGGCTTGGGGTAGGTATCCAGCGCCTTGAGCACGTCGAGCGTGATCCGATGCAGGATCTGCGGCGGCGGCATCGGCACGGCGAGGCGGTGCTCGGCATCCTTCATGAAGTGCGGGAAGAACAACGCCTGGTCGCGGCAGAAGTTGAAGGCCCAGATCAGATGGCGGCCGTACTCGTCGGGCTCCACCACGGGCGCGTAATTGGCGACGACGGCGTCCCGCAGTTCGTCCTCATACTCGGTGATGCCGTCGAGGACGAGGCGGCGTACGCGGCCTTCATGGCCCGCCGCCAGCTCGCAGGCGATACGCGCGCCGGTGTGGGTGCCATAGGCATCCACCGCATCGAAGCCGAGCACCGTGCAAAGCCGGTCCATCGAATCGGCGAAGTAGGCAATGTCGGGCTCGGCCGGAGCGGGCGGCGGCGAATCGCCGTTGCCCAGCGTGTCGGGCGCGACGATCTCGCCCAGACGGCCTGCTGCGCGCAGGGCGAGCATGAAGTCCTGCAGGAACCAAGAAGAGGCAGGCGAGGCGTGGAACAGCAGCAGCGGCGTGTGCCCCGGCTCTGCGGCCGGAAGGCGCCGCAAGTGAAGCTGGCCCTCGTCGAGCCGCACGAAAGTGCGCTCGATCTGCGCAAATGGGTTCTTGTCAGTCGGGTTCATGAGAGGCAGGCTATCGCAGTCGCTCGCCAAGCCACGACATGAAGAGAAAGTTTATCGGCTAGCGAATAAAACTTTAGCACTGAGCGCGAACCGCGCCCGGTCGTGTTCATATTGCAGCATGGACACGACACTCCTCCCCGACGATGGCGCGTTACTCGCGGCGCTCGAGCGCGAAGGGCCGATGAACCTCGCCCGCGCTCTCGCCGTCATGGAGCGGCACGATCTGGCCGGGCTGGTGCTGGGCGATCCGATCAACGTGTTCCACGCGCTGGGCCACTGGCCGCAGATCGGGCGCACCCGCGCCGGGCAGCCGCCGGGGACTTTCGCCCTGATCGCGCGCGAAAGGCTGGAGATTCCGGGCCTCGTGACCAGTCGCTTCCTGCATCACTACAGCTGGGCGGACGGCCGCAGCCGCAGCGACGTGGCGGTCTGGCTCTATACGCACATGGGCGACGAGGGCGACGAGACCGCGCTCGAAGTGCCCTTCTCTCCTGTCCTTCCGGAACGGCACTCAGCGGCACTCAGCGGCACCGAACGGCACCGGGCGGCCGTCAGCACGACCCTCAGCGGCGCCATGACCGCACGCAGCGACGCGGGCGGCGCGATCGTCGCGGCCATGAAGGGCCTGGGACTCTGGCAGGGCCGGGTCGGCTTCGACCACACCGTCATCGCCGAAGTCGCCGAGCGTCACGACCACCCCGGCGCGATGGTCCAGGCCGACAACATCCTGCGCGAGATCCGCCTCGTGAAGTCGCCGCTGGAACATGCGCTGATGGCGCGCGCGGCGCGATCCAACGTCGATGCCCTCAATGCGGTCGGCCATGCGATCCGCGCTGGCGCCACGCACGTTGAGCTTCAGGCGCTCTATCGCATGGAGTGCGCGGCGCGGGGCAACACCGCGCTGTTCCTCAACGTCGACCGCGTCTCCTCCGACCTCTCGCGCCTTCAGGTCGAGGACGGGCAGACGCTGATGCTCGACGGGGTGAGCCAGTTCCTCGGCTACCATGGCGACTTCGCGCGCACCGTGTTCGTCGGCGAGCCCACGCGCGAGGCGCGCCGCGCCGCCGAGGCTGCCGCCTTCGGCTGGCAGGCGGTGCGCGAACAGTTGCGCCCGGGCCTGCGCTATTCCGAGATCGCCGCGATCGGCGAGGCCGCGATCCGCGCTGCCGGGTACGAGGCCGCGATCGGCTTCGGCCCGCACAGCGTCGGCCTTGCCCACACCGACGAGCCCGGCGAAGTCCACGGCGGTTTCTGGCGCAAGCCCGACATCGTCCTCGAGCCGGGCATGATCCTCTCGGTCGACTGCCCGACGCTGGACACCGGCATCGGCGGCTCGGCGCACTGCGAAGACCTCGTCCGCATTACCGAGACCGGCTGCGAACCCATCCATCCTCTCCACGACCCGGTGATCATCGTATGACCAGACCTTTCATCCTTTCCGCCTCCGTGGCCGAACCGGCCTTCGCCGTGCCCGGCCATGCCCGCGCCGTGCTGCAGGCCGCCGAAGCGGCCGGGTTCGACCTCCTCATGCTCGGCCGTTCGGGCGAGCGTCCGTTCGACGCGCAAGTGCTCGTCGCCTGGGCCGCACCGATGACCTCGACGCTGGGCGTGGTCGCCACCGTGCCCGCATCGAAGGCGCACCCCTTCCACGTCGCCCGCGCGCTGTCGGCAGTGGACTTTCTCGCCGCCGGGCGCACCGGCTGGTCGGTCGTCCCCGAAGGCGCGCCCGAGGGCATGGCCGAAGACATGGTCGGCGCCGCCCGCGCGTTGTGGGACGGCTGGGGCAGCGACACGCTGATCCTCGACAAGACAAGCGGCCGCTACCTCGACGCATCGAAGGTCAAGGCATCGAACTACAAGGGCGCGTTCTTCAAGGTCGCAGGTCCCGTCAACGCGATGCGCCCGCCGCTCGGCCATCCGCTGCTGGTGGTGGACGGCGACGATCCGATCGCCATCGACGATGCCGACATCGCACTCGTGTCCGACGGCACCGCCGCCCCGCAGGCGACCAAGCGGCTGATCAAGGTCGGCGCCGATGCCGACGCCGCCATGCTGGCCGAACGCTTCGAGGCGCGCGAGATCGACGGCGCGCACTTCACCTTGAGCGATGCCCTGACGCAGCTGCCGCAGATCGGCGCGCGTCTCGCCTCCCTGCTCGCGCCTCGCCCGGCTGGCGACCTGCGCGCACGGCTTGGCCTGCCCATCCCTTCCACCGCCTCCAACCAGCCCGGCGGCGCCGTGATCCCGGAGATCGCATGATGCAAAACCAGATTCATCTTTGGGCCTTCCTGCAAGGCATCGGCTTCTTCCCGACCGGCTGGAAGCATGAGCGCGCGCGCCCCGAGGGCGTGTTCCACATGGACTACTACACCCGCGTCGCGCAGTTGGCCGAACAGGGCCGCTTCGACGCGATCGTCTTCGGCGACCAGCTGCAGTCGCGCGGGGCTGGCGGCCGCGCGCCCGAGCGTCTGGCGATGCCGACGCTCGATCCCGTCACGCTGCTGACGGCGATGGCGGCGGTGACCAAGCATATCGGCCTCGTCGCCACCGTCTCCACCACGTACAACACGCCCGAGATGCTGGCCGAGCGCTTCGGCACGATGGAGCGCATCACCGGCGGCCGTTCGGGCTGGAACATCGTCACCACCGCGCACCCCGACACCGCGCCCAACTTCGGCGAGACCGAACTGCCGCCCAAGGACGCGCGCTATCGCAACGCCGTCGAAGTCGTCGCCCGCGCCTGCGAACTATGGGCCGAGATGGACCGCGAAGGGCCGCAGCTGCCGCAGGGCCGCCCGGTGCTGGTGCAGGCAGGCCAGTCGCCCGACGGCCGCGACTTCGCCGCGCGCACGGCCGAAGCGATCTTCTGCCCCGCCGCCACGATCCAGGCGGGTGTCGATTTCCGCACCGACCTGCGCAGCCGCGTGGCGGGCGTCGGCCGGAGCCCTGACGGCGTGCGCATCATGCCCGGCCTCTCCTGCGTGCTCGGCGGCACCGAGGAAGAGGCCCGCGCCGAGCATACCGCGATCCTCGACCTTGCCGACGATGCGCTGGCGATCGAGTATCTGTCGGAATCGCTGTGCTGCGACCTGACCGGCTTCGATCCGCTCGGCCAGATCCCGGTCGACGAGATTCTCGCGAAGACCCTGCTGCCGCAGGGCGACGTCGCCCGCTCGATCGTGCCGGGCGCCGAGAAGGGCACGCCGCTGGGCGAGTTCGCCGCCAACTTCATGCGCCACCCGCGCGGCCACAACGTCTTCATCGGCACGCCCGAGCAGATGGCCGACATGATGATCGAGTGGCGCGACGCGGGCGCCTGCGACGGCTTCACCCTGCAGCCCAGCTACATGCCGGGGGGCCTTGAAGACTTCGTCGGTCAGGTCGTGCCGATCCTGCAGGCGCGCGGCCGCCTGCGTACCGACTATCCGGGCGCCACCCTGCGCGAGACGCTGGGCCTGCCCGCGCGCGAAGCGGTGACGGCATGAAGATCGGCCGCATCGCACTCGCCACGCTGGGCGCAGTCGTCCTCGTCGGCGGCGGCACCGTTCTGGCCTTGCGCGCCGGAGCGGGCGAGTCCGACCGTGCGCAGCTGGAAAAGCGCTGGGCCGACGGCCCCTCGCGCTTCGTCACCATCGACGGCGTGCGCCTGCACGTGCGCGAGGAAGGCCCGGTCGGCGCCCCGGTGATCGTCCTGCTCCACGGCTCGATCGTCAACCTGCACGAGTGGGACGACGTCGCCGCGATCCTCAAGGACAAGTACCGCGTCGTGCGCTTCGACTGGTCGCCTTACGGCCTGACCGCGCCCGATCCTTCCGGGGTCTATTCGACGCCGCGCTCGGCACAGCTGATGAACGGCCTGCTGACGAAACTCGGCTACGACAAGTTCGCGCTCGTCGCGACGTCGAACGGCTCCAACGTAGGGCTGGAATACAACCGCGCCTATCCCGGCCACGTGACGGCGATGGCGTTCTCGATGCTGCCGCTGGAGCGCCCCAGCCAGACCCGCAAGGTCAACTGGCGCCTGAGCTGGAGCCTGCCGGTATTCAAGGCGGTGCTGCCGAACTGGCGCCCGCACTGGTTCTGGCGCGCGATGCTGGAAGATACCACCCCGCCCGGCTTCCAGCCGACCGACCGCATGGTCGACCAGATCACCGAGATGAACAACCTGCCCGGCGCGCTCGACCGGCAGGCGCAATACATCCAGGCGAACGTCAAGGCGTTCAAGACATCGGACGTCGGCGCCGTGGCCGAAACCGTCCACGTGCCCGTGCTGCTGCAATGGTGCAGCTACGATGACGTGATCTCGCAAAGCGCCGGTGCCTCGGTCAAGCGCTTCACCAACGCGCCGGTGACGCTGATCGAATACCCCGACCTCGGCCATTTCCCGATGTGGGAGAAGCCGCAGAAGTTCGCCCGCGACCTCGAAGCCTGGCTCACGAAAGTCGCTGTGCGGTGATGAATGCGCCTGTCGGACGCCGTTGCATCCGACAGGCGAACAAAGGGCACGAGCCTCTTCAATAGAGCGCGAGTTAAGGGAATTCTTACGGCGATAAAAATTTCTTGATTCACCGAAAATCGTAAATTGAAATTTTATCACGATCGGGCCGACAGGACGGCCAATGGCTTACTCGCTTCCGGTTCTGCACGTCAGTGCAGAACGTGCATAGTATCATTACAAAAACCAATGGCAGTGAAATTCGCAGATACGCAGGGAACGTGACAACAATTGGCGCCGCAAGTGCGCCTTTAACATTGAGGGACGAAATGACCGGCAAATATAAACTCCAGTTCGCCTCCACCTTGTCAGGCATTGCTATTGCAGCAAGCCTGACCGCGGCTCCCGCGATGGCGCAGGACACCGGCGGCGACATCATCGTCACCGCACGCAAGACCGGGGAAGACATCCTCAAGGTTCCGGTCACCGTTACCGCGATCACCTCCGAAACGCTCGACGCCAAGGGCATCGTCTCGGTCACCGACATGGCCGCCTCGACCCCGGGCATCAACATCAACAACAGCTCGTCAGGCCACGCCGACCGCTCGTTCCAGCAGGTCGTCATGCGCGGCATGACGCCGTCGACCACGCTCGCCACCACGACCTCGATGTTCATCGACGGCGTCGCGGTGTCCTCGCCCTCGCAGGTCAGCGCGATCAGCAACCCGGAGCGCGTCGAGATCATCAAGGGCCCGCAAAGCGCCTACTTCGGCCGCAACACGTTCGCGGGCGCGATCAACGTCGTGACCAAGATGCCCGGCAACGACTGGGGCGGCGAAGTGCTCGGCATGCTCGGCACGCGCAACAACTGGCGCCTGCGCGGATCGATCGAAGGTCCGATCATCCCCGATCTCCTCTCGTTCCGCATCAACGGCGAGCAGTATTCCCGGGACGGTTCGTGGAAGAACCAAGACGGCGTGACGCTGGGCGACCAGCAGACCAAGAGCGCTTCGCTGCTGCTTGCCATCACCCCGGCCTCGAACGTCACCATCAAGCTGTTCGGCATGCTGAGCGAGGACAAGGACGGTCCTTCCGCTCAGACCCGCCTCTATTCCTACGACGTCAAGGCGCCGAACGGCAGCACTGTCGTCCAGGGTCAGGCGAACTGCATCCTCACCGGCGATACCCGCGGCGTGCTCAACCCGGTCACCGGCCTGCCCGCCGGCGCTGCGGTGCAGAACCCCTACTTCTGCGGCACCATCCCGACGATGGCGAACCCGGTCACCGCGAACGTCACCAACACGGACTTCGTGCGCCAGTTCCTCAACATCGGCACCAATCGCATCGTCGATCCCTCGGAAGGCGTGCAGGGCTACGGCCTGCTGCGCCGTACCAAGCACGCTCATGCGACGTTCGACTGGGAAGCCACCGACAAACTGACCATCTCGGCGCTCGCAGGGTACAACCGTGAGGTCTGGACGACCTTCATCGACCTCGACAGCTACGACGGCAGCGCCCTGCCCAGCGGCTACGACTACAACGGCAACGGCAGGATCGACGCCACCGAGATCTTCGGCGAAGGGTACTTCAACTATCCGTACCTGATCGAACGCAAGATCGACGACTTCTCGCTCGAAGGTCGCCTGTCCTACGTCTCCGGCCGGTTCCACGGCGTAGCGGGCATCAGCTACCTCAGCGCCGACCAGCTCCAGGGCCTGGGTGGCGGCACCGGCGCGCTGACCGCGTCCAGCCTCTCGCCCGGCGGCCTCAGCCGGAACAAGACCACTGGCCTGTTCTTCGGCCTGACCTACGACGTGACCGACACGATCTCGGCCAGCTTCGAAGGCCGCTACCAGATCGACCAGTTGCAGGCATTCGCCCGCCCCTCCGGCGTGAGCGTCGCATCGAGCGCGTTCATCCCGGCTGGCTTCTACACCGGCGGCACCGTGCTCGCGAGCGCGAAGTACAAGAACTTCACCCCGCGCGCGATCGTCAACTGGCAGATCACGCCCGACACCATGGTCTATGTGTCGTGGGCCAAGGGCGTGAACCCGGCGCAGTTCAACACCAACATCCTGTCGCAGGTCGGATCCGTGCAGCAGGCGGCCTTCGATGCCGGCGGTGAACTGGCGATCAAGCCCGAGAAGATCACCAACTACGAGATCGGTCTGAAGGGTCGCATCGGATCGACCCTGCGCTACACCTTCGCGGCCTACTACGCCCAGTGGCGCAACCAGATCAACTCGACCATCATCGTCGCGCCCGACGCCACGCAGCCCACCGGCTACAGCTTCGTCACCGCATCGATGAACGCGGGTTCGGTAAACCTGCGCGGTATCGAGGGTGAAGCGTCCTGGCGCCCGACCGAGTTCCTGACCATCGACGCCGCCGGTGCGATCAACGACTCGGACATCAAGGCCTTCGCCAGTTCCACGGTCAGCGCCCTGACCGGGATCTACGACTATTCCGGCAAGGAGATGAAGAACACCTCGAAGTACTCGGCCAACGTCGGCGTCCAGGTCGGCACCGAGATTTCGGGCTGGGACAAGGGCAGTTGGTTCGTGCGCGGCGACTGGAACTTCAAGTCGGGCGTATGGTCGAACGAGGCGAACCTGGCACGCACGCCGGACCTGCACCTGTTCAACGCACGCGCGGGCATCACGCGGGGCAACCTCTCGCTCGAGGCGTTCGTGAACAACATCTTCAACAACAAGACGCCGCTGACGATCTCGGACAATTACACGCTGTCGCCGGGCTTCGTTTATGCGGCGCGGACCTCGGCGCTGATGCTGGGGCTTGGCGATCTGCGCACCGCAGGCGTGCAGGCGAAGATCAAGTTCTGATCCGGCGCTGCTGCGAGACAAGGAAAGGCCGGGGGAAACCCCGGCCTTTTTTATTCCTCCCCGAGCTTGTCTCGCCCAACTTGAACAGTGCTTTCGGAAAAGGCATTTTTGTTCAATGACATGCGCGCGCCGACGTAAATGTTACCACTACATTTTCGGGATCGGTTGAGCTTGCAAAAGCTCAGGTTTCCGGCGGCAACTCGCTGATATTGGCCGGCAGCGCGATGCCGGTTGCCTTGAAGACATTCCCCACCTGGCCCGAGACGTGGGTGCGGGTGGTTATGACCTTGCCGTCCTTTTCGATGGTGGCTTCCTGAAGGCGATCGAGATCGTTGAGGAGCGGCTGCCATTCGGGCTGTAAGCCCTTTTCCTGACACAAGCGGGTGAGTTCCTTGGCCAGCGTCAGAGCGAGGAACGAGACAAACACATGGCCGCGGATAGCGGCATCGGACTGATGGAAGATGGGGCGGGTGTCGAAGCTGGCCTTGGCAACCCGGAACAGGGCCTCGACCTGAAGCAGGTCACGGTAGCGGATGACGGCCTGCAGCGGGGTGATCCGGGCATTGGTGCGCAACACGCTGATGCCATCGTAGCGGGCCTCATCGGCAAGCTTGCCCATGTCGATCTCGAAGGTCTTGCCGCTGGCCTTGAGATAGCGGCGATAGGCTGAGTTACCGACCAGGGCCTTGTCGCCCTTCTTCAGCTGGGTCTGGAGGCCATCGATGATCGCTTGCCGGTCGGCCTTGTCCTTCCTTGCCTCAGCTTCGTTGAGCGTGACGACGTAGCGCTGGGCATCGGCGCCTTTGCCAACGCGCACTTCCTTGACCCACAGCTGAGTGTCTCCTGCCTGCCTCTCGAGGACCAGGGGCACCATCGGGGCAGTGTCGGCAAGCACGACATCGCGGATGACGCTGCTGGTACGCTCTCGCGCACCCAGGATGTATTCCATCCCCAGTTCTTCAAGGGCGGCGATCGTATCGGCGCTGATCATGCCGCGATCGGCCACGACGCACGAGCGGGTGATACCGAAGCGGGTGCGCAGGCGCGTGACGATGGGCATGAGCACCTTCACGTCAGCCGTGTTGCCCGGGACCATCTCGGTGCAGATCGGACGCCCCTCGGCGTCGATCACGACAGCCAGGATCATCTGGGCAAGCTCGGGCCGGTGGTCCTTGGAATGACCACGCCGACCCAGGGTGTCGCCGCCTGCACCATAGAACGAGAGCGACGTCGTATCCATGAATACAAGACTGAGGTCGGTGAACAGGTCTCGGTGGCGATCGAACAGCTTCTCCTCGATCACGTCCTTCACGCAGCGAGGTGCCAGCGCGCCCTCAGCCTTTTCCTCGATCTCTTCGCCCAGCCAGGCCATGGCGCGATAGAAGTGATGGAGGGCGAGATCCTCGCTGCCGTCGATGGCGTAGCTCTCCATCCAGTCAAGGCAAGCTCGGTCCGAGCCGGAGACGAACAGGCGGTGCAGTGTGGCGACGAATACGGCGCGCTCCACGGCAAAGCCGAACTGGCGGCCTTCCAGCACTTCTTCCAATACAGCATCGATGCCAAGCCGTTGCCACAGGCGCCCGAACAGCAACGGGCCGCCAATCCTGCGGGCTGCGATCCGGCCTGCATCGATATCGGACAGAATGACGCTGCGCTCTGCGTGACGTGCGATCGAGGCGGCCAGCCTGTCGAGTTCGCCACTTGCGGCCAGCACATCCTTGCGGCCCAGAGCCTTGATCGTGCGCTGGCGGACGGTTTTGCCCTCTCGCACGCTCTCGACCAGGTAAAGATAGCGGTGCCCGCGCGCGACTCGTTCGACGACATACATGACAAAGTTGTTACTGCCTGGACCCGTAAAGATAAACCAAACCGACAGTCACAGCAAAAATGTTGTTAGCACACCCGATTTTGCCGCCAAATCCACTCCCCGCAAAATCAGATACTTATGGTCTCGCGTTCCCTGCGTGTTCCGCTAGCACTGTTCAACTTGGGTCTCGGGGAGGGGGCGCCGACGCAGTCGGTGACGGAGGGGGAATTGCCCGGCCTCTCCCCCTCCACCACCGCTTCGCGGCGGTCCCCCTCCCCGAGACAAGCTCGGGGAGGAACAAAAAAAGGGAGGCACAGCCTGCGCCGTGCCTCCCCTTCATCTCGCTTGTGGGAGCGACCTCATCCCATCAGGGCGATGGCCTGCTCCTCGCTGAGCACTTCGGCGTACTTCTTCGACAGGTCGAACAGGTTCGCCTCGTGCGGGCGCTCGTCGCGGTCGCCGCAGGCGTCCGCCACGACCAGCGGAACGAAGCCGTTCTGCAGCGCATCGAGCGCCGAAGCGCGCACGCAGCCCGAGGTGGAGAAGCCGGTGATGAACAGGCTGTCCACGCCCATGCTGGTCAGCGTCGCCGCCAGCGAGGTGCCGAAGAACGACGAGGCGTACTGCTTCGTCACCACAACTTCGTCGGCACGCGGCTGCAGCGTATCCGGGAAGGCGCCGAGCGGCGAGCCCTCCAGGAAAGCCTCCAGCGCGGGCACCTTCCTGTAGAACAGCCCGCCGTCCTTGCCGCCCGCGCGGTAGACGACGTTGGTGAAGATCACCGGCACCCCCGCCTTGCGCGCCGCTTCCGTCAGGCGCTCGCACGAGGCGAGAGCCGTCTCGAAGCGCGGCGAGTAGAGCGGCTGGCCGGGCGTGAGATACGCCACGACCACGTCCACCAGCAACAGCGCCGGCTTCTTGCCGGGCTGCAGAGCCCCGCCGAAGCCGCCACGGTTGTAGTCGTCGAGAAGGTCGCTCACTCGGCGGCCTCCGCGAATTCGACGGTAGCCCACTTGGGCGCGGTCGGCGCAGGCAGGCCGGTTTCGGCGAGGCAGTTCGCGCGCAGCGTCTCGATGTCGGGGCCGAAGTCGAACACGCCGATTGCACCGCGCTCGGTACGCAGCTTCTCGCGCAGCGCCGAGGTGGCGGCTTCATCGACCGCGCCGTCCGTGATGACGACGCCGTAGTCCTTCGCGCCCTCGGCGGTGACGAGGCCCTGGCCGATTTCCTTCAGCACCAGCGCGGGGTCACGGTCGAGCGGGTCGCCCCAGCCGCCGCCGCCCCAGGTGATGAAGTGCAGCACGTCACCGGCCTCGACCGGGTAGTCCTCCAGCTTGTTGCCGACGACGATCTCGGTGCCGTCGGCCTTCACCAGCAGCTTGCGCGCGCGCTTGCCCGGGTGGCCGCCGTTGACGCCCCAGGGCGGCACGAACCAGCGGTCGTCGTGGATGGCGATCACGCCCGGCTCAAGGAAGCGGTAGACCATGTTGATGCCGTTGCCGCCGCGATGCAGGCCCGCGCCGCCCGAATCCGGCACCGTCTCGTACTTCTCGATGACGAGCGGGAAGTAGCGCTCCAGGAACTCGTTGGGCACGTTGGTGAAGCCGGGGAACAGCGAGTGCCCGTCCGGCCCGTCGCCCAGCGGACGGCCGGGAATGCCGCCGAAGCCGATCTGGAACAGCTGGAACCACTTTCCGGCCTTGTCGGTGCCTGCGTAGAACAGGTGCGGGCTGGACGAGAAGCCGGCGGCGTTGAGGAATTCCGGGGTCTTCTGGCCCAGCAGGCCGCCCAGGATGTCGAACAGGCGGCCCAGCACGTGGGTGCGGCCCGAAAGCGCGGCCGGGAACTTCGGCTTGAGCAGCGAGCCTTCCGGAATGCGCACGTCGATCAGCGGATAGTAGCCGTCGTTGAACAGGATCTGCGGATCGAAGACCATGATCATGTAGATTCCGAAGAACATGCGCATCATGTTCTCGTTCAGGAACATGTTGATCGAGGCCTGGCTCTGCGGATCGGTGCCGTCGAAGTCGAGGACGACGCGGCCGTTCTCGCGCCACATCGTGCACTTGATCTTGTACGGGCCGAAACCCATGCCGTCGTCGCAGATGTAGTCCTCGAACGAGACCTTCTCCTCGCCGATCGAGCTGGCGATCAGCTGCTGCATCGCGCGGAAGTTGCGGTCAAGCAGCAGGTCGGTCGCCGAGACGAAGACGTCGTCGCCGAAGCGCTCGGCCATTTCCACCACGCGGTGGGCGGCGACGCGGCACGAGGCGATCAGCGCGTTGAGGTCCGCCTTGCACCACGCCGGGGTGCGCGACTGGTGCATGACCAGCTTGATCAGGTCCTCGTTGTATTCACCCTTCTTCCAGATCTTGACGGGCGGGATGCGCACGCCTTCCTGGAAGATCTCGGTGGCGTGGATCGGCATCGATCCGGGCACCATGCCGCCAATGTCGCTCTGGTGGCCGAACATCGAGGTATAGGCGATCAGGCGCCCGTCCTTGAACACGGGCAGCAGCACGAGCCAGTCGTTGCAGTGGCTGATCGCGCCGCCGACCGAGTAGGGGTCGGACAGGAAGATCATGTCGCCGTCTTCCACGGTGCCGTCGAAGCCGTCGAGGAATGGGCCGATGTAGGAGCCGAACTGGCCCACGATCATGCGGCCCTGATGGTCGGCGATCAGCGGGAAGGCGTCGCCCTGTTCGCGGATGCCGGGCGACATGGCGGTGCGCACCAGCGTCGCGTCCATCTCGACGCGGGCATTGCGCAGCGCGTTCTCGATGACTTCGAGGGTGACGGGGTCGATATCGACCTTGTTGAAGGGCGTTTCGTTAGCCTGGATGATACGTGCGGGCATTGGTTCTCTCCCCTCAGGCCAGGTTGATCAGGATGTTGCCGACGGCATCGACGGTGCCGACGCAGTCGCCTTCGATGAGCGTGGTCGAGTCCATCTCGGTGACGATCGCCGGGCCCTTGATCACGTCTCCGGCGCGCAGCTTGGCGCGGTCGTAGATCGCGGCCGGGGCCATGGCGCCGTTGAACCACAGTTCGTGATCGCGCACCTTGGCGTCGATCGGGTCGCCGTTGCCTTCGGGCAGGCGCAGCGCCTCCAGTTCGAGCAGCGGCCCGAGCGCCACGGCGCGCAGGTTCACCAGCTCGTGCTCGGTGTCCATGTTGAACGTGAACAGGCGCTCGTGCTCGGCATCGAAGCGCGCCTTGACGCCTGCGAGACCATCGGCCTTGAGCACGTCGGGGCTGATCGAGAGCGGCACTTCGAAGGCCTGCCCTTCATAACGCACGTCGAGTTCGAACTGCACGGTGACGTCGGCGTCGGCGATGCCTTCGGCGGTCAGTTCCTTCGTGGTCTGCGCGGCCATCTCTTCCAGCAGCGTGATCACCTCGGCTTCCTCGGTTTCCGAGAAGCGCTTGGAGAACGAGCGCGCCGTCTCGGTGCGCATGCGCGTGGTGGCATCGCCCAGCGCGCAGAGCACGCCCGGCGAGACCGGCGAGACTGCGGGCCACGAACCCATCAGCTTGGCCACGGCGTTGACGTGGAGCGGACCGGCGCCGCCGAAGCCCATCACCGCGAAGTGGCGCGGATCGTAGCCCTGCTGCACCGAGATCATGCGCAGCGCGCCGAACATGTTCTCGTTGACGATGTCGATGATGCCGCGCGCGGCTTCCATCAGGCCGATGCCCAGCTTGTCGGCGATGGTCTGCACCGCCGCCTTGGCGCCTTCGCGGTCGAGCTTGAAGGTGCCGCCCAGCAGGTTCTCGGGCAAGTAGCCGAGCACCACGTTGGCGTCGGTCACGGTCGGCAGCTTGCCCCCCTTGCCGTAGGCCACCGGGCCCGGCACCGCGCCCGCCGACTGCGGGCCGACGCGCAGCGCGCCGGTCAGTTCGGGCACGTAGGCGATCGAACCGCCGCCCGCGCCCACCGTCTTCACGTCCAGCGCCGAGGCGCGGACCGAGAGGTGGCCGACTTCGGTGGTGCGAACGCGGCGCGCCTCGAGGTTCTCGATCAGCGCCACGTCGGTGGAAGTACCCCCGACGTCGAGCGTCAGGATGTTGCGGATGCCGGAGTTCTTGCCGACCCACAGCGCGCCCGTGACGCCGCCTGCGGGACCGGACATCAGCAGCGCGACCGGATGCTCCTCCGACTTCTCGGAGGACATGAGCCCGCCATCGGAGCGCAGCAGCGAGAGCGAGCCCGCCATGCCGCCGGAGCGCAGGTTGTCGCGCAGGTTGCGCACGTACTTGCCCACGACCGGGCGCACCGCCGCGTTGGCGACGGTGGTGAGGGTGCGCTCGTATTCCTGCATCTCGGGCAGGACAAGGTGGCTGAGCGAGATCGGCACGTCGGGCATGATCTCGGCCGCCAGCTGCGCCACGCGCTTCTCGTGCGCGCCGTTGAGGTAGCCGTTCATCAGGCTGACCGTCAGCGCCTCGACGCCCTGCGCCTTCAGCTTCTCCAACGCGGCGCGGATACCGGCTTCGTCGATCGGGCGGATCTCGCGCCCTTGCGCATCCATGCGCCCGGCGATCTCCACGGTGTCCTCAAGCGCGGCGAGCGGTTCGGGCTTGGGCCACACGATCCAGCCGGCGAGGCCGCCGGGCACGAACGAGCGTGCGATCTGCATGACCTGGCCATAGCCCTCGGTGACGACGAGGCCGACGCGCGAACCCTTGCCTTCGAGCACCGCGTTGGTCGCAACGGTCGTGCCGTGGAGGAAGTACTCGATGTCCGCAGGCGTGATTCCTGCCTTCTCGCAGATCGCGCCGAGACCGTTGAGGATGCCTTCCGAGCTGTCATGCGGGGTGGAAGGCGTCTTGTGGCGCCAGAACGAGCCGTTCTTCTGATCGAGCAGCAAAAGGTCGGTAAACGTCCCACCGACGTCCACCCCCAGGCGATAAGTCATGAACCCAATCTCCGTTAGATTGGTATCTAGCAAGCATCGCGGGGGCTGCAATGACAGGGTTGTGCCCCCAACTGACCGGCAGGTGGAGAAGCCTGATCACGCTGCGGAACGATTGCAGCGCCATGCCGATCCGCGCGACTCCAAAGTCTTGTTGAGATTACCGCTCAATACACTTTCGGACAGCTTGATGCAGGCGCGGCAAAGTCCTGCGACACCGCCCCGTCATACCGGCCCAATCGAAACCCGACGATGGACGCCGCCAGATGACCCGCCTGCTCCCCGCCTTCGCAGCCCTTGCCGTATCCTCGGCCATCCTGACGAGCGTGGCCGCCGTCGCAACGCCGCCGAGCGTGCCGATCATCGGCGCCGAAAAGCCGGTGTTCCTGGGCCGCATGGTGGTGACCGCGACGCCGCTCTGACACGGCAACATCCAATACCGCAATTCCCCACCAGTCGATAAATCCTCGATTGGTGACCAGAGGCACCAGCCTCGATTTGCCGCGCGCCCGGTGTGAGGCAGCCTCGACGTCGAACCCCGCAAATGGACCCGGCCCCAACAATTCGGGCCGTCCATCCGGATCGACAGAGAGGTAGACCGAATGCCGCTTACCCGTACCACCGGCAGCTACGTGATGGGCCCCAGCGACGACCGCTCCAAGTGGGTCGAGTGGGAGAACTTCATCGTCTCCACCAACCCCGACGGCACCCATACCGCGCAGTCGATGACGCGCTTCCCCGGCACTTCGCTGGTGCGCCACGTCACCCAGACCGTGAACACCGAATTCATGCCGATGGACGGGCACCTCCGCCTGTTCGTCGGCAGCGAGTTCCAGGGCGTTCTGGTGCGCCGCGTGGTCGGTGACGAGGTGACGTCGCTCCTCATCGCGCCCGACGGCAGCCCGATCGAGCAGGCCCAGCTTCCCGGCGGCGCCGACCTCGTCCTCGGCTACCACCCCACCGTCGTCGAGGGCTGGAAATTCACCCAGTGCGACCGCGCGGTCGAAGGCACGCAGCACGTGCGCATCCTCACCACCTCGGCCACCTGGAACGGCGGCCAGATGACGCACGGCAAGGAAGTGACGCTGGCCATCGAGTACATCGGCGAGGAGGAGATCGAAGTCCCCGCCGGCAAGTTCGTCTGCGACCACTACCTCTGGCACACCGGCGCGATCGACGCCGACATCGAGGTCTGGACCACCGGGCAGGACCGCATCTGCGCCCGCGTGATCGGCCATGCCAAGGGCGTGACCTACGAACTGGCCGAATTCGACCAGAAGAGCTTCGGCGACACCCTCGAATTCGACTTCTGATCCGAAAGGCGCGCACGATGCTACGGGTAGCTACAGCACAGTTCGAAACCGGCAAGGACACCGACCGCGTTCTTGCCGACATCCTTCGCCTTGCCGACGAGGCGGCGGCGGGCGGGGCCAGGCTGGTGCACTTCCAGGAGTGCTGCAACTACCCCACCTCCTACACCGACCGCGAACACGCATGGCGCGAGGCCGTTACCCTCGAAGGTCCGCTGGTCTCGGCGATCCGTGCCAAGGCGCGCGAGCATGGCCTGTTCATCGGCTTCAACGCCGCCGTGCGCGGGCCATTCCCCAAGGCATGGATGGTCAACCACCTGATCGGCCCAGACGGGGAATACATCGGCTCCAACAAGAAGCAGGTGCTGATGTGGATCGAGCGCGACGCGTTCTTCCCCTCGGACGAGGACGGGCGCGTCTACGACACCGAAATCGGGCGCATCGGCATGATATCCTGCATGGACGGGCTGGTGCCGGAAACCTCGCGCACGATGGCGTGCCTGGGGGCGGACATCGTGCTCAACTCGCTGTGCTCGAACGGGGTGGATGAGGCGAACCTGCACATCCCGGCGCGCGCGGCCGAAAACGGCTATTTCATGATCTCCGCCAACCGGGTGGGGGACATGGTCAAGGGGCAGGACCTGCAGGACCTGATCGACGCCGCAGGCATGACCCGCGACTTCGTGAAGGGCGCAGGGGAAAGCCAGGTGGTCGGCCCGGACGGCATGCCGCTGGCCCGCGCGACGCATGACGACATCGGGCTGGTGTTCGCCGACATCGACCTGTCGACGCTGGAACGCGAAGACCGCATGGCGCGGCGGCGGCCCGAACTCTACACGCTGATGGGCGAGGACAACGCCGCGCTGGCGGCGCTCGCCGAAGACCGCGCGCCAGCGGGGAAAGTCGCGCTGACGACCATCGTGCCCGGCGGCGCGACGTTCGACGAACGGCTGGCGCAAGCCCGCGAAATGATCGCCTCGGCCCCGGCCGGACTAGCGGTGCTCCCCGAATTCTTCGCGTGGGATCTCGGGGACGACACCCGCCTGGACGAAGCAACCGCAGCCCTCATCAAAGCCGCCGCCGAAGCCCGGACCTACCTCGTCGCCGGTCTGCCGGGGCGCGAGCATGGCAAGCGCGTCAACCGCGCCGTCCTCTTCGGCCCCGAAGGCGTGATCGGCGAATACGGCCAGATCCACGCCGATCCCGGCTCGAACGACATGGCGCTGGGTGACGATCTGCCGGTCTTCGACCTCCCGTTCGGCCGCCTCGGCCTGCTGCTGGGCGAGGACCTGCTGTTCCCCGAGGCTGCCCGCGTGCTCGCCCGCAAGGGCACGGACCTCATCGCCTGTCCGACGGCATGGCGCGAGGACTGGCATCACGAACTCATGCTTACCGCGCGTTCGGCGGAGAACCACGTCACCATCGTCAGCGCAGGGCGCTCCGACAGCCTTTGCGCGAAGCCCGGCACCGTCTGCACGACCCCGCCGGAATACCGCTTCCCGCAGACCAAGGAAGTCAACGCGCCGGACCGCCACATGGCGCCCTCGCTCACCGGCGCGTTCACCGTGGAGGTCGACCTCGCCCCCAACCGCGACAAGCGGCTGATGGGCGCGACCGACCTCATCATGGACACGCGCCCGGAACTCTACGGCGCGATCCTGGCGCTGCGCGAAAGCGTCCCGGCGTGAGCCGCCCGTCCATCGGCACCCTGCGCGGCGCGGCCAGCCTCGACGATGAGAGCTACGTCGATTTCGTCGAGGGAATGCGCGCCTTCAACCTTTCGCGCATGGTCCCGCGCCTCGTCCAGTCGGGCGATGCGATCGGCGCCGGGATGGCCGCGCAGTCGCCCCGGCCGCGCGTGCAGGACCTGTTCACCGCGCTCGACCACGTGCCCGCCGCACAGATGGCGCGGCGGATGATGCGCTCGACCCAGATGATGATGTGGCGCGGCACCGGCGACACCTATCGCCGCATCGCGGGCGAACTGGAGGACTGGCTGAAGCAGGCCGAGGCCGCCGCCCCCCACCTGCTGCGCATCGACCCGGCCTTCGCCTATCCCGACTACTTCCGGGCGCAGGACATCCACCTGCAGCCGGGCAACTACCACGACGACGCGCTCGCCGGGTTCGTGTTCCACTACGGCTCCAAGGTGTTCTTCACCGGCGGCAACGACGACGACCGCCTGCACAACGTCATGGCCGCATGGTGCCCGATCGACGGCTCTCCGCAGCGCATCGTCGATCTTGGCTGCGGCGTCGGCCAGTCCACCACCGCCTTCAAGCTGCGCTTCCCCGAAGCCGAGGTCCACGGCATCGACCTTGCTGCGCCGATGCTGCGCTACGGCCATGCCCGGGCGCGGGAACTGGGGATCGAGGTCCACTTCACGCAGGGCGACGCCGCCGCGCTCGATTTCGCCGACAACAGCGTCGACGCGGCGCTGGCGATGATCCTGTTCCACGAACTGCCGCCCGAAGTGGCCGAAGGCGTCGTGAAAGAGGCCGCGCGCATCCTGAAGCCGGGCGGCACCTTCACCATCATCGACTTCCCGCACATCGCGGCCGAAGAACTCAGCGGCCGCCACTGCATGCGCCTGTTCGACAGCTGGTACAACGGCGAGCCCTACGCCCCCGCCTTCGTCCATTCCGACTTCACCGCGCTGCTGAAAGCGCACTTCGGCGACGTCGATCCCGACTACCGCCCTGCCGCCACCTCCACCGGAGCGCTGCAGATCCGCGTCTGCAGGAAAACCGCATGACACCCGACGAAGTCACCGACCTGCGCCGCTGGCTGGACAAGAGCGAGGGCCTTGCCGACGGCCGCCCCTTCCTCGGCGACCGCCGCCTCGACGCGATGATGGACGTCATGCTCGAAATGGCGGCGCAAGTCTGGGTGCTCAAGCGCCGCAACGCCGTTCTGGAAGGCGTCCTCGCCGCACAGGGCGCGCTCGATCCCGAGGCGATCGAGAGCTTCACCTTCACCCCCGACGAAACCGCCGCGATGCGCGAAAGCCGCGCCGCCTTCGTCTCCACCATCTTCCGAAGCCTCGCCGAGCTGCCGCTCGCGCCCGAGGCCAGCCAACAGGAGCCGTCATGATCCCGACCATCGATACCGCGCCCGTCAACTTCAAGCGCGGCTATTCCAGCTGCTTCCTCGGCCAGCTCCACTACCGCGAGCATGGCGAGGGCGAGCCGGTCCTGTGTCTCCACCAGGCCCCGCAGTCGAGCGGCATGTTCGACACCGTGCTGCCGATGCTGGGCGAGCACTTCCGCGCGATCTGCATGGACACCATCGGCTACGGCATGTCCGACCTGCCCGGCCGCCTCGTCGAGCCCGAGGAATATGCCCGCACCATCGTCGAATTCCTCGACGACTTGGGACTGACCGATCCGATCTCGGTAATCGGCGTCCACACCGGCGCCTACTTCGCCACCCAGCTGGCGGCGCAGTATCCGGAGCGCGTCAAGAAGTTCGTCCTCTCCGGCCCGGTGCTGCTCCACCCGGACGAGGGCGTGGTGCCGATGCGCGCGCCCGCGACCATCGCCGAGGAGGACGGCAGCCACCTGACCCGCCTGTGGCAGCTGCGCTGGAAGAACGTTTCGCCGGTGAACAACCTCAAGGCGTTCGAGAAGCTCTACGTCGCCGCCCTCACCGCCGGGGAGAACGCGCAGGCATCGTATTACGCGGCCAGCAAGCTCGACACGCTCAAGCAGTTGCGCTTCGACGTGACGGTGCCGGGCTTCATCGTCTGGGGCGACAAGGACCTCTCCGCGCCGGGCATCATGAAGTGCCTGCATTTCCTGGAAGGCAAGGTGCCCGACTACCGGATCGAGGGCGGCACGCTCGACACCATAGAGGAGTTCCCGGAGGAGTGGACCGAAGCCTGCGTCCGCTTCCTCAAGGAAGGCTGACGGAGTTGGCCCCGCATTCGCAGACCGGCCATCCGAAGCTGGGGGACTTCGCCGCGTCGAGCATGGCGGACGCGCAGGGCAAGTGGCTGCTGCGCGAGAACCCCGCCCGGCCTGACGAACTGGCCGGGCGCATCCGCCGCGACAGTCCCGCCGACGTCCTCGCCGCCGCCTCTGCCGCAGCGGCCGCACAGAGGGAATGGGCCGCGCTCGACTTCGAGACGCGCGCGGATACGCTGCGCATGGCCTTCGGCGCGGTGGAGGGCATGGACGCCCTCGCCCGCACGATGGCGAGCGAGATGGGGAAGCCGGTGGGCGAATGCGCCGGGGAAATCCGCTTCGCGCTAGCCTTCGCCGCCGACATGGAGGGCCGCGCCCGCCGTCTCCTTGCCGACGACGTTCGCGGCGAAGGACCGGGGCGGCGCGTGGTGCGGCGCGCGCCATATGGCGTCATCGCGGCGATCGTGCCGTGGAACGCGCCGATCATCCTCGCCATGACCAAGATCGCGCCCGCCCTGCTATCGGGCAACGCGGTGCTGGTGAAGCCCTCCCCCTTCGCGCCGCTGACCTTGAGCGCCATCGTCGCCATGATCGCCGCGCACCTGCCGCCCGGCCTGCTGCGCGCCGTCAACGGCGGCGCCGAGACCGGCGAGGCACTGATCGGCGCTCCCGAAGTGGCGAAAGTCGCCTTCACCGGCGGCGGCACGGTGGGCCGCGCAGTGCTGGAACAGGCCAGCCGCCGCTTCATCCCCAGCGTGATGGAACTGGGCGGCAACGACCCGCTGATCGTGCTGGAAGACTTCGAGCCGACCACCGCGCGCATGGAAGCGCTCGTCTGGGCCAGCTTCCTCAACGCCGGGCAGGTCTGCATGGCGGCCAAGCGCCTCTACGTCCACGAAGCCGTGGCCGACCGCTTCGTGGACGCCTACGTCGAGACGGCGCGGCGCCTGCTCCACATGGGCGACCCGCTCGACCCGCGCACCAACATCGGCCCGGTCATCAGCGCGCAGGCGCAAGGCCGCATCAGCCGCGTCGCGGCGCAGGCGCGCTGCGACGGGGGCATGGTCGTGCCGCTCCTGAACGACTTCTCCGACTACCCGGAGCAGGGCTATTTCGTGGCCCCCCAGCTCGTCACCGGCCTGACTGACGATGCGGAACTGGTCCGCGACGAACAGTTCGGGCCGATCGTGCCCGTGGTCACCTGGCGCGACGAAGCCGATGTGCACCGCTGGGCCGCCACCGGGGACTGCCTCAGCGCCTCGGTCTGGTCATCCGACGCCGAGCGGGCATGGGACCTCGCGGCCTCGCTGCCGGCCGGACTGTGCCTCGTCAACGCACACAACCGCAGCGGCTTCTCGTTCGACCTGCCGTTCGGCGGCTCGGGACCGAGCGGCTTCGGGCGCGAGTACGGCGATGAGGGGCTGCTCGAATACTCCATGCCCAAGGCCCTGCACCAGCCCGCGACCGGCTCGGTGGCAAGCGCCTATCCGGGGAAAAGCTGATGCTCGAAGCGACCTACGACGCCGCCATGACCTCACCCCCGGCACGCACCCCGCGCGTCAGCCTTGCCACCCGGCTCGGCTATGGGAGCGGGGCAGTGGGGGCGCAGATCTTCCGCGACACCCCTGCGCTGATCCTGCCGATCTACATGATCACCGTGCTCGGCATCCCGGCGTGGATGGCGGGCATCGCGATCCTGATCCCCAAGGCGTGGATCGTGTTCTGCGACCCCCTCGTCGGCGGCTGGTCGGACCGGCGTGCCACCAGCTGGGGCCGCGCCCCCTTCCTCGGCGCGGGCGCGCTGCTTTCGGGCCTCGCCTTCGTGCTGATGTTCAGCGCGCCGGACTTCTCTTCCCCGCTGGCCAGCGCAGCCTACATGTCGCTCGCCTTCGCGCTCGCCTCGACCGCCTACAGCCTGTTCTCGGTGCCCTACCTCTCGGTCGCGTCCGAGATGAGCGAGAGCCCGCGCGAGCGCACGACGATCCTCGCCTATCGCCTTGTCTTCCTGGCCGTCGGCGTCGCCATCGGCGCGGGCTATGCGCTGCCGGTGGCGCAGTGGCTGGGCGACGGCTGGCACGGCTTCAACCGCATGGGGATGCTCTACGGCCTCGTCTGCCTAGTGAGCATGGGCGTCACCTGGGCGACCGTGCGCCGCACCCGCCTCATCACCCTGCCCCGCCCCGAAGGCGCGACCGGCAAGGCCGACATCCTCGCCTTGTGGCGCAACCGCGGCTTCGTGAGCCTGGCCACCACCTATTTCTTCGCGCTGACCGCGCAGGGCATGACTTATACCGTCTTCGGCCTGTTCTTCCTCTACGTCCTGCACGATGCGGGCGCGCTGGCGATCGTCAACGTCTTCGCCGCCGCTTCGGTGCTGGTAGCCCAGCCGCTGACGGTCTGGCTGAGCCGCCGCTTCTCCAAGCGCGCGCTGTTCGTCACCGGAGTGCTCGGCTGGTCGCTGCTGTGCCTTTCGTGGATCACCGCCGGGCCGACCGAGAACGGCTGGATCGCCGCCCACCTCGGCATCCCCGCGCCGGGAATCGTGCTGATGGCGCTGCGCGGGTTCCTGTGGGGCCTGTTCAACTCGATGTACCTGCTGATGGCGCTGTCGATGCTGACCGACACCATCCAGCACGACCGCGAGACCACCGGCGCATCACGAGCGGGCGTCTATTCCGGCGTGTTCAGCGCGCTGGAGAAAGTCGCCTTCGCGCTTGGCCCCGCGATCACCGGCGTGCTGCTCAGCCTCGGCGGTTTCGTCGGCGCCAAGGGCAGCGGCGCGGTGCCGCAGACGCCCGGCGCCCTCACTACGCTGGTGCTCTGCTTCGCGGTCTATCCGGCCGTACTCAAGGCGCTGAGCCTCCTCGCCTTCATCCGTTACCGGGGACACTGATCCGATGACCGCCGATCCCTCTCTCGCCCCCTCTGCAGCCCGGCGGGACTCCCACAATTCCCTGCGCCGCGCCCTCGTCGAGCGCCTGCGCGACGGCCGTACGGACCTGGCCGAGACCGTCATGGAGATCGACGCCCACGCCTACGTCGATCCTGACCGCCATGCCCGGGAGCGCGAGGCGTTCCGCAAGCTGCCGATCATGGCCTGCCTTTCGCTCGACGTGGCGGAGCCGGGCGACAAGCTGCTGTTCGATGCCCTCGGCCCCGAGATCGTGATCCTGCGCGACGGCGAAGGGCAGGTACGCGCTTTCCTCAATATGTGCCCGCACCGCGCCGCGCGCCTCGTGACCGAATGCGACAGCCGCAAGCGCATGACCTGCCGCTTCCACGGCTGGACCTTCGACCTCAAGGGCAAGCTGATCGGCCTGCCCGGCGCGGAGGGCTTCGCGGGCATGGAGCGCGAGGCGCGCGGGCTGGTCGAGCTGCCGGTGGCCGAATGGGCGGGCATGGTCTTCGTGCGCGCCGATCCGGAGGGCGGCCTGATCGACGTGGCGGAATGGCTCGGCCCTTTCGCGGCGGAACTGGAGCACCTCGAACTCGGCCGCGCCCGGCCGATGCGCCGCAGCCGGCTGGAAACGCGCACCAACTGGAAATGCGCCTGGGACACCTACTGCGAAAGCTACCATTTCGCGACCCTGCACGCGACCACGGTAGCGCCGCGCCTCGTCTCCAACGTCATGGCGCTGACCCCGTTCGACCGCCACGCCCGCATGGGCTTCCCGCGCAAGGACTGGTATGCGCTCGCCGACGCGCCGGAGACGGAGTGGCCGGACGAGAACTTCGGCGGCAACTACTTCATCTTTCCCAACATCAACCTCAACGTCTCCTCGGGTCCGAACGGGGAGATGTTCTACGGATTCTACCACCTCTACCCCGGTGAGACGTCCGGCAGCACGGTGACGCGCATGGCCACCTATCGCCCCGGCCACGCCGACGGCCCGCAGCCGGACGAGGACTGGCAGGTGCTCCACGGCTTCATCGAGGATGTCGTGCGGACGGAGGACTACAGTGTCTCGGAGGAAGCCTACCGCAACCTGTCGGACGCGCCGGAGGGGTTCAGCGCCGTGTTCGGGGCGAACGAGATTCTCGTGCAGAAATGGCACCGCGACTGGGCGGATCAACTGGAAGAACTGGGGTTGGGTGAGGCCTGAGAGGCCCACCCCGCTGCGACTAGGCGATAAATCGCCAAGTCTCGCGCCCCTCCCGCGAGCGGGAGGGGGAACCTAGCGCCACCCTATCATCCCCCTCCCGCTTGCGGGAGGGACAGGGGTGGGCCTCCCTACGCCAGCCCTCACCCCCGTCGTTCCAGATAACGCCCATACCCCCCCGCGCCCGTGACCCGGCCATCCTGCATGATCGTCTCCCCGCGCAGGATCGCCCGTACCGGCCAGCCCCGCAGGGTCCAGCCTTCGTAAAGGCTATAGTCCGAATACGAAGCCAGCGCCGCAGGATCGACCACGCGGCTCTGCTCGAGGTCCACCAGCGTCACGTCCCCATCTGCACCGGGAGCCAGGCTGCCCTTGCCCTTCATGGAAAATATCTCCGCCGGACGGCTGGTGAGCAACTGCGCGATCCGCTCCAGCGACAAGCGCCCCTTGTGATACCCCTGGTCGAGCAGCACCGGCAGGATCGTCGCCGTGCCGGGGAAGCCCTGCGATGCCTGCCAGACCGGCTTCTCCTTGGTGGCGCGCTTGCGGGGTACGTGGTCCGAAGCGACGACGTCGATGGCGCCGTCGGCCAGCCCTTCCCATAGCGCCGCGACGTCGTCCGGGCTGCGAAACGGCGGGTTCGCCTTGCCGATGGGGCCGATGTCCGCATCCCAGTCGTGCGTCAGGTAGTGCGGGCAGGTCTCCACCGTCACCCGGTCGTAGCGGCCCCGCCAGCGGCGCACTTCGTCCAGCGCCATGCGCGTGGAAATGTGCGGGATATAGATGCGCGCGCCCAGCTTTTCCGCCAGATAGAGCGCGCGGATGGTGCTTTCCGCCTCGGTGATCGCGGGCTTGGAGAGGTTCCAGTCCTTCAGCGTCATGCCGCCCCCGGCGATGCTGGCGCGGCGGAAGCGGTTGACCAGTTCGATGTTCTCGGTGTGGACGACGATGGTGACTTCGCCAAGGCTCGCGGCCTTTTCCAGCAGCGCGTAGAAGTACCCGTCGTCGGTCCCGTCAAGGCCGAGGTAGCGGCCTTCCTCGCCCTTGAAGTTCATGAAATACTTGAACGACGTGACGCCGTAGTCGGCGACGTAGCGCTCCATTTCCTCGACGTGCCGCTCGCTGGCGACGGAGAAGTGGAAGCCGAAATCGACGTGCGACCGCTCGCGGGCATGGGCATGTTCGGCGTCGAAGATGTCGCCGTAGCCTTCGCTCGACAGAAAATAGCCAAGGATCGACGTGAAGCCGCCGATGGCCGCATGCTGCGTCTCGGTGGTGTATTCGGTAATCGGTTCCCCGAACCCGAAATGGACATGTGTGTCGATGAGGCCGGGGAAGACGTGCAGTCCCGTGGCATCGATCGTTTCGCGCGCCGTAACTCCGCTGCCGGAGGCGAGGCGCGCGGCGATGCGGCCATCGGTGATGGCGATGTCGCCCTGAGCGATACCGCCGACGGGATCGACGATGGTGCCGTTGGCGATCAGGAGGTCGAAGCCGCTCATTGCAGGTCCTCTTTGGATGGGGGCATCGTGCCCTCGGGTACGTGGAGCCACGGAAGCAACGCGGCGATCTCGCCTGCCTCGCGCCGCTGGACGATGACGGTGAGGTGCGGCGCGGCACCGTCGGCGGACGGCGGGGCGTCGGTCACCGAGAACCGCGCGCCGACGCCCTGCACCAGCAACAGGCGGCCGCGCGTCCGGGCCAGCCCCTTGCAGCGCAGCAGGTCCGCGCCCAGCCGGTGATCCAGCGCCGCCGCGAAAGCCGCGAGGCCGGAGCGGGTGACCGGCTCGCCCAGGGGAAAGCTCCAGGCCCGCACGCCATGGCTATGCGCCGCGTGATCGTCCGTCACGGCAGGCCGCGCCCCGCGCGAAGGGGCCAGCAGCAGCGCCGGATCAGCGAGGACGTCCGATGCGGTGACCACGTCCGCCAGCGGATTGGCCCCAGCGATCCAGACGCATTCCTCGGGCGCGAGGGGATCGCGCAAGTCCAGCTTGGTCAGCACCAGCCGGTCGGCCAGCACCAGTTGGCGCAGCGCTTCCGGGTGACGCTCCACCTGCGTGCGGCCGCCGAGCATGTCGAGCGCGGTGACGACCACGCCCAGCGACAGGAAATGCGACAGCAGCGGGCTGCGGCGGACCACTTCCATGATCGGACCGGGATCGGCGAGCCCGGTCGTCTCGATGACGATGCGCCCGAACCTCGGCAGTTCTCCGCCAGCGCGGCGGCGCACGAGATCCAGCAGCGTTTCGGGAAGCGAGTCGACCACGGCGCAGCACAGGCAGCCGCCCTCCAGCAAGGCCACCTGCCCAGGCGCGGTTTCGACGAGAAGGTGGTCGAGCCCGATCTCGCCCAGCTCGTTCACCACCACGGCGGTGTCGCGAAAGGCGCCTTCCGACAGCATCCGGTTGAGCAGCGTCGTCTTGCCGCTGCCGAGGAAGCCGGTCAGTATCTCCACAGGGATGCGCTCGTCTGGCGTCATCCGGGCAGACTAGGCCGGCACGCGCACAGGCCAGCCCCGATGCGCCGCTTTACCCGCCAGCCGAACAAACTCCGCCTGCCGGATAGCGCCCGCGCGCCGCCTCCCGCGTGGCCACGGCAGCGATAGTCTCCGGCCTCATGACCAGACACGAATTCAAGCTGCGCCTATCTTCACCAAACGGGGCAGACAAGCGCGCCGTCCTGCTGCCGGGCGTCGCCAATCCGCTGGCCGCCCGCGTGGCGCAGGATCTTGGCTACGAGGCGCTTTACGTCACCGGCGCGGGCGTGGCGAATACCGAGCTGGGCCTGCCCGACATCGGCATCCTCGGCCTGTCCGACATGGCGCAGGCGGTGGAGCGGATCGCCGCCGTAGTGGACCTGCCGCTGGTGGTCGATGCCGACACCGGATACGGCAATTCGGTCAGCTGCTATCACGCGGTGCGCCGCCTCGAGGCGGCCGGCGCGGCGGTGATCCAGATCGAGGATCAGGTCTTCCCCAAGCGCTGCGGCCACTTCGAGGGCAAGGACGTGGCCCCCGCCGCCGAGATGATCGGCAAGATCAAGGCGGCGGTGGACGCCCGGCGCGACGAGAACACGCTGATCATGGCCCGCACCGACGCCAAGGCGGTGGAAGGCTACGAAGCCGCCATCGAGCGCGCCAGCCGCTATGCTGAGGCGGGCGCCGACATCCTCTTCGTCGAGGCGCTGACCACCGAAACCGAACTGCGCGACGCGCCCGGCCGCAATCCCGGCCTGCCGCACCTCGTCAACGTGGTCCACGGCGGCAAGACCCCGCCCTTCCCCGCAAGCGAGTTCGAGGCGATGGGCTACGGCCTCGTCCTCTACGCCAATGCCGCGCTGCAGGCTTCGGTGCTGGCGATGCAGCAGGTGCTGGGCGCACTGAGGGACGACGGTTCGCTGCAGAACGTGGGCGATCGCCTCGCCGACTTCGTCCAGCGCCAGAAAGTTGTGCGCACCGCAGAGTGGGACGCGATGCGCCTTCACTACGAAGGCGACGTGAAGCCATGACAAGCCCCCCGGATCGACCATGGACCGGAATCGTCTCCGAGGAGGAGGAGCGCCGCTACCGCGCCGCCGGTTTCGGTCGCCCGGGCGGTCTCGGCAAGCGCCCGGCGCTGCTCATCATCGACGTGCAGTACCGCACCATCGGCACGCGCGAGGCGCCGTTCTGGGACTCCATCGAGGAATTCAAGACCAGCTGCGGCGATGCCGGGTGGGAGGCGGTGCGCCACATCGCCCCGCTGCTGGCGAAGTTCCGCACACTCGCCCTGCCGGTGCTCTACCCCCATGTCGCGCCCAAGGAGGCGTTCGATCAGGGGCGCCTTGCCGCCAAAGTCCCCGAACTGATGACCATCGGCGCCGAGGGCTATCGCTTCGTCGAGGACGTCGCGCCGCTCCCCGGCGACGTGCTGCTGCCCAAGAAGCACCCTAGCGCCTTCTTCGGCACCCCGCTCGCCAGCTACCTGATCGACCTGGGCTGCGACAGCGTGGTCGTCACAGGTTGCACCACCAGCGGCTGCGTGCGCGGCAGCGTGGTGGACGCCTTCGCCTACAACTTCCGCGTCACCGTGCCCGAGGAATGCGTTTACGACCGCAGCCCCACGGCCCACGCGGTGAACCTGTTCGACATGGCCTACAAGTACGCGGACGTGGAACCGCTGGCGCAGGTGCTGGCAGCGCTGGACGGATTGAACGCATGAGCGACACGCCTGAACTCCCCCGCCCCGAACTGGCCCGTACCGTGCGCGGCAAGCGTCCCGAGTTCTTCGCGACCGAGGGCGTCGACGAAGTGCTCTCGATGGTGCTGGTGCTCGCGCAGGAACTGCACGTCGTGCGCGAAAGGCTCGACACCGCCGAGCGGGTGATGAGCCGCCACGGGATCGACCTCGCCGCCGAGATCGAGGCGCTCCAGCCCGACGATGCCCTGCTGCGGACGCGCGAGCAGGCGCTTCAGGACTTCTACGGCAGGCTCTTCCAATTCTCGCGCCAGCGGCGCAGCGAACTCGAACACAAGTACAGCGACCGGACCTACCGCGAGACGCTCGAAAAGGTCGCGACAGGAGACATTTGATGCAGCATAATTGGCCCCGCCGTCATTACGCCGACGGTCCGTTCGGGCAGGTCCATTTCCAGGAGACGGGTGAAGGCCCCGCGCTGCTGATGTTCCATCAGGCGCCGATGACCTCGGGCCAGTTCGACAACGTCTACGCCCCGCTTGCGGCACGCGGGTATCGCGCGATCGGCATCGACATGCCCGGCTTCGGCATGTCCGACCCGACGCCGGACACTCCGACTGTCACCGATTATGCGCAGGTCATCCCCGCCGTGCTGGGCGCGCTGGGGATCGAGCGCGCGGCCCTGCTCGGCCACCATACCGGCGCGCTGGCGGCAACCGAGGGCGCACTGCTGTTCCCCGACCGCATCGCCGCGCTGATCGTCAACGGCCCGCTTCTGGTCAGCGCCGCGGACCGCCAGAACTTCCTCGACAACCTGCATCAGTGGGAACTGGGCTACCACGCGCGCGAGCATGCCGGGCACATGGCGGAACTGTTCGACATTCGTAACAACCTTGCCAGCGGCACCATCCCGCACGCGCGCCTCAGCGACTACGTGGTGCAGGCGCTGATCGGGCGCGGCGCCTTCTGGTACGGCCACAACGCCGCCTATATGTACGATCAGGAACCGCAGCTGGCGCAAGTGAAACAGCCGACGCTGATCCTGTCGAACACCGGCGACATGATCTTCGACCACGCGCAGCGCGCATCCGAACTCTTCCCTCATTTCGGCTTCGCCGCGCTGGAGGGCGGCGGCGTCGATATCGTCGACCAGCAGCCCGAGGCATGGGCCGATGAAGTCGCGAAGTTCCTGCGCGGAGCGGGTTGGCAGTGATCCCGCGCCGGGTCCTGCTCGTCGGCGCGACGCAGGGCCTCGGCCTTGCGCTTGCGCAGCGATACCGCGCCGAAGGGTGGGACGTAGTGGCGACCACCGTGGTCCCCTCCCCGGCGCTGGAGGCGCTGGACGGCATCACCGTCCTGCCGCTCGACATCACCGACGAGGGGCAGGCGCTCGCCCTTCGCGACAGCCTAGCCGGGCAGCGGATCGACGTGCTGCACATCGTCGCGGGCATCCTGCCTCAGGGCGACGCGCCGATCTGGGAGCGCGCCGACGAGGAGGTCCTGCGCGTCCTCAAGACCAACGCCATCGGCAGCGTACGCCTCGCCACCCTGCTGGAACTGCTGGTGCCCGAAGGCGGCACATTCGCCTTCACCAGTTCGGGCATGGGCTCGATGGTGCGCAACACCCTGGCGGGCGCGGACCTCTACCGCGTCAGCAAGGCGGCGCTCAACATGCTGGTGCGCAGCTTCGCCGTTACCCACGGCGGGAAGCGCGCGGTCCTCATCATCTGCCCCGGCTGGGCGAAGACCGAGATGGGCGGCGCCGACGCCACCGTCGAAGTCGCCGACAGCGTGGACGGCATCTACCGCCTCGTCAGCACTGCCCACCCCTCGGCCGATGGCGCCCCGTTCCTCGAATACACCGGGGACACCGTTCCCTGGTGAGCTTTTCCAAAGGACCGACCATGACCTACCAGATTCCGAAGCATCTCTCCGGCCGTGTCGTCCACCTCAAGGAAAGCGACGAGGAATGGGGCCGCGAGGCCTTCACCATGTCGGTCTGGGACAAGGGCCGGCTGATGAACGCCACCATCGAGTTCGACGACCGCAAGGTCCTGCGCAACGCGACCTGGTCGGTGGACGGCGACTGGAACCCGATCGAGGCGCAGACCCGCGAATTCGTCGACGGCGACCTCAAGGCGCACTGCTGGTTCCGCGTCGACGGCACCGCGGTGGAGGCGGAAGTCTTCTCGCAGGAGGCCGGGCGGTTCTCGCAGCGGCTGGAGACGGGCAAGCGGATCGACTACCTGGGCATGCACACGATCCTTGCCGACGTGCTGGTTGCCGCAGCCTGCGGCACCGCCGATCCGGGCGTCGAGAAGCCGGTGACCTGCGTGACCAACTCGATCTCCGAATGGGGCATGGGCAATTACCGCGCGCACTGCGTGACGCCGCTGGTCACTTACGTCGGCCGCGAGGAGATCACCGTGCGCGCAGGCAGCTTCGAGGCCGAGCACTTCAAGGTGCGCTGGAGCGAATTCGTGCCCGAATACGCCGACTTCTGGGTGACCCCGGGCGATTACCTGCCGCTGCGTCTGAAAGGCTCGTTCGGGCCGGTGCGCTATGAATTGGCAGGACTGGACTGATGCTCAACGTTTTCCAGCAGGGCGACCACCCGGTCCTCCCGCGCGCCAGCCACGACGAGGCGAGCCGCCAGAACTTCGCCAAGGGCCTGCGCGGCTTCATCCAGCGCGAGGTCCTGCCCGGCCTGACCCCGCTGTTCGCCAAGACGGCGGCGGAATCGCAGTCGCTCGGCGTCGATCTCGCCAGCCGTCACGACGTGCGAAAAGCGATGAAGAAGGAGCCGTTCTTCCAGTCCTACGCCGCGCTCAACCGGACGGCGCAGGAGCTGCTGTGGCTCTCGGTGGTGGACACCATCGAACGCGACTGGCCCCGCCTCGCCGCCGAGGTGAAGGCACGCGAGGGACAGGGCGGCGAACTGCGCATTCCCGAAGCGTTCGACGTGCCCCGCTACGTCACCGCGCTAGACATCCACTGCATGCCGGGCGGCTATGCCTCCCGCCATGATGCCGAGCAATTCGCGGCTGGCGCCCTCTACGAACGCGGCGTCTACCTCTACGGCATGGGCTACGGCGGGCCGTTCAACGACGGCAAGGGCCGATCGGTGGTGAACTATATCCGCCGCACCATGCCCGATTTCGCGCCGACACGCGTGCTCGACATGGGCTGCACGGTCGGCCACTCGACCCTGCCCTACAAGGAGTTCTTCCCCGAGGCGGAAGTCTGGGGCATCGACGTCGCCGAGCCGCTGGTGCGCTATGCCCACGCCCGCTCGGTGGCGCTGGGCGAGACGGTGAACTTCGCGCAGATGAACGCGGAGAAGACCGAGTTCGAGGACGCCTCCTTCGACCTCGTCGTCAGCCATATCCTGCTGCACGAGACCAGCGGCAAGGCGATGCCCAGGATCTTCGACGAGTGCTTCCGCCTGCTGCGTCCCGGCGGCCTGATGATCCACTGCGACCTGCCGCCGTTCGACCTGATGGACCCGTTCACCCAGTTCATCCTCGACAACGAGACCTACTACAACAACGAGCCGTTCTGGGGCGCCATGCGCGAGATGGACCAGGTGGGGCTGGCCAAGAACGCGGGCTTCGATCCGGAAACGATCCGCTTCGACACCGCGCCGATGGTCATCCGTGAATACGCCGGGGCCGACGCGAAGGGTTACGATGCCGCCAAGGCCGACGAACTGGCCGACCGCGAATTCAAGGCGGGCGAATATGCCCCCGGCGGCGGCTGGGAAGTGCTGATCGCACGCAAGCCCTGAAACGTACGAGAGAAGACGCCCATGACCCTGCCCGACGCCCTTGCCCTTTCCCCGTCGCGCCTGCCTGACGGCGAGGCGGCGTTCTTCGGTTCCGACGTCTATCGCCGCCACGCAACCCCGGCGGGCGTGTTCCGCCCGACCAGCGTGGAGGACTTGCGCGCGATCGTGCTCGCGGCGGCGGAGGCGGGCCTTGCCATCCACACGCGGGGCGGCGGCGTCTCCTATACCGACGCGCATTTGCCCAGGCGCGCGGACAGTGTGGTCATCGACAGCTCCGGCCTCGACCGCATCGTCTCGCTCAACGAAACCGACATGACCGTCACCGTCGAGCCCGGCATCAGCTGGAAGGCGCTCGACGATGCGCTGGCGCCGCGCGGTCTCAAGGTGCCTTTTGTCGGCACCTTCAGCGGGCTTGCCGCCAGCGTCGGCGGCACCATGAGCCAGAACGCCAACGGCCATGGTTCCAACGCCAACGGCATTTCGGCGGACAGCGTCGTGGCGCTCGAAGTGCTGCTGCCGGACGGGACGTTCGTGCGCACGGGCACGACCGGATCGCAGGCGAGCCGGGGCCGCTTTCGCAACTACGGCCCGGACCTTGCCGGGCTGTTCCTCGGCGATTCCGGGGCGCTGGGGATCAAGACCGCGATCACCCTCAAGCTATTGCGCCGCAAGCCCGCGCACGAGACCGCGTCCTTCACCTTCCCCGACTTCGCCGCGCTGCACGGCTGCATGTCCGCCATCGCCGGCATGAAGATCGAGGAGAAGTCCTTCGGCCTCGACCTCGCGCTGTCGCAAGGGCAGATCGCCAAGCAGGACACCGGCACGATGCTCTCGGTGGCCAGGGGCGTGTGGCAGTCCTCGCCCAGCGCGCTGGCGGGCGCGCGCAGTCTGCTGCGCATGGCGGCAGCGGGACGGCGGGTGCTGGCCTCCGCGCCTTACGCCGCGCACTACATCGCCGACGGCTACTCCGCCATCGAGGCGCGCGCCAAGATCGATGCTATCCGCAAGGTCGCGCTCGGCTTCGGGCGCGAGATCGCCAACTCGGTGCCGACGGTCGTGCGCGCCATGCCGTTCCAGCCGCTGCACAACATGCTCGGCCCCGCAGGCGAGCGCTGGGTGCCGCTGCACGGCCTGCTGCCGCACTCGCGCGTCGCGGCGTTCCATGCCGCCTTCACGTCCTACGTCGACGGCAAGCGCGCGGAGATGGATCGCAAAGGCGCCTATATCGGGGCGATGTTCTCGTCGATCGGGGCGGGGACGTTCCTTTACGAACCGGCACTGTACTGGAAGGACGCACTGACGCCCTATCACGAACGGATGATGGAGCCGGGTTACCTTGCCGGGCTGCCCCGCTATGCCGAAAACCCCGACGGTGCCGCGCTCGTCGAGGAAATCCGCACCGAGATCATCGGTCTGATGCATGCCCACGGAGCGGGCCATTTCCAGGTGGGCAAGCTCTATCCCTACACGCGCGAGCGTGACGAGGGCGCGTTGACGCTGCTGCGTGCGGTGAAGGCGCAGGTCGATCCAAAGGGCCTGCTCAACCCGGGTGCGCTGGGGATTTGACCCCTGCCTCGTCATTGCGAGCGAAGCAATCCAAGGCAGTATAACGCCGCCCTGGATTGCTTCGCTTCGCTCGCAATGACGAGGGATGCGGCTATTTCCTGCTGATCCGCACCGGCAGCTCATCCAGCCCTCGGAAGGTGAAGCTGTTGATCCACGGCCGCTCGGCGGAGAGGATCGCCACGTCGTAGCTGCCGAAAAGCTCAGTAAAGAACTCCGCCAGTTCCATCTTCGCCAGCAGGTGACCGAGGCAGAAGTGCATGCCCGGCCCGAACGCCATCGAGCGGTTGTTGTCGCGGTCCGGGTCGATCTCGTCAGGCCGCTGCCACATGCGGGGGTCGCGGTTGGCCGATATGTTCATGCCGTAGACGAAGTCGCCCTTGCGGATCGTGTGACCATGCCACTCGAAATCCTCGCGCGCGATGCGCAGCATGCCCTTGGCCATGCCGATGTAGCGCAGCAGCTCGTCCACCACTTTCGCCGCATCGGCCGGCCCGGAGAACAGGCGCGCCTGCAGCGCGGGCCGCTCGTGCAGTTCCAGCATGCCCAGCGTCAGCATGTGCATCGTCGTCTCGAACCCGGCGATGATCGTGGCGTGGCAGGCGCCCAGCAGCTCGTCGTCGGAAAGCTGGTCGTTGGCATCGCGCGCCTGGACGAACTGGCTGAGCAGGTCTTCCTTCGGGCTCTCGCGCCGCTCGGCGATCAGCTTGAGCAGTTCGACGTTCATGTCGGCGAGGGTCTGGTGATAGAGGTCCACCATCTCGCGCGTCAGCACGGCCGCGCCGGTGGCCTGCTGGATCGCGCCCGCCCAGTCGGCGAACTGGTCGCGCAAGTGGTCCGGAATGCCGAACATCGCGGTGATCACGCGCGCCGGCAGTTCACGCGCGACGGCGTGCACGTAGTCCACCTCTCGCCCGTTGACTTCACGCAGGATGTCCTCGCTGATCTTGCGCGAGGCGGGGCGCAGGGCATCCACCACCTTGCGCGAGAAGGCGTTCGCCATCAGCCGCCGCAGCCGCGAGTGGACGGGCTGGTCGACGTTGGAGATCCACTTCTCCTCGAAATGCGCGACGAGCGGATACTCGGCGCGCACATCGGCCACCAGCGTGGAAAGAAACGGCACAATGCGCGAGGCGGACAGGCGCTGGTCGCGGAACGTCGCCATGACATCTTCGTAGCGGGTGACGATCCACGCCTGCTGCTTCTCGCTCCAGAACACCGGGTCCTGATCCTGGAGCGCACGCAGCGGGCTCCAGGGATCTTCGAGGAAGGCCGGGGAGCCGAAGTCGACATCCTGCACCGGTTCTGCGATTCCGGTCTCTCCGGCCATATCCGTCACTCCTTCAGGTCACATCTTGTAGCGGAAGCCGACGCGCCACACGCGCGGCTCCAGCGGGATCTTGTAGCCGAACAGGCCGGGCACGAACTCGGCCGAGGCGAACCAGTCCTTCGAATTGAACAGGTTGCTCGCCTGCGCGTAGAACTGGATATGGTCACCCGGCAGCTTGTACGTCACCGAGGCGTTGGCGCGCCCGATCGCCGGGTTTTCCGAAGCCTGCGAAAGCGAGACGAGCGAGTTGTACGACGTTCGGTAGCTGTAATCCGCCGCCAGCGTCACCGTGCTGTCGCCGATCGGAAGGTCGGCGGTGCCGCCCACCTGATACTGCCAGCGCGAGATCAGCGGCAGATGCTCCGCCCCTGCCTGCGCCGCCTGCGAACCCGGGTCCAGCTCCTGATATTTGTCGTAAGTATAGGTGAGGTTGCCGAAGAAGCTTATGCCCTGAACGGGTCGCAGCGTGGTTTCCAGTTCGATGCCCTGCACCTTCGCCTTCGCCGCGTTCTGGGTCAGGTAGCTGCCCGCGACATTGCCCAGCGCCAGCGTCTGCAGGTCGGTAAGGCTCTCATGGTAGGCGGCGAGGTTGAGCTGGAGCGCGCGGTCGAGCAGGTCGACCTTGGCACCGATCTCGTAGGACCATGCGAACTCCGGCGCATAGGGCCTTCCGAAGCCGGCCGGTTCGCCCGAGTTGAGGGAGTTGAACCCGGCCGCGCGATAACCGCGCGCAGCGGTGGCATAGACCATGCCGGTGTCCGACCACTTCCATTGCAGGTTGAACTTGGGCGTCCAGACATTCGCCTTGATGCCATAGTTCAGGACGTAGATCGTGCCTGCGGAATCAGGCGTCGTGCCGAAGAACGACTTGATGTCATGGGTATAGCGAATGCCCGCCGAAGCCGTCAGCCCGGGAATGATCTCGTAATCGGCCTGACCGTAACCGGCATAGCTCCTGGACTTCGTCTCGATGCTGGAGGGAGGAAGCGGGAAGCCGGTGAAGATGTCGTTGGTGTCCTGCCTTGCATGCTCGCGGAAGTAGAAGAAGCCCGCGATCACATGGAGGCGATCGTCGGCGCTGTTGGCAAGGACCTGCAGTTCCTGCGTAAACTGGTTCTGCTTGCCGAGACTGTCGCGATAGAATCCCGGGATCGGATCGGCATTACTGCCCGGCGCGACGTAGCCGCCCGCGAAGTCGAGCGCCCAGTGTTCATCGAGATGCTGATAAGCGGTGATCGAACGCACCGTGATGGTGTCGGTGAGATCATAGCCGAAGCGGCCGGAGAACGAATACTGCTCATTATTGCCGATCGCCGGCAGAGGCGTGCGCGTCTGATAGAAGCCCAGCGCGGGATTGTAGGGCGGCGTATCGTTGATCGGCAGGAAGTGCTGTCCGTCGCTGGTGCTCTTGGCATAGCGTGCCGTGACGACCGCCTCGACCCGGTCCACGTTGGTCAGGCCGAGCGCCACCTGGCCGCCATAGCGTCGGAACTTGGTGACGTCCTCCCGGGTGAAGACGTTGTACTGCCAGCCCTTGTCACGGTTGTCGTAGAAGCCCGAGGCCGCAAGCGCGAGGTTCCCGGTGAGCGCCGCGCCGACGCTGGCCTTGGCCTTCACTTCATCGAAGCGGGCGTAGCTGATGTCGAAGTTGGCCCAGTTATCGCCGTTGGGCTGCCGGGTGACCAGCTTCATAGCGCCGGTCATCGAGTTGCGGCCGTAGAGCGTACCCTGCGGCCCGCGCAGCACTTCGACCCGCTCGATATCCGCCAGGTCATAGTCGGCTGCCGAGAGGCGGGACTGGTAGACGTCGTCGATGTAGATCGCGACCGGGGATTCCGAAGTCACCGACCCACCGCTCTGCTCCAGCGCGCCGCGCATGGCGATCTGCAGCGTGCTGGGCGACGCCGTGCCCTGGCTCAGATAGAGACCCGGCGTGTTCGATGCGAGAGCGATCACGCTGTTGACCGCGCGGTCCTCCAGCATGGCGGAATTGAACGCGCTGACGGCGATCGGCGTGTCCTGCAGCGATTGTTCACGGCGCTGCGCGGTGACGACGATATCGTTCCCGCCAACGGCGTCGGAAGAGGCCTGCGGAGCCTCCTGCGCCATGGCGGGCACCGTAGAAAGAGTGGTGACGAGAGCAGTGCCGAAAAGGAAAGCGAACCGACTGGACATGACGATTTTCCCCGAACCTTTGTTGTCCGGTGAAGGTGCCTCACGTGCGATTTTGAACAATTTGAATCGAGTTTGTTGATCACCAGCCGATGATTTATCACTAGGCGGAGAGCCCCCAGAATCCGTGCTTGCCCGCGAACGACGAAGGTTAACCGCGAGACAGGCTCACGGCTGCGACTGAGCGGACGATGGGCCGAAAGCGCACTTTTTCGGGATATCAAGTCACGATGATTCAAGACAATTTTGCCGGACTGAACGTCGTGGTGACCGGTGGCGCAGGCGGTCTGGGCCAAGCCATAGTCTCGGCCTTCGCCGCACGCGGAGCCACCGTCATCAGCGCCGATCTCGCCGCCTCGGGCGACACCTCGACTGATGGCAAGATCATCGAGCGCACGCTCGACGTGACCAGCGAGGATTCCTGGATCGCTTTGATGGACTACATCGACCGCGAACTGGGCGGCATCGACGTGCTCGTCAACAACGCCGGCATCTACCGCCCCAACATCGCGTTCGAGGACATGCCGCTGGAGATGTGGCAGAAGCACTTCGCGATCAATTCCGACGGCGTGTTCCTCGGCTGCAAGCACGCGATCCGGCGAATGAAGGTGAAGGGCAACGGCGGCGCCATCGTCAACATGGGTTCGGGCATGTCGATCACCGCCAACCCCACCGGCGCGGCCTATTGCGGCTCCAAGGCGGCGGTGCTGATGACCACGCGCACCGCGGCGCGCGCGGCGGGCCGCTACGGAGTGCGCGTCAACGCGGTGCTGCCGGGCGCAGTGCCCACCGAAATGCTCATGGGCAACAAGCTCGACGGCGAGAGCGACGGCGATTTCCTCGCCAAGATGGAAACTTACAGTCCTCTCGGCCGCCTCGCCACGCCGGAAGACATAGCGAACAGCGTGTTGTTCCTTGCCGATCCGGCCAACAAGGCGGTGTCGGGCGTGTTCATCCCGGTCGATGGCGGCAATATCCCGGGCGCCTGACCGGGACTTCCCATAGGGCATGGAAAAGCCCGCCTCGCACAGTGCGAGGCGGGCTTTTTTGTTTTTACCGCATTGACCCGATCAGCGTTCCAGACCAGGCGACGGCTCGAGCCGCGCGGCGTCCTGCCAGTTCTCCGGCCCGGTCGTGATCTCGGCCGGGTCGAGACGGTATCGGGAGAACACCAGCAGGCTCAGGAACTGCGTGACCACCGGCACCGCCGAATAGAGCAGGATCACGCCGAGCACCGCGTGCTGGCGCTGCTGCACCACGCCGTGCGTGGATGACACGAAGCCGAAGCCGCTCATGATGATGCCTGCCACAAGCGGGCCGAGCGCGAAGGCCAGCTTCTCCGCCGCGCTGAAGATGCCCGAGAATACGCCTTCGTTGGCCGATCCGTGACGGCGACGATGGAGGTCCACGGTGTCCGTCAGCATCGAGAACGAGAGCAGCAGGAAGCCGGTGTTGACCACGCCGATGAACACGCCGCGCGCCAGCACCAGCAGACCTTCGCGCGTAAGATCGCCGATCAGCGGCAGCGATACCACGACCGGGCTTTCCGGCTCGACGAAGAACCACGTCACGGTGACCAGCATCCACAGCACCGAGCCCACGACGTAGACCTTCTCCTTGCCGAAGCGGCGCGAGAGATAGAGGAACGTCGGCTGGCTCAACAGGCTGCCGCAGGCCATCGCGATCACGAAGGTCGGGATGATGTGCACCAGGTTCAGCGCATAGACGTAGTAGAACCCGATGACGGTATAGCTGGACGCCATGCCGATGCCCTGGATGAACGTCGTCGCCAGCAGCACCATGAACGGCTTGTTCGACGCCACCGAGCCAAGCTGGTCAAGCAGCTTGCCGGGCGCCTGCGCGCTCTTGAGCAGCGGAACTCCGCGCAGCCCGATCGCGGGCACCAGCATCGACACGATGCAGACCACGGCGAACGAGTAGGCCATGACGTGCCAGCCGTGCGCGCCGCCGCCGAGTGCGAAGACCAGCGGCTGCGCCACGCCGACGCCGATCACCACGCCGCCGATCGTCGCGGCCATGCGGAAGGTCAGGATGCGCGTGCGCTCGTGCGCGTCGTTCGACAGTTCGGAGGCGACCGCGAGGTACGGCACGGAGAAGATGCTGAACGCGGTCGAGGCAACCAGGAACAGCACGCAGACCGCTCCGGCCGCGACATAAGGGCTGGGATACTCGACGATCGTGAAGAGACTGGCGAAGCCGATGCTCGTCAGGATCGCGCCGACGGTCAGGAACCGGGTTCGTCCCCAGGTCTCCTTCTTGCGATCGGAAAAGACGCCCACCAGCGGGTCGCAGACGATCACCCACAGCTTCGGGATCAGGATGACGAAGCCCGACAGCCAGGGCGGGATGCCCAGGATGGTGGTCATGAAGATCGGCAGCAGGACGGCCGGCGTGTCGCGGAAGATCTGCGCGCCGAGCTGACCGGCGCCGTAGGCGATGGCCGTGCGGGTCGGAACCCGGTTCGAGTCATGTGTCATGACGATGTCGCTAGCGTCCTTGAGGGAGAGAGGAGGACCAAGAACAGGACGCTAGCTTACACGTGGGTATCGATGGAAGGGCGAGATCGCCTTGTCCGCACAGCGAGAACCATGCGGCGGCTTTCGAACCTTACGCGGCCTCCCGCTGCGTGGCCGGGGTGAAGCCCAAGGGCAGGCCCGCATCGGTGACGAAGCCATAGAGCGGCTCGCCCGGCAGTGCGTCGGCTACGATCGAACGGACCTTGAAGAGACTGTCGAGGTCGATGCCGGTGTCGATGCCCATCGCCTCGAGCATGAAGGCCAGATCCTCGGTAACGATATTGCCGCTCGCGCCCGGCGCGAAGGGACAGCCGCCCAGGCCGCCAAGCGAAGCATCGATCGTGTCGAGCCCGCATTCCAGTGCCGCCAGCACGTTGGCAAGGCCGAGGCCGCGGGTGTTGTGAAGGTGGATGCCGGTCAGCGCCTTGTCACCGACAACGCCGCGCACCAGCTTGACGAGATGGCGCACGGCCGAAGGATCGGCATAGCCGGTGGTGTCGGAGAGGCCGACTTCGTCGCAGCCGGCTTCCATCAGCCGCTCCGCCAGCCGCGCGATCTGCGCGTCGGGAACGGTGCCCTCCAGCGTACAGCCGAACACGGTGGACAGGCTGCCCTCGAAGTGCGGGCGGTCGCCCTCGGGCAGTTCGCGGATCATCGCGGCGATGCGGGCGGCTTCCTCGATCACCTGGTCGTGCGTGCGGCGCAGGTTCTTGAGCGAGTGCGTTTCCGAGACCGACAGCGGCAGGGTCAGCTTGTGCGCCCCGGCGGCGATCGCATCGGCCGCGCCGCGCGCATTAGGCACCAGAACCGCCACGGTCAGGCCGGGCAGCGTGCGCGCAAATGCGACGATCTCGGCAGTGTCCGCCAGTTGCGGCAGGAGCTTGGCGGGAACGAAGCTGCCCACCTCGATTTCGCGCATGCCGGTGGCGGCCTCTGCGGCGATCCACGCCTTCTTGGCCTCGGTCGGCATCACTGCCTTGACGTTCTGGAGGCCGTCGCGGGGGCCAACTTCGCTGATCAGAACCGACACGTCGCGCACGCTCTTTCATTGCCTATATTGTTATATCTATATACCATTTGTTCACAGCCTGTCCACCGGCGTTTTCATCGCCCGGGCTGATCACTCGGGAGACGCGAAATGACCAGGACCGCCGTGTGCATCTATGCCGAAGCCGATGGCGGATCGCGCCTCGTCAATCTCGCGATTCCGCTGACCCGCAAGGTCATCGCCGAGGATGGAACCGCGCATTGGGAAGGCATCGCCCCGGCCTCGATCTGGGGTATCGCAAGCGGCGATCCCAATCACGCCACTGACTGGCACCCCTGCGGCATGGCCGGTCTTTCGATCACACTGGAGGGCGAGTGGGAGATCGAGGCGACCGACGGGACGCGGCGCCGCCTTGGCCCCGGCGACGTGCTGGTGATGCTCGACACCACCGGCACCGGCCACCGTTCATGGCCCGGCGGGGAAAGCCGCTGCCTGACGATGGGCGTCGGTTTCGGCGAGGGCGTGGAGGACCAGATGCGCGCACTGCTGGCCGAGACCCTCGCCGCCCGCTGAGACCTGCGAACCGCTCAGTTTTCTACCAAGTCCCGCACCCGCGCGGCCAGTGTCTCGACGACGAAGGGCTTCGTGAGCACCTGCATTCCCGGCTCGAGGTGCCCGTTGCCGATCACCGAGTTCTCGGCGTATCCGGTGATGAACAGCACTTTCAGGTCCGGCCGCACCTGCCGTCCCGCATCGGCCATCTGGCGTCCGTTCATCCCACCCGGCAAGCCGACATCGCTGACCAGCAGGTCGATCCGCACGTCGGACTGCAGGACCCGCAGCCCCGAGGCGCTGTCTGCCGCCTCGATCACCGTGTAGCCGAGGTCCTCAAGAATGTCGGTGATCAGCATGCGCACGCTCGGCTCGTCATCGACAACGAGCACGGTCTCGCCCGAACCGGCGCCCGAAACCTTCACCTCTACGCCCTGCGAAGCATCCTCGCCGGCGTCTCCATAGTGGCGCGGCAGGTAGATGCAAACCGTGGTGCCCTGCCCCACCTCCGAGTAGATCCGCACTTGCCCGCCGGACTGCTTGGCAAAGCCGTAGATCATCGACAGGCCGAGTCCGGTTCCCTGCCCGATCGGCTTGGTGGTGAAGAACGGGTCGAAGGCCTTGACGATGACGTCGGGCGTCATGCCGGTGCCCGTATCGGTGACGCACAGCGACAGATACTGCCCTTCCGGAACGTCATGGGTCCGCGCGCCGGCACGGTCGAGCCACTTGTTCGCAGTCTCGATCGTGATCCGCCCACCTTCCGGCATGGCGTCGCGCGCATTGATGCACAAATTGAGCAGCGCGTTTTCCAGCTGGCTCGCATCCACCAGCGTCGGCCAGAGCCCGGCCGCGCCCACGGTCTCCACCCGGATCGCCGGGCCGACGGTGCGCTGGATGAGATCGGTCATGCCGTTCACCAGCATGTTGACGTTGGTGGGGCGCGGATCGAGCGTCTGCCGCCGCGAGAACGCCAGCAGGCGATGGGTGAGCGCGGCCGCCCGCCGCGTCGCGCCCTGTGCGGCGACGAGGTATTTGTCGACGTCGGCTATGCGCCCTTGCTTGAGCCGCGTGCCGACCATCTCGATGGCGCCGGAGATGCCCGCCAGCAGGTTGTTGAAGTCGTGAGCAAGGCCGCCGGTCAACTGGCCGACCGCCTCCATCTTCTGCGCCTGGCGCAGTTGCTCCTCGGCCTTCATCAGTTCCTCGGTGCGCTCGGCCACGCGCTGTTCCAGCGTCTCGTTGAGGGCCCGCAAGGCGGCAGCGGCGCGGTCGCGCTCCTGCTCGATCGCGCGGCGCTGTTCGATGTCGAGCAGCACGCCGGGGAAGCTCAGGGGTGTGCCATCAGGCCCATGCTCGACGCTGCCATTGGCCTCGATCCAGTAGTAGCGCCCGTCCGCGCGCATGACGCGGTACTGATGCGCATAGGACCCTCCGCGCCGGATCGCTTCCTGCATAGCGGCCGCCAGTCCGGCCTGGTCGTCAGGGTGTACGGTCGCGACGATCTGGTTGAGCGACAGTCCTTCCCGTCCCAGGCTGGGGTCGAGGCCGAAGGATTGCGCGAAAGCCTCGTCCACCGTGAAGCGATCCTGCGGAATGTCCCAGAACCAGGTTCCGATTATCGCGCCCGCAGACAGCGCCAGTTGCACCCGCTTGATGTTCTCGCGCGCCAGCGCCTCGCTGGCGCGCAAGGCATCCTGCGCCCGGCGGCGCGCTTCGATGTCGCGGAACAGCACGGAAACCTGCCTGCGGCTCGCAGGCTCGACGCGGGCCGCGGAAACCTCGATATGTCGCCCCGCGGCGAGGAAGTAGCGCTCGAACCGGATCGGCTCACCGGTCCGCAGCACAATGCCGTAGAGGTCCGCCCAGCCCTCGGCGTCGTCGGGTTCGAGTTCGCGCAGCGTCATGCCCACGACGTTGGAGATGCCCGACTGCCGCTCGTATCCCGAGTTCGCCTCGACATGGACATAGTCGCTGAGCGGGCCGTGCGGACCATCGAAGAATTCGATGATGCAAAACCCGTCCTCGAGCGCTTCGAACAGGGCGCGCAGTCGCTCCTCGCTGCGTTTCAGCGCAGTGATATGCTCGGCATCGAAATCGGCGGGCTGTGTCATGCGGGCGGTTGATCATCCTATTGGCAGCCCGTCCCTTGGCATGGCAGGGCTGCGACAAAAGCGCATCGCACACCTTCACGTTCCCGGCAATTTTGCGATTGCGCCAAAATCTGCCGGGACCGGCGACGCAGTTGCATTTGCGGGATTTGCGATTGACGAAACCCCCGGCCTCACCCCAGACGACAGGAAAAAGCCGCAACGCTAAGGACATCCATGACCAAGCCCGAAGCCCCCAGTCCGGGTTCGCTCACCCCCGATCGCCGCCAGTTCCTGGAAGGACTGGCCGCCCTCGGCGCCGCTGCCACTGCGGGTGCGCCGGCCGTCGAGGCTCGCACTGCGAAGGCCGCTGCGCGCTCCCCGGTCAGCGATGCGCGGCTGCGTGAGGCGATCGATACGGTCGTGGTGATCTATGCGGAGAACCGCAGCTTCAACAACCTCTTCGCAGACTTCCCCGGCCTGCAGCAACCGCTGTCGAAAGTCCCGGCCGACCGCTCCATCCAGCGCGACCGCGACGGCAAGCCGTTCGAGACCCTGCCGAAGATCTGGGAGGGCCTTGTCCCCGACCGGCAGGTGGTCGAGCATACCGAGTACCTGATCGGCCCCGATGACCTTGCGCCCCTGCCCAACGCGCCTTTCGCGCTGAAGACCAAGGAAGGCGATCCGCTGCCTCACGGCGTCGTGACCCGCGACCTTGTCCATGCCTTCTACCAGAACCAGTGGCAGATCAACGGCGGGCGCAACGACGGCTTCGTCGCCTGGGGAGACAGCGGCGCGCTCGTCATGGGCCACTACGCCGACACCCGCGCCCAGCTTCGCCTGTGGCAGGTCGCGCGTGAATTCACCTTGTGCGACAACTTCTTCATGGGTGCATTCGGCGGCTCGTTCCTGAACCACCAGTACCTGATCGCCGCGCAGCCCCCGTTTTACCCCGATGCGGACAAGAGCCCCGCCGCGCGGCGTATCGCAAAGGTCGAGGGCGACGATCCCAAAGGCACCCGCCTCAAGCTGGAGCCGAAGACCGCGCCAAGCGCGATGGACGGCCCCGCCAGCTTCGTGACCAGCACCCTCTCGCCTGACTTCTGGGCGGTGAACACGATGCTGCCGCCTTATACGCCCACGTACCTGCCCGATCCCGACAAGCCCGGTTACGCGGACTGGACGAACGGGCAGACGCTGGTGCCTCAGGATCACCGGACCATCGGCGACATGCTCTCCGCGCGCGACATCGGCTGGGCCTGGTATGCTGGTGGGTGGAATTCAGCGCTCGGCAAGGACGCTTCGTTCCCCGCCCGGCCCAACCTGCAGCCGCATCACCAGCCGTTCAACTATTATTCCCGCTTCGCCCCCGGCACGAAAGACCGCGAGGAGCACCTGCGCGACGCGGGCGAAGGCAGCACCGCACGCACCAACCGCTTCCTCGCCGATGCGGAGGCGGGGCGCCTTCCTCCCGTCAGCTTCTACAAGCCGCAGGGCAACCTCAACATGCACGCGGGCTATTCCGACATCGATGCGGGCGACCGTCATATCGCCGCAGTCATCGACGCCCTGCGCGCCAGCCCGCAGTGGGAGCGTATGATGATCGTCGTCACTTTCGACGAGAACGGCGGCTGGTGGGACCACGTCGCCCCGCCCAAGGGCGACCGCTGGGGACCGGGCACCCGTATCCCGGCCATCGTCATCTCGCCGCGTGCCCGCAAGGACTTTGTGGATCACACGATCTACGACACCGGATCGATCGCCCGCTTCCTCACCCGTCGCTTCGGGCTCGCCAAGCTGCCGGGTCTGGCGATGCGCGAAGAGGCGATGCGCGCGGCAGGCGGCGTCGCTCCGGGAGACCTGACCGGAGCGCTCGATCTCTGATCGGAGCGCCGGTCAGGCCCCGGTTCAGGCCCTGCTTCAGGCCACTCCGGAAGCGACGAACCACGAACGGAACACGCCTTCGCTCTCCGGCCCGTACCGGAACGGACCGCTGCGCGCCGCCGGGCTGGTCGCCTGATAGCCGGTCTCTACCGAGGAGAACCCGGCCGCCTCGAACAGCGAGCGATAGTCCGCGCTGAGCGCACCGCGCCAGTTCGGCTCGTTGTTGTACTGCGCTTCCAGTTCGCCTGACAGTTCGACCCAGGCATCGGAATTGTCGTGCAGCAGCGGCACCTCGAGGTGGACCGCGACGCCGCCCGGACGCAGCAGGCGGCGACTTTCGGCGATGATCGCCATCGTCGCGGCCTGCGAGGTCTCGTGGAACATCACACAGCTGAACACGAGGTCGAAGCTGCCGTCGGCAAAGTCGGTCTTCTCCGCGCTTTGCTGCGAGAAGTGCACGCCTGCGCCCAGGTGCTCGGCGCGGGCATGGGCGTAGCGCAGCATCGATGCGCCGACATCGATGCCGTGGACTTCCGCATCCGGGAAGCAGGTCGCGGCAGGCACGGTGCTGGTGCCGATGCCGCAGCCCATGTCGAGGATGCGCGCCGGATTCAGGTCCGGGAAGCGGGTGAGGACGTGCGCCATCGCGGTCTGCCCGCGCAGGTCGTTGAGCATGCCGCCGTTGCGGCCGAGCATGTAGACCGCACCACCGCGATCCATCATCGCGCCCTGCAGGATCGAGCCGTCGTCATGGGCATTGCCGCCCGGCATCAGGTGGATGTCGCCCCGCCGGATATAGTCGGGCACGGCGAAATCCGGATCGGTGCGCACCGAACCCAGCGGTGCCTCGATCGCGGCGAGGTCTTCGAGGTCGCCCGCCTGCCGCTCGACGCTGGCGGCAACGCTGGACCACAGCTGGCGCTGCGATTCCCGCTTGAGCGAGAGCCAGGTCGAGAAGCTCTCGTGCTGCCCCATGCGTTCGCGCAAGGCGGCGGCGGTGTTGTTGGCACCGGCGCTGGCCTTCTGCTCGGCGGCGGCGATGCGGGCCTGCACCGGCTCGATCCGGGTCATGACGTAGAGCTTGAGATCGCGCACGAACAGCTGCTCGGCCAGTTCGTCATGGCTCGGCACCGCGATCAGCGGGTGGTCGAGCTGGGCACGGCGTTCGGACATCTGTTCGCTCACGGCAGGGTCTCCTCGGCAGGGGCGTTCATTGCGGTCAGTTCCGCCTCGGCGGCTTCGCGCAAGGGGCGGAAGACCTTGTCGAGCGTGGCCTTGCGCAGACCTTCACGCTGCGCGGCGGCCTCCGCATCGGGCTCGAAGGCATCGACAGCGCCCGCGGGCAACGTGCCCGAGACGGCCAGAAGCCGCTCGGCGGCGTCGAGGCGGGCGCGCAGCACGGTCACTTCCGAAGTCAGGCCGACGATCATCGCCAGCAGTTGCTCGTCCATCGGTCGGCTGCCGTCGATGGCGTCGAGCCGGTTGGGCGTGCGGGGCAGGGATTTACGCGTCATGACTCGGGGAAGCTCTTGTTGCGTCAGTTGGACTGTACTCCGACTGGCTGCAACGTCGAGGCGGGCGGCTCAACCGCATCCTCGGCTGTCTCCGGCAGGCGATAACGCAGCATGATGATGCTGGCGATCACGGCGGCGAGCGCGGGCACCAGCGAGACGGTGACCATGATGCCGGTTTTGACGCTCGCGGGCTGCTCCTCCGCCCCGGCGCTGGTGGAGGAGACGAAGCCGGTCCAGCTCATGATCGTGCTGAACAGGAAGATGCCGAAGGCCGACGTGCCCTTCTCCACCATGACGAAAACGCCCGCGAGCATGCCTGCGCGGTTCTCGCCCTGGATGCGGCGGGAATAGTCCATGGTGTCGGTCAGCACGGTGTAGAGGCCGAGGAACACCCCGCCGCTCGCCGTGCCGGACAAGGCGCAGGCGATGTAGATGAGTGGAAAGGGCGAACCCGCCGGGATCAGTGCCCAGACGGTGTAGGCCACCGCGCACAGGCTGCCTGCGCTCACCAGCGCGTTGCGGCGCCCGAAACGGCTGGCCATGCGGACCCACAGCATCTGCGAGATCACCATCATCGCCGTCTGCACCGCGAAGATCGTGCCAAGCGCGGTGTCGGTGACGTGCAGGACGTGGCGGGTGTAGTAGGGGATCGCGGTGATGTGGACGGCAAGGCCGGAGAACAGCACCAGCTTGAAGCCCATCAGGCACAGGAACGGCTTGTTGGACCACAGCGCCGCCCATGTCGCCGCGAACGATCCGGTGGGCTTCTTCTCCGCCTCTACCGGGTGGCGCTCCTTGAGCAGCAGGAACGCGGCGATCCCGCCGAGCGCGATGGCAATGCCCAGCACCAGCGCGACATGGCCGTGCCCCGCGCGGTCGCTCCCCAGCCGCGCCAGCAGGAACGGCGCCGCCGAGGTCGCCGCGAAGCTACCGAGCGACGAGCCATAGACGCTGAAGGTCATCAGCCGCGAACGGGCGTGGAAATCGTCCGTGATCGCGCGCCCGATCGCAAGGTAGGGGATGCGGAACATGGTGTAGGCGGTCGAGTAGAGCAGCAGCGTGAAGCCCACGTAGAGCCACATGTTGTCACCCTGCAGCCCGCCCGGCACATTGAAGAGCAGGATCATCGACAGGCCTGCCAGCAACCCACCGCCTAGCAGGTAGGGCCGGAACTGGCCGAAGCGCGTGCGGGTACGGTCGCCGATGTAGCCCATCAGCGGATCGGTCATCGCATCGTAGATCTTCGCCGCGACGGTCAGCATCCCGGCCAGCGCGATGGCGAGGCCGAGCGAGTCCGTCATGAACCGCAGGTGCAGCAGCCCTACGGCGCTCACCAGCGCGGCGGAAGTGAACGAGCCGATCGCCCATCCGATGTACGCGCTTTTCTTCATTCCGGCACCTCCGTGGATGGTCTTGACCTGCATGATGCCGTCACTGGTCGGTCCACACGCTGGTCATGTCCGAGCTGCCGACCTTGGGGCAGCCTTCCCTGGGCAGCTGGACCGCGACCATGAACGAGCCTTCCGGGCCGGACTTCGAGATGTGCCCCTCCCCCGTGCAATCCTCTGCATAAGCGAGGTCGCCGTGCTTCAGTTCGTACTCGGTTCCGTCGTGCAGACCGATGATCATGGAGCCGAACAGCGGGATCAGCAGGGTCGGGTTGTTGGCGACATGGAAGCCGAAGCCCGCATTGGGCTGCGAACCGCCAAGGGTCACGCGAAAGGCCGTGCGGCGCAGCAGCGTGGCGATTTCCTGCCCGCGCGGCTCCACCACGTCGAGCTGTTCGGCGCGGGTGAGGCCGTCCGGGCCGGAGTAGAGGTGGAACACCCGCTTGATCCACGGCATCGGATCGCCGGTGCCCTTGAATTCCATCGGGAAGCCCTGTCCCGGCAGCGGCTTGACCGCTGCGGGAGCCTCGGCCGCATCGGCGTAATGGGACAAGCCCATCATCGCCATCAACATGCCGCCACCGGCGAGGAAATCGCGCTTGCTGTGCGTCGTCATCGCGGGCGATCTCCTCAGGCGGCTTCGCGGCGAGCGGGGGCGAAAGCGCGCGGCTCGCTGTCGGGACGCTGCCAGATCAGCGGCAGGTTCTCGCTGGGGGCGGGGTGGACGCCCTCGGGCTGGGCGAGGACGTCGACGCCCGGCACCGGGGTCAGACCCTCGCGCGGGCACCAGTAGCTGTCGTCGCCGATCATGCGCATGGCAAGGCCGGTGCGCGCGAGGGTGTCGGAATCGTTGCCCTTGGAATAGTGCGGGATGTCGACGTGGAACAGCACCGCGTCGCCCGGCTCCAGATCCCAGGTGACGAAGCGGAACGGGAAGTCCGGATTGTCCCGCTCGGCCTGGAAGTCGGGGAAGCGGAAGGTGCCGTCACCCGCCGGGCCGAAGCGCGATCCGGTTTCGATGCAGAACTTGTGATAGCCCGCGACGAACTCGATCTGGCCGTTCTCCCTGTTCACCGGCGAAAGCGCGACCCACAGGTTCGGGATCATCGTGCCGGTGAAGGGCCAGAGGTGGTCGGCGTGCCACTGCATGATCGAGGGCGAGAGCGGCGGCTTGCGGAACAGGTGATCGTGGAACATCTGCACGTTGTCCGCGCCGATCACCCGGCCGACGATCTCGCCTGCGGGCGAGTTGAAGACGAAGTCGCGGAACGGGCCGGGCTTGCGCCACAAGTGCGCGACCGAGATCATCGCCCCGTGCGAGGGGCCGGTCTGGCCGTAAGCCTCGGGATCGCTCTCAACCGCGCGCGCCGCGTCCTGCATCTTCGCGATCCATTCGGCGTCGAACATCTGGCGCAGGCAGACCACGCCGTCACGGGCGTAATCGTCGATGTCCTGCTGCGTGACGGGATTGAGAGGTTCCTTGTTCATCGTCTTTCTCTTCTCAATTTGCGGAGGGCCGGGGTGTTGACGGCCGGGGATGGGCCGCAAGCCATGCGCGGGCGCGCAGGATCGCGTTCTGACGCACGTCCTCGTAGAAAAGGCCGAGGTCGTGATAATGCATGCTGTCTCCCGGCAGCGGCTTGAGGCCAAGCGCGGGATCGGGATCGACCACTAGCAGCCCGCGCTCGCACTTCGCGGAGACGGCGTGGGGAACGATGGCCTTGATGGCGCTCTCGTCAGGCGCGCCGGGAACGGCACCCTTCGCGGCATCGCGCAGGGCGGCGGGCTGCGAGCGATCGAAGGTCAGCGGATTGATGCACAGGATCGTCGGATCGGCGCCCTGCGGCAGCACCGTGCGGTTGTAGGCTTCCGCGAAGGACGCCGTTTTCGCAAGGTCGGCGCTCGGCAGGATCGAGCTCCAGTGCACCACGCAGCCGATGCTGTCGGGCTTGTCGCACATCTTCAGCTTCGAGCTCGGTCGATCATACTTCGACGCCGGGAAGGTGATGCCAACGTCATAGGCCGCCACCATGCGCGCGGCGAGCGGCTTGCCGTCGATCTCCTCGTCCAGCAGCCGCTCGAGATGCGCGGCGCCCTGGCTGTGGCCCACGAGGATGAAGGGGTGGCCCTTGTTGTAGTGGTCGAGGTAGTAGCGGAACGCGCGCTTCACGTCGCCATAAGCGAGCGCGAAGGCATCCTCGCGGATCTTGCCGCCTTCCTTCTGCGCGCCGCTGGTCGCCTGGCGATAGCGCGGGGCGAAGACACGGCAGCAGCCGTTGAACACCCCGCCCTGCCGCGCGATCACGCTGCCGTCGGTCCAAGCGTTGGTCGCCTTGTCCGGCACCGGCTGGTTGTAGCGATCCATCGAGCGATCGGTGGTCGGGTGGATGTAGAACACGTCGACCGGCAGGTTCTGCCGCGCCGTCGATCCGGGCGCGACCGCCGCGGCGGCGCCCTCGTTCCTGCCGTCAGCCGCCCAGCTGGATGCGCGGGCGTAGTCGGGGGCGGATGGTACTTGCGCCATGAGAGGCGCGGCTGAGGCAAGGCCGGTAATGGCCGTCAGGATTCGGAATAGAGGCTTCACGTCCGCTCGTTCTCTTGTCTGAAGAGGAGATGGAGCCGGGATTCGGAAGGCCTCGCCGATCCGTCACGACCCCTTCAACCTGATCGGACGAAAGCGGGTTGAAAAGCTTACAAATCTCGGCAGGCGATAGAGTTTCCTTATACTGTCGCGGTCAGGGCGCGATCGCTCCGGTACGACTGGCGCAGTTGCGACGCGAACCGCCGCACCGATGCGCTCTTGTAGCTGCCATGCACGCTGAGCAGGCCCAGGGCGGGCGCCTCTACCCGCGTGTCGGGTACGCGGCAAAGCGTCCCGGCCTCCAGCTCGGCCGCGACGAGGTCGTCCGGCAGCATGCCCAGCAACCCGCCGTCGAGCACGAGCGAGCGGATCAGGCTGATCGAACTGGAGCGAACCGCCGCCTTGGCAGGCGTCATGCCCAGATGCTGGAGCATGGCGAGCAGGCCCTTGGCCTCGTCCTGATCGGGCGCAAGATTGGGCACCGCGACTTGCGCCCAGTCATGCGGGGCGAGCGGCTGACCGGAAGCGATCTCGTCGAAAATGCGGTGATCGGGTCGCGCGAAGACCGAGTAGAACTGGCGGACCAAAAGATCGAAGTCGAACTCCTCGTCCTCCGGATCGACGTTTGCGTTGGCGCAAAAGGCGAGGTCGATCTCGCCCTGCCGCAGCCGCTCATGCAGTTCGGAACTGTAGCCCTCGACGATGCGCAGGGCGACGTCGGGGTCGGTCTCGCGGAACTTCGCGACGATGCGGGAGAACTGCGCATTCACCATCACCGGGTGCACACCCAGCTCGATGATCTGGGCGCGGCTGCTGCGCTCGACTTCGGCCAGCAGGCGGTTCTGCTCGCTGACGATCAGGCGGGCGCGCACGATCAGGCGTTCGCACGCCTCGGTCGGCTTGATGCCGCGCGGGCCGCGAATGAACAGCGAAAGGTTGAGGCTTTCCTCGAGCTGGCGGATGCTCCAGGTCAAGGCGGGCTGCGACATTCCGAACAATTTCGCGGCCTTGCGAAAGCTGCCGGACTCGTAGACCGCGATCATACGCTCGAGTTTGGCGATGTTCATTGCTGCCTCCTTCGTGGCGTGGAGGCGGACGATCGATCAAGCCTATAAAGAAGAGTAATAGATAATTTGGATTATCCGCCCTGCGAGGGGATGGCACGGCATGGGTTCACCCACCTTGCGGCCGCGCCCAGTGTGACCGGTGCCGAAACAGGGCGCCGCTGCCGCGCACCGCCCTTACGGAGCCGTCCCATGTCGCTAGAAATCCTTGGAGTCCTGCTCCACCGCAACGCATCGGAGATCAGCCGCGGCGGCGGTCCCGCGTTCGACGTCGACATGATCGAGAAGATGGCCCGCGCCTTCGACGAGAACGACTTCGACCGCGTCCTGATCCTGCAGAACTCCTTCGCGCCCGATCCTTTCGCGATCGCCAACTATGCGGCGGCAGTGACGGAAAAGCTGGCCTTCATGGTCGCCCACCGCCCCGGATTCATCGCGCCGACCATGGCCGCGCGGATGTTCGCGACGCTCGACAACCTCAGCGGCGGCCGCGCCGGGGTCCACGTCATCACCGGCGCCAACGACACCGAACTGGAGTGCGACGGAGACTTCCACACCAAGGAAGAACGCTACCACCGCAGCGCCGAATACGTCGAAATCATGCGCAAGGTGTGGTCCAGCGGCACCCCGGTGGACCATAACGGCACCTACTACCGGTTCAACAAAGCCTTGTCGGAACTCAAGCCAGTGGGCGGCGGCGCGATCCCGGTGTACTGGGGCGGGTCCTCCCCGCTCGCGCTGGAGAAGGGCGCCGAGGTCGCCGACGTCTATGCCATCGGTGGCCTCAAGCCGCTCGACCAGATGGCGAGCACCGTCGCGCAGATCCGCGATGCCTGGGCGCGTACCGGCCGCCCTGTCCGCATCCAGACTTCGGTGCGCGTGATCGTCGGCGAGACTGAGGACGCCGCGTGGAGGGCCGCCGCCGACGTCGTCGAGGCGCTGCGCGAAACCGCGCTCGAACAGCAGCGCAAGATCGCCGGCAGCGACGAGGCGCTGAGCACCGGCATGCGGCTCGATCCCAAGCTGGCCACCACTAAGGGCGGTTCGGGCCGCGAGGAACTTGAGGCGATCGCGGGCGGCAAGGACCTGCTCGACAAGCGGCTGTGGACCGGGATCACCAAGGCGTCAGTCAGCTTCTCGACGCCGATGCTGCCGCCCGCGCTGGTGGGCACCGCCGAGCAGGTCGCCGATGCGATGATGGACTATTACGCGATGGGCATCACCGGCTTCCTGATGCGCGGCTTCGATCTCTACGGCGACATCGCCCTGCATGGCCGGGACCTGATCCCCACGCTGCGCCGCCTAGCCGCCGAGCACGACGCCCGCGTCGGCCTCTCCGAAACCCAGCCCGTCTGAGGACCGTCATGAAGCGCTTCATCCCCATCCTTGCAGCAGCGTTCCTCTCGGGCGCCTGTTCCGCCGCCGACCGCCCCGCCCCCACACCGTCGCCGGTCTCGCCGCTATCGCCGGGGGCCGAGGCGTTCCGCGTGCTTCACATGTACGGCGGCGACGACGGCGAATCTCACCTCGAGATCAAGGACCTGCCGCGCACCGGCGGCGTCCCCGGCAAGAGCGTCCAGACCCGCCTCTACGCCACCGACGTGGAGATCGGCGACGCGCTGCCCGGAGACTTCATCGATTATCACGGCGTATCGACGCCGCGCTTCCTGATCGTCCTGTCGGGCCAGCTGGAAGTCGGCTTCGGCGACGGATCGAAGCACGTACTGTCCAAAGGCGACATCGTGCTCGCCGACGACGTGACCGGGCGCGGCCACACCTCGCGCACAATCGGCACCGAGCCGGTGCGCATCCTCACGGTGCGGTTGCCCAAAGAAAACAGCTTCCAGCCCAAGCTCAATCCGTGCCCTGAAGGCGTACCTGCCGAGCAGTGCGTCAGCGCCCGCCTCACCGGCCGGCAAACGGGCGCGCCGCCCTCCGACAAGAAGTAACCCACACCAAAGCTAAGGAATCGACGTGGCAGCATATATCGTAGCAACCGTGGTCATCACCGACGCCGAGAAGTTCGGCGCCTACGTCAAGGCCATCGCCGGTCTCAGCGAAAAGCACGGCGGCGAATACCTCGTGCGCGGCAAGGTGAGCGAAGTGCTCGAAGGCGACGTCAATCCCGACGAGCGCGTGGTCGTCTCGCGCTTCGAGACCGAGGAAGCCGCCCTCGCCTATGCCAAGAGCCCGGAATACAAGGCCGGTGCCGAGAAATTCGCCTGCAGCGAATTTTCAAACGGAAACCGCGAAGGCCGTCCGCATCGCGGGCGGCCTTCGCATTTGGTTCATCGGCAGGCGGATAGAATATCGGCGAACCATCCGACCCACACAGTGATCAGCTATATGGATCATGCGCGGGTAGTGATTTTATGAGGTACACGAGAGATGAAAGCGCTTCGCGGCCTGGCCGCAACTCTTCCGCTTACAGGTCTGGCCATGACCATGAGCCTGTTCGTGGCCGTAGCCCCCGCCTCGGCCCAGACGGCGAATGCACAGGCGGGCAAGCGCCTGTTCATGCGCTGCCAGGCCTGCCACTCGACGGCAGCGGGCCAGCCCAACAAGGTCGGCCCCAACCTTAACGGTTTCATCGGCAAGAAGGCTGCGAGCCGCCCCGGCTTCCGCTATTCGCCTGCTCTGACCAAGAGCAGCGTCAAGTGGGACGACAAGTCGCTCAACGCCTGGCTTGAACGGCCGAGCAAGCTGGTTCCCGGCACCACCATGGCTTTCCCCGGCATCGCCAAGCCGGAAGATCGCGCCGCCCTGATCGCCTGGCTCAAGACCGCGACGAAGTGAGCGAGGCGGTGAGGCCGGCGGCCGACGCCCGCGACGGCGAATTCGCCCGGGGATGGAAGATCGTGCTGGCCGCCACCCTTGGTGTCGGCCTCGGCCTTTCCCCCATGCCGGTCTACACCCTGGGGATGCTGGCCCCCCAGCTTTCAGCCGCCTTCGGGTGGTCGATCGCGGAGGTCATGGGCGTCATGTCCGTCACGACCCTCACCGTCGTGCTTTCCGCGCCGCTGACCGGGGCGCTCACCAACCGGTTCGGCGCGCGAGGCGTCGCGCTGTGCTCTGTGGTATTGTTCGGCCTCGGCGTGCTGTCGCTGGCGTTGTCCTCCGGGTCGATCCTCGGCTTCTACCTCACCTGGGGCTTCATCGCGCTGGGCGGCGCGGGAACGCTGCCGATCACCTGGACCCGCCTCGTCAACGAGCACTTCCAGCGCAACAAGGGCCTTGCCCTCGGCCTTGCCATGATGGGCTCGGGGCTGTTCGGCATCTTCGCCAAGCCCTATGTGCGCTGGCTGATCGAACAGTGGGGCTGGCGCGGCGCCTTCGTCGGGCTCGGCCTGCTGCCGCTGGTGCTGGCCCTGCCCGCCGCCTTCATCTGGTTCCGCGCGCCCAAATCCCGCGTGGATGAACCCGCCGCCGCCCCCGTCCCGATGGGCGGCATGACGACCGCGCAGGCGGTGCGCGACTGGCGCTTCTGGCTGCTGGCCGTGGCGCTGGTGCCGATCTCCTTCGCGCTCGGCGGTGCGGTCCCCAACATGGAAGGCATCCTGCGCGCCGGGAAGCTGGATAGCGGCACGATCGCCTCGCTCACGCCGCTCATCGGCCTGTCCGCGATCATCGGACGGCTCGTCGGCGGCTGGCTGCTCGACCGCTTCTGGGCGCCGATGATCGGCACCATCCTGCTCGCGCTGCCCGGCCTGTCCTACTGGAGCCTCATGGGCGGGACCATCGACCCGCAGGCGGCAGGCATCTCGATCTTCCTGATCGGCTTCGCGCTGGGCATCGAGTACGATTTCATCGCCTTCATCGTCGCCCGCTATTTCGGGATGAAGCACTACGGCACGATCTATGGCTGGCTCTACATCCCCTTCGCGATCGGCGCCGGGTTCGCCGCGCCGGTGTTCGGGCACGATTTCGACGTCAACGGCAGCTATGTCCTGTCACTGAGCTGTTCGGCGATAGCCTTGCTGACCTGCGCCGGTGCGCTACTCCTGCTCGGCCCCTACCGCACGTTCGAGGCGTCAGAACGCCCCTGAAGGAACGAGCCCTGATGGTGCAGCCTGCAGGAAGCCTGCCTGCTGCACCGTCTGGCGAAACGACCGGCTGACCGGCACTTCCAGCCCGTCCCGCAGCACCAGCCGGGGTGCGCCTGCACTGCCTGCCACCCGGACCACCGCGCCCGAGGCTACCCAGAAGCTGCGGTGGACCTGCAGGCCCCTCCCGCCCAGTTCGCTGACCGCCTGCGACAGGCGATAGAGGATCAGCGCATTGCCCGCGCTGGTGTGGACGCGCAGGTAATGCTGCTCGGCCGAGAGCGCGAGCACTTCGCCGCGCAGGGTCACCGGCACTTTCGTCATGAACGGCAGCACGCTCTCGACGCTGCTGGGTGCGTGGCCTGTCTCGATGCTCGGCCGGTAGCCGTAGCAGGGCATCTTCCAGAAGTGGAAGAGCATCAGGTTGATCAGCGGCCACTCGATATAGCCGTAGATGTGCGTCTTGAAGAACAGCACCGCATCCAGCCGGATCTGCGGCATCGGACGCGTCATCGGCAAGTCCGGGAACATGCCGAGATAGGCGTGAACCCATAGCTTGAGCGCCATGTCGGACGGCAGCGAAGCCACCACCACCCCGACCATCAGCGTCGCCCAGAGCGGCATCCCCGCGCCGCGCAGCGGCCTCGCCAGCGCGCGGGTAACGATGTCGTTCGCCCACCAGCCGCACATCGACAGGCCGATCCAGAACGCGATCGCATGTTCCTTGGGCCAGGCGACCGTGCGCCCCGCTTGAGGCCATCCGGCGACGAAGCCGAGGAACACCGGCACCCCGATGAAGTGGACGCAGAGCTGGCGCGGATTGAGGCCGAGCAGCAGCGGCTCGTCCGAAAGCCAGAAACCCCTCGTGAACATGCGGTGACCTGCCATGCCGAATCCCCGTATCGCTGCCTCACTGCAGAAACGGCCGATCCCGTGGATTTGCGGGCCTCGACTCCGTTCGTGCAACACGAATGACGTTCGTGAAGGCCCGTCCGCGCATCAATGGCGTTCAGGAATTTTGATCGCCTGCCGGGAACGCTTGATTGCACGGCGCCCGCCCGGCCGATCACCCTGCCTGCCAGAACACCGTCCCATGACACTGGCCAGGGAGGCCCCCTTTGACACGCGAACTTTCCCGTCGGACCCTGCTCGCCACCGGCATGGTGGCTGCGGCCGCCGCCTACTTGCCCCGCATGGCCTTCGCCGCCGAGAAGACCGACGTGGTGGTCATCGGCGCCGGTCTCGCCGGGCTCAATGCGGCGCTGCTACTCGCCGAAAATGGCTGCCGTGTGACGGTGCTCGAAGCCGGGAGGCGCATCGGCGGCCGCGTCTTCACCTCGACCGAGATCGAAGGCCATCCCGAGCACGGCGCATCACAGATCGGCCGTTCCTACGCCCGCGTCCTCGACCGCTGCGAGGCGCTGGGGGTGAAGCTGGCACAAGGCTCCAACATCTACGACAACTATGCGATCTCCCTCGACGGGCAGTTGATCCGACCGGGACAGTGGGAGAACCACCCGCTGAACAGGACGATCGGCGCGGAGCGCGGCGTCGTGCCTTTCGCGCTCGGCAGCTACTACCTCGCCAAGACCTACCCGTGGAACACGATGGACGGCTGGGCCTCACCCGAGGCTCTGGCGAACTACGACGTTTCCGAGGCCGACTACCTGCGCCGCGTGGGCGCATCGCCCGCCGCGCTCGACCTCGTCGCGCGCGGCTATGGCGACGGCGATCTCGATGCGATTTCCGCGCTGACGCTCATGCAGGAAATGGGCCGCGCCAAGTTCGAGGGGAACGGCGTGCCGACCTCGGCCAAGCAGGACCGGTTCCAGCAGGCCTCGTTCCTGTCCTACCGCATCCTCGGCGGGTCCTCGCGCCTGGCCGACGCCATGGCCGATGCCCTCAAGGGCGCGGTGCTGACCGGCAAGCAGGTCACCGCCATCGACATGACGGACACCGGCGCGACGGTCACGTGCGGCGACGGCTCCAGCTACAAGGCGGACTACGTGGTCTCTGCCCTGCCCTTCACCGCACTGCGCAAGGTCGCGGTCACGCCTGCGCTCACCGGCGGGCAGGCGGACGCAGTCAAGCTCATGCCCTACAGCGGCCAGAACCAGGTCTGGCTGCGCGTCAAGGCGCCTTACTGGGAGCAGGACGGCATCGAGGGCTCGATGTGGACCGACGGCCCGGTCAGCCTGCTGCGCCAGTCGATCGCGCCCGACGGCTCGCGCGACAGCGCCGTCGCCATCACCAGCGGCGTCAAGGGCGACGCGCTCGACCGCATCCCGGCCAAGGAGCGCGGCGAATATGTCCTCTCCGAACTGGCGCGGATGCGGCCCTCGACCAAGGGCAAGCTGGAAGTGCTCGGCGTCTTCTCGTGGAAGCTCGACCCGCTGATCCACGGCTGCCGCCACGGCTATCATCCGGGCCAGATGAAGGCCTTCCGCCCGACAATGGCCCAGCAGCACGCCCGGATGCACTTCGCGGGCGAGCATACGCGCCTGATGGAAGTGGGCATGGAATCGGCGATGGAAACCGGAGAGCGCGCCGCGCTCGAAATCCTCGACCGCATCTGAAGCCGACCGACAGACCGAATTTCCGACCGTCCGCAAGGGCGGCGGAAAGACACACGCGCCGGGCGCCAGAACCCGGCCAGAAAACGACGCAGACGGAACAAGGTTCAGCACCAAGGGGGAAGTACCATGATGAATGCCAGGATCCTGCTAGCCGCAGGAGTATCGCTCGCCGCGCTCGTCCCAGGCGCGGCCCATGCGCAAGTCGAGGACATCGTCGTCACCGCGCGCAAGGAAAAGGAAACGCTGCAGGAGGTGCCGATCTCGGTCGCCGCCTTCGACCAGGACATGATCGCACGCTACGATATCTCCGACCTCGAGGACATCGCCAAGCGCACGCCGAACTTTACCTTCTCCAACAACCTCGGCATGTTCGGCGGTGTCCCGGTGATCCGCGGCATCGGCGCGCCGCGCACCGGCAGCAACGCCTCGGTCGGCCTGTTCATCGACGGCGTCGACACCGGCAACGCGGGCGGCATCAGCCTGCAGTCCTTCGACGTCGAGCGCATCGAAGTCGTTCGCGGCCCGCAGAGCACCCAGTTCGGGCGCGGCGTGCTGGCGGGCGCGATCAACTACGTCTCGCGCCGCCCCAACCTCGACAAGATCGAGGCCGAGTTCGGCGGCGAGATCGCGGAATACGGCCTATACCGCGTGGAAAGCCGCGTCAGCGGCCCGGTCGCGGATGGCCTGGCGTTCTCGCTCGCCGCGCAGCGCCGCAGCTTCGACGGCTTCTATGACGATGCCAATACCGGCGACGACATGGGCAATTCGGACAGCACCGCCGTGATCGGCGGCATCCGCGCCCAGTTCGGTGCCGAGAAGCAGGCCGAACTCTACGTCCGCCTCGCCTACAGCGACGAACACATCGGCCAGCCCGCCTGGCATCAGGTGGCGACCAACACCCAGACCGGCACGCTCGCCAGCCAGCGCTGGTATGTCGGCACGCTGAAGGGCGATCCCGACAAGCTGGGCAGCAACGCCGCCGATTACGGCAACATCGACCTCAAGTATTACCGCGCCGCCGCGCACTTCAACTACGACTTCGGCGGCGCCGCATTCTCGTCGATCTCCGCCTACAACCGCAGCCATCAGCTTCAGGACGTGGACTCCGACTTCACCGCCAATCCCGACCTGATTTCGGGCTCGACTCTGCTCGGCAACTTCCGCAGCGCGCTGGACGTCCATGTCGAGGATTTCAGCCAGGAACTGCGCCTGCAGTCATCGGGCACCGGTCCGTTCAAGTGGCTGATCGGCGGCTACTTCCGCAAAGAAAACTACTCCAGCGACGACTACTCCCCGACCGCCGCGCAAGGCTCGTCCAGTGTGCTGGCCCCGACGCCCAACGTGCTCACGCGCGATACGAAGACCTACGGCGTGTTCGGCTCGCTCAGCTACGAGATCACGCCCGGGCTGACGGTGTCGCAGGAGCTGCGCTATTCGCAGGACAAGATCTTCGAAACCTCTCAGCCGCGCGCGGCGACGACCGCAGGTTCCTTCGGCGCGACGTTCAGGAACTGGCTGCCGCGCACCATCGTCGAATGGCAGGCGACGCCCGACCACATGCTCTACGCCAGCGTCGCCAAGGGCAACAAGCCGGGTGGCTTCAACAACGCGGCGGGCACCGGCTTCAGCGCCGTGCCGGACGAATACATCGCCTATGATGAAGAGCAGATGTGGAGCTACGAAGCGGGCTTCAAGACCGCCTGGTTCGATCGCAAGCTGACCTTCAACGCCTCGGTCTTCCACCTCGAATGGTCGGACATCCAGGTCAACTCGCAAGTCACCGTCAACGGCTATCCGGTGGGCATCACGCTCAACGGCGGCAAGGCGCGCGGCACCGGCGCCGAGATGGACTTCCACTTCCAGCCGAACCCCGGCTGGGAAGTCTACGGCGGCCTCGGCTACGCGCCGATCCGCATCCTCGACTACGTGGATACCCGCGTGCGCAATGCCGGGATCACGACCGACGGCAAGGACCAGCTCGCGGGCAGTCCCGACTGGACCGGCAATGCGGGCGTGATCCACAACATCGAACTGGAGGACGTGGGCACCCTGTTCCTGCAGGGCGACGTCAGCTACCGCAGCACCACGTACGCCACCGAGGCGAACCTGGCGGAGACCGGCTCGAAGACCACGGTGGACGTACAGGTCGGCCTGCGCCGCCCCGGCATCCGCGCCTCGCTCTATGTGAACAACCTGCTGGACGACAAGGCGGTGCAATCCGCCCGCGCATACGTGAACCCGACCAATTACGCGCGCAGCTTCATCGTGCAGCTGCCCAACCGCCGACAGGTCGGCCTGCGGCTATCGCTGAAGTACTGAGAAGGATCACCCGGATCGGCCGAGCGCCGGTCCGGGAAAGCCGGGTCGATCGGCCCTCTAGGAGAGATACCCGCGTCTCGCGAGGAAAGGTCGGCCCGGCCCCTGCTCGTCATTGCGAGCGTAGCGAAGCAATCCAGAGCGATTTGATACTGCCCTGGATTGCTTCGCTACGCTCGCAATGACGAAGTGCTATCGCAAGTCCACGATGACCTTGCCCATCGAGCGGCCCGAAAGCAGGCGCTCCACGGCATCGAACACGCCGGGGAGGCCGAGGAAGCGCTCCTCGTCGAAGCACACCTTCAGCTTGCCCTCGTTGTAAAGCGCGAACACGTCTTCGCGCGCGGGCGGCCAGAACTCGGCCAGCAGTCCGTTCATGAAGCCGCGCACCGAAGCCCCCTTGTAGTAGAGCTTGTGCGCGATGCGCGGGGCGGTGACGATCTCCGGCCTCCCTTCGAGGTCAGAGGCCGCGCCGCCGACGACCACGCGCCCATGCGGCGCCACGTTGTCGAGGAAGGCGTCGAAGATTTCGCCCGAAACCGTGTCGATCGCCACGTCCAGCCGATTGGGATATTCGCGCGCCAGCACTTCCGGCACCGACTCCGAACGATAGTCGATCACCCGCGCCGCGCCGAGGCTGCGCGCGAAGTCCGACTTCACCGGCCCGCCGCAGACCGCGACCACCTCGCAGCCCTTGAGCGCCGCAAGCTGGACGATCAGGTGGCCGAGACCGCCCGCAGCGGCGGAAATCGCGACGACTTCGCCCGGCTTCGCCTGCCCCACATGGAACAGCGCCATCCACGCCGACACGCCGGTGGAGGCGAGCGCCAGCCATTCGGGGCTGTCATCCGCCACTTTCACGAAGTGGCCCTGCGGCGCGATGTTGTACTGGCGATAACCGCCGGGAAAGCGCGTGGTCACTACAGCGTCGCCGGGGGCGAAGTCGGTCACGCCCTCGCCCACTGCCTCGACCACGCCCAGCGCCTCCACGCCGGTCAGAGTCGGCAGGCCGATCTTCACGTAGTCCACCGCGTTGCGGGCAATTTGCGTATCGAAGATACCGTTCACGCCCGCGTACCGATTGCGCACACGCAATTCGCCCGGCGCCGGATCGCGCAAGTCGAGGTCGACGATGCGCGCCGCCTCGCGGAAACTCTCGCCGAACTGCGCGAGCTGGACCGCCTGATAGGTCGCCATCAGGCCCGGCCTTCCGGGAAGCCCAGCACGCCGGGGTTGAACAGGCCCTTGGGGTCAAGGTGCGCCTTGAGATTGTCGAGCAGCGCGGTGAACGCCGGATCGCGGCTCTCGCGGTAGGGGTAGGTGCGGCCGATCTGGAAGTGCCCGGTGCCGTAGCGCGCGCAGATTTCGACCACCCCCTTGCGCAGGAACTTCACCGCCTCGGTCGCCGCAGGATTCTCCGGCCGCTGTGTCAGGCGCGCGACGTGCGAGGCTTCCATCGACTGTTCGTGAATCGGGCGCCAGCCGGTCGGCCAGAAGAACACCGGCTCGATGATCAGCGCGTTGCTGGCCATCGCCGTGAACAGGAAGCCGGTGTGGATCTCGTGCTCGGTGAAGAGCGCGGCGTTCTCGGCGTAGAACTTCTGGATTTCGGTGAAGATCTGCGGCGCGGTGGACAGTGGGCAGACGCCGTGCACCGGAATCCACGCCTCTCCCGTCGGGCCGACCATCGAGTTCAGCGGCGGGAACGGGTTGGCGCGGATGATCTTCGCGATCGAGTTCTCGATCTCCGTGCCCTCGAACTGGCGGGCGATGCGGCGCGCCTCGGCCATGTCGAACGCCACCGCGTCCTTCGAGCGCCCCTCGGCGATGACGTGGAGCGGATAGTCGCCCTTGGGAATGAAATTGCGCCCGCCGAGCGCCACCTTGGCGGCCGAGAGCAGGCCCTTGCCCAGCGACTTCTCCTTGCCGATCACCGCGCCCAGCGTCTTCACGTCCGACAGCAGCGACATGCGCTTCATGCGCACTTCGGTAAGGCCGGGGTCGAAGGCGCACATCTCGCAAGCGATGCCCGCCCGCGTCATCTCGCCCATAGCTTCCAGCAGCTTCTCGCCGCTGGGGAAGGAGAACGAGGCGTAATCCTCATGCGCGGGCGCGGTGATAAGGCGGAAGGTGACTTCGGCCTTGATGCCCAGCGTGCCGCAATCGCCGCAGAAGATACCCGCCAGATCGGGGCCGAAGTGGCGGTAGAACGGGTGCTCGCCGCCTTGGCCGCGCGCACCGGTGCGGATCACCTCGCCGGTGCCGGTGACGACGGTGAGCGCGACGACGCTCTCGCTGCTGGTGCCGTACTGGCTGGCGCCGAACATCGCGTTGAGCTGCGAAAGCCCGCCGCCGATGGTCGAGATCAGGCCCGACATCGGCCCCCAGAACGGCGTGCGCAGCCCTTCCTTCGCCAGCGCCTCGTTCAGCTGAATCCAGCTGACGCCCGCCTGCACCGTCACCGTCATGTCGCCGCGATTGACCTCGATCACGCGGTTCATCCGCAGCGTGTCGATCGATACGGTGCGGTCGTTGGCGGGGATATAGGACGAAGTGTAGCTCATCCCTGCACCGCGCGGCGCGGCCGAGCAGCCCGCATCGCCGATGACCTTGACGACCTCGGCCAGTTCCTCGGTGGTGGCCGGAGCGACGATCAGCGCGACGACGTCGTCCGCGCGCGACCAGACGTCCTCGCTGTGCAGCTTGCGCTTCGCCTCGTCGATAGTGACGTTGTCGGCCCCGACGATGGCGGCGAGGCGTTCGGCCAGTGCCGAGGTTGCGGTCGGTTCGGAAAGCGTTGCGCTCAGCGGGTCCATCATCGTGCTCCGGTGACTAATCGTGATTTACTGCTGTCAGGTTGGATTGATCACGCAAAGTGCCGCAGGACGACCCTCCGCTCTGCGATCATCGGCCCGCTGCGATCGCTGCTGCGCCCTCCCCGGACAGCCTGCCGAGGGTCACCGCGGTGCACAGGCCCATCGCCGGGAGGTAGCCCCAGGACGACGGCCCCGAGACGCTTCGCGCCGCGCCGCCGCCCGCGAAAAGGTTGGGCAAAGCCGAGCCGTCCTCGCGCAGAACCCGCGCATTACGGTCGATCTGCAAGCCCCCCTGCGTATGATAGATCGCGCCGACGACCTTGAACGCACCCAGCGCGCCCGAGGGCGGAAGCTCGTCCCCCCACACGCGGCCCTGTGCGTCCGGACGCCCTTCGACCTGCGCCTGACGGGCCTCTTCGAGCGAGGCGGCCAGCGCCTGCGGATCGACGCCGATGCGCTGCGCCAGAGCCTCTACACTCTCCCCGCGCCGGGCGGCGTTGAGTTCGGTCAGCGCCTTGGTGTCAGGCTGGTAGGCGTTGCGGCGCTCGATCTCTTCGTCGAAAATCACCCAGACGTGGCCGCCGGGCTGCGCCATGACGGGGTGGACCATCCCGGCGATGTCCTCCTTCTCGTCCACGAAGCGCAAGCCGTTGATATTGACCAGGATCGCGCCGTCGATGACAAATCCGGGAGGCACGCTGATACCTTGCGGCTCGGTCAGCATGGCGTAACCTTGGAAGGCACCCAAGTCGCCCATAGCGGCACCTAGCGATTCCCCAAAGCGGATACCGTCCCCCCGGCTGCCCTCGTGACCGTTGTTCCGCGCATCAGCCATCTCGGGTATGTACTGGCGCAGCATTGCGTGGTTTCCGGCGAAGCCGCCGCTGGCGATGACGAGCGCCTTGCACCCCACCCGCTCGCGCTCACCGCCGGGCCGTTCGATCTCGACGCCGAGGACGCGGCCCTCGTCGTCGGCGATCACGTCGACCACTTTGGCCGGGTTGAGCACCATCACCCCGGCGTCGGCGACCTTCTGGTGCAGCAGTTCCAGCAGGTCCTGCCCGGCATGGCCCGGCCAGCCGTGGACGCGCATCCGGGTGTTGCCGTAGGCCGGACGGAAGCCGGTATCGAGTTCGAGCGGAACGCCGTGGCTCCCGACCAGCCAGTCCAGCGTCGGGCCGGAGCCATAGGCCAATGCATGCGCGATCTCGGGGTCGGTCTGGCCTTTCGTCTTGGCGAGAATGTCGGCGAAGAAAGTGTCGCCGTCATCCTGCTCGCCCGCTGCGGCCTGCTGCTTCGTGCCGGCCGCGCAGAACACGCCCATCGACATGCCGGTGGTGCCCATCGGCCGCGCATCGGCTTCGACGAGGAGCACTTCAGCGCCCGCATCGCTGGCCGCCAGCGCAGCGGTGACCCCGCAGGCGCCGCCGCCCATCACGAGGACGTCGACGGTGAATTCGAACTCCCTGTCGCTCACGATAGCCGTCACGATGCTGCGCCAACCTCTACCGCCACGTCTTCCGAGGCGATGTCGTCCGGGCGGCCGACCGCCTCGTTCTCCTGCTGCACGATGCGCAGGATGCGGGCGATGTATTCCTGGTTCCACAGCGCACGCTCGGTGGCGGCGGCGCGGTCGGGCACGAAGGCGTCGATCTCGCCTTGCGAGAGCACGCCCTTCTCCAGCAGCAGCCGTTCGAGCGTGTCGGTGCGCTGGCGGCTTACCGCCAGTTCCTGAGCGATGGACATAGTGATGGCGAGGACACGCTCGACTTTGGCGTCGAGGAAATAGGGGCGCTTGCCGGCAGGCTTGGCGCCCGCGCCGCGCAGGGCATCGGCGATGGACATCAGACGGTTGCTCCGATCACGTGCCAGGCCGCCTTGCGGCCGTAATCTTCCTTGTCGTCGTCGGCGGCGTCGGGGAACAGGTCGCGGTCGACCACTGCCGTCACCCCGCCGTGGATCAACTGGTCACGCGCGAACCCGGCCGCGATCATCTCGGCGTCGAGGTCCATTTCGTGCATCCGGCTCCAGAACGGCTCGTTGTTGTAGTAGGCGTCCCAGTCGCGCATGGCCTGCTCGAACAGGGGCATCTCGGGCGCGTACTGCGGCTGCTCGACGTGCAGGACGATGCCGCCCGGCTTCAGCAGGCGGCGCGTCTCGGCCATGATCCGGCGCAGCGATCCGGTGGACAGTTCGTGCAGGAACATCGTCGTCTGGATCCAGTCGAAGCTGGCGTCGGGGAAGATCGAAAGGTCCTCGCCACTCGCCTGCACGAAGCGCACGTTGTCGACGCCGAGCGACTTGGCGCGGCCCAGACCATAACGCAGCACCGGCGCGCCGAGGTCCACGATGGTCATCTCCGCCTCGGGGAAAGCCTGCGCCAGCGGCAGGCTGGAATGGCCCACGGTGCCGCCGATCTCCAGAATCTGCCTGGGCTGGAAGTCCGGCAGGTTGCGCTTCACCCAGCGCGCGACGGCATGGCCGCCGCCGTCCGAATACTTGCCGAGCAACCCGCTGGTGGTGACGAACCCGGCGTGATCGTAGTTCGCGCCATTGGTCACGTCGCCGGGGAAGTATTCGGTGTGATAACTGCCCGGCATGCAGTGATGATCCACCGCCGAGACATAACGCGGCTGCTGCAAGGCCGGATCGAGCTTGAGCCGATCGTCGCCCTCGGTCAGTTCGCGGGCCTTCTCGGCCAGTTGCTCGGACTGGCGCAGCGCGGTCCAGCGACCGGCCTGCTGGCGCTGCTCCATCGTCATGCGGCGCATCGCCGACCAGGTCTGGAACGCGGGGTCCGCCAGCAGTGCCTTGCGCGCTTCGTGGCGGTTGGCGATCGGGCGGCCTTCGGCGGCTTCGAACGCAGGCACGACCCGCTTCTCGTAAGCCTGCTTGACGCCGGGCACGACATTGGCCGCCAGGTGGCGATTCATCTGCGCGAGGAAGTTGATCCGCTCGATCTCGTCATGACTGGTCTGCGGAAACAGCGCGTGACGGCCGATGACACGGTAGTCGGGCGGGCCATCGTAATCGGCAGCCGGGTCATTTCTGGACATGGTCAACCCTCGCGTTATATGTCATGCTTCTATATCAAATAACAGGTAGCTTGGCTCACCTCAAGGAGGAGATTACCCGTGACTCGCATCATCGTGCTGCTGAACCTCAAGGCCGGAAAGAGCGTCGCCGATTATGAACGCTGGGCGGAGACTACCGATCTGCCGACCGTGAACGGCCTGAAGTCCGTCTCCAATTTCGAGGTGCTGCGCACGGCGGGCCTGCTGGGCGGCGGCACCGCGCCCTACCAGTACGTCGAGATCATCGACGTGTCCGACATGGACCTGTTCGGCGAGGAAACCTCGACCGAGGCCATGGGCAAGGTCGCCGCCGAGTTCCAGGACTGGGCCGACCCGATCTTCATCATGACCGAGAAGCTGGGCTCATGAGCGGTCGCTTCGACGGCAAGGTCGCGGTCGTAACCGGCTCCGGCCGTGCGGGCGGGCTGGGCGAAGGCATCGCCCGCCGCCTCGCAGCCGAGGGCGCGACCGTGGTGATCTCCGACATCGGCGCCCCGGCCGACGCGGCTACGCCCGGTTCGATGACCGGCTCCAGCGCCGAGATGGACGCCATCGCCGCATCGCTGCCGAAGGCTTCGACCTTCCCCTGCGACGTGCGCAATCCCGAACAGGTCCGCGCGCTGGCCCGCCATGCGGTGGACACCCACGGCTCGCTCGACATCTGGGTGAACAACGCAGGGATCGGCTATATCATGAAGCCGATGATGGAGGTCTCTGCCGACGAATGGCGCGCGGTGATCGACGTCAACCTGACCGGTGCATGGTACGGCCTGCAGGCAGCGGCGGAGATCATGATCGCGCAAGGAAAAGGCGGCCGCGTCGTCAACATCGCCAGCCAGGCGGCGAAGTCCGGGTTCATGCATGCGCAGGCTTACACCGCCTCGAAGCACGGCCTCGTCGGGCTGGTGCGCTCGGCCTCGATCGAGCTAGGCGCGCACGGCATCACCGTCAACAACGTGTGCCCGAACCACGTCACCACCGGGCTCGGCAAGTGGCAGAACGAGCATTTCGCTGAGGTGCAGGGCATCTCGGTGGAGAAATACCTCGCCAACATGGCCGCGCGCATCCCGATGGGCCGTCCCGGCATGCCTGAGGACACCGCCGCCGCCGTGGCGTTCCTGTGCTCAGACGAGGCGATCTACATCACCGGCGAGAGCATGAACGTCTCGGGCGGTGAGGAGCCGCATTGATGATATGAGGCCCTCTTCGCCCGGCGGAGAGGGCTTCCCCCTTGCTCATCTTCCGTTCGTCATTGCGAGCGTAGCGAAGCAATCCAGGGCAGTTCAGCGCCGCCTTGGATTGCTTCGCTACGCTCGCAAAGACGACAGTAGTGGTCAGTCGAGAACTTCGGATAGTGTGGCAATCACATCCCCAGCCGCATCCAGCCGCCCGACCAGCGCGTGCAGCTGTGGCACCAGCGCCGCATCCAGCCCGCCGAACGCGAAGCACTTGCCCGCCTTCTCCAGCTGCTGCTCCAGCGTCAAAGGCCACTCCGGCGCGCCGAGCTGCCGGGCGACATCGACGCGGAAAGACCGCCCGTCCACCAGCCGCACATGCGCAAAAGCCGGTACGAAAGCCGCAAGATCGGGGTTGTCGTCCGCAACGACGGTGATTTTCTCCGCAATCGCCGTCAAAACCGGATCGCCCAGCCGCGCGGGCGTAAAGGCATCGAGGCCCACGCCACCCTCGGTCAGAACCACCGCGCCGAGCCACGCGAAGCACAGCCGCGCATAGGCCACCGTCATGTCCGCCTGCGGACGGCGGCCGACCAATCGATGAATCAAAGGCGGCGCATGGTATTCCAGCGCTTCCAGATTGTCCGCCGTCACACCATGCCCGACCATCAGCGTTTTGAGGGCGACGATCGCCCCTTGCGCTGCGCGGCCGGTGGGGAACGGTTTCCAGCTGACTTCCTCGACGCGCCAGACTTTGCCCAGCTTGTCGAGTTCGGGCTCCAGCACCGGGTCGTGCTCGAACAGCGCCATGTAGCCGAACGGCCCCCCGATCGCGCCTGCGGGCGAGGGTATTCCGGCGCGCGCAAGGTCGAACGCCTCGACCGCCGAGCGCGCCGCGCCCGCCACCTGCAGCGCCAGCGTGGGCTTGCCCTCGATGTGCGACTGCATCGTCCCGCTCGCCAGTGCGAGGGCGTGGCCGAAGGCACGATAGGCGACTTCCGGCTCTACCCGGCGCAGGCGCGAAAGCGCGGCGACGCAGCCGAAGACGCCTGCCGTCGCCGGGCGGAAGAACTTAAGCGGCCCCTTCACCGCCACGCCCAGCGTCGCCACCACGTCGATCCCGGCGACCACGGCGGCGAGAAAATCCTCGCCCGAGGCCGGAGCACGCCCGGCCTCGGCCAGCAGCGCCGCGCAGACGGTCGCCATCGGGTGGGCGACCGCCGGCTCATGCACGCAGTCGTATTCCTGCGAGTGGATCTGGTAGGCGTTGACGTAAGCCGCGTAAGGCGCGGGCAGGCGCAGATCCGGTGCGCCCAGCACCATGCCCTCGCCCGCAGCCCCGCCGGTCCAGATCTGCGCGGCCTTGCGGATTTCTTCGGCGTAGATGGCGGAATACCCCGCCACGCCGACCGCAAGGCTGTCGAACAGGAAAGCACGGGCCGCCGCCTGCGCCGAGGGAGGCAGCGCCGCCCACTCGACGGACAGCGCGTGATCGGCGAGGCGGGCGGCGGGGTCAGCCATGGTCGCTGGAGTCATCAGGCGACATGGATCATCACCTTGCCGAAGTGATCGCCCGAGTGGAGGTAGGCGTAGGCATCGGCGGCCTCGTCGAAGCCGAACACCTTGTTGACCACCGGCTCCATGCCGTTGATCGCGATCGCGTTGACCAGTCGCTGCAGCATCGCGCGGCCGCCCGCAGCGATGCCGTGAATGGCGAGGTTCTTGCCGATGATCGTGCCGAAGTTGGGCAGCGGATCGCTGACGGTGCCGCCCAGCGCGCCGATGATGGCGATGCGGCCGTTCGGCGCCGCCGCCGCGATCGACTGCCGCAGGGTGGCGAGGCCGCCGGTCTCGACGACAATGTCGGCGCCGTTGCCGAGCGCGGCGAAGATCGTCTTCTCCCACTCCGCATCGCTGCGGTAGTTCACCGTCACGTCGGCGCCGAGCGCGCGGGCCTGTTCCAGCTTCTCGTCGCTGGACGAAGTGATGGCGACGCGCGCGCCGCACATGCGGGCGATCTGCAGCGCCATGATCGAAACGCCGCCGGTGCCGAGCGCGAGCACGCTGTCGCCCGCCTTGACCTTGCCGACCTCGACGATCGCGTTCCACGCGGTCAGCGCCGCGCCGGACAGCGCCGCGACCTGGCGGTCGGTCAGCGAATCCGGCACCTTCACCAGCGCGTGCGCCGGGACCAGCACGTACTCGGCCAGCCAGCCGTCATGGGTCACACCAAGGTCGTGGCCGAAGTAAGCGGGCGAGAACGGACCGTCGGTCCAGCTGACGAAATGCGGCGCGGTGACGCGCTGGCCGACGTCGATACCCGACACACCCTCGCCAAGAACCGCCACTTCGCCGACACCGTCCGACACCGGCACGCGGTCTTCGGGACGCGGGGCGCCGTACTTGCTGGAGACGATGAGCAGGTCGCGATGGTTGAGCGACACCGCGCGCACCTTGACGAGAACCTGACCGGGGCCAGGCTGCGGCACGTCCCTGGTTACTGCGGTCAGCGAGGCGATGCCCTGCTGCGAACCGATCGTATAGGCCTTCACGATACCCCCAAGCGTTGAATGATGCTTTTTGTATCGTAACTATAACAATATCGGTGCGCAAGCGCGCTATGACCGAATTGGGTCGCTCAATTGACCGCGTAGCGGGTTCCGTGAAGATCGAGCCGGATCGTGAACTTGTCCGAGCGGTAATGCGCGAAAGTCAGCAGGAAGGGCCGCTCGTTCGCATCGTAGCTGGTGCGGCTGATCCGCAGCAGCGCGGCGAGCGGGGCGATCTCCAGCGCCTGTGCCAGCTTGGGATCGGCCTGAAGCGCGCCGATGGTCTGGTCCGCATGGACCGCCTTGTAGCCGGCATCAGCCAGCAGCTGCAGGATCGGCCCCTTGCCAAGATTGCCCGGCGTGATCAGCCCGGCCAGATCGCCCGGCACATAACTGACGACATAGCCGATCGGCGTCCCGTCCAGATAGCGGATACGCACGGCGCGGATCACGTCCTCCCCCGCATCGACCTGCAGCGCGGCGGCGACGGTGGGGTTGGGTTTCTCGCGGTTGACCTCGATCACATTGACGGTGGTGCCGCTACCCAGCGCCATCAGCGAGTCCATCGCCTGGTCGATGTCCGCCTCGATCGGCTTGGCGGGGGACTTGAAGATGACCGTGGTGCCCAGCCGCCGCTTGCGCTCGACATAGCGCTGCTCGGCCAGTTCGTTCAGCACCCTGCGCGCGGTGATGCGCGACACGCCGAAGAGTTCGGCCAGTTCGTGCTCGGTGGGCATAGCGCTGCCGAAAGGGCGCTGACCGCTCAGGATCTCGTCACGCAGTTGCAGGTAGATCTGATAATAGAGCGGCACTGCAGCGTCGCGATCGACCACCCCGATACTCCCGAACATTCAAGACTGCACCCGCGCGGGACTGCGCGAGCCTGATCGTCAAACCTCGCGTAGTTAAGTCAATTGCCCGCGCAACGGCAAATTCGGCAGGCGAAAAAGTCGGGCAAGAAAAAGGGGCACCGAAGCGCCCCTTGCTGATCACCTAGTTTGGAAATCCGCCAAGGGCGGATTTCGCGGCACCGGCCGCGAGGAAAATGCCCCGCAGGGCATTTTCCCAAAGGACTCTCCTCAGAACTTGAACCAGACGCTGCCGGTGAAGCGGCGCGGATCGCCCGGGAACAGCGAGAGGAAGTTCGCGGTGATCGTCTCCTGCTTGGTCAGGTTGGTCACGCCGAACGACGCGCCGAAACTGCCGTCGGTCTTCTCGTACGAGACCTTGAGGTCCACGAAGTCCTCGCGCGGGGCCGCCGCCGTGTTCAGCACGGCGATATAGTACGAGGAATTGTGCCGGTACGAGCCGATCAGCTTGATGTCGCCGTCCAGCGCGTCGACCGGGATCGTGTACGTCGCGCCGCCGGTGAACTGGAAGGTCGGCGTACGCACCGGCCGGGTATCGGTGGAAATCTGCAGCGCCTGCGACACGCCCGGCAGGATCACGACCGACGAATACTCGCCATGCGACAGCGAACCGTTGGCGAAGAATTCGAAATTGCGCACCGGCGCGAAGACGGTCTCGAACTCCAGGCCGTAGTCGACCAGCGTACCGGCATTGCGCGCGAGGCTGACGATCACCGTCTCACCCGGCGGGACGATGCCCGAGGTGATCTGCAGGTTCTTGGTGCGGGCGTAGTAGCCGTTGAGGTTGATGCGTACCTTGCGGTCGAACAGTTCCGACTTCACGCCGCCTTCGTAGGACCACGTGACTTCCGGCTCGAACGCCAGCACGCGGGTCGCGACGGCGGCGTTGCCGTTCCAGCCGCCCGACTTGAAGCCGTTCGTCGCCGAAGCATAGAGCATGACCGAGGGCGAGAGCTTGTAGTTGATCGCGAAGCGCGGGGTCACGCGGTTCTGCGTCAGCTTGAGCGGAATGCCTGCCGCGCGCACGTCGGCGCTGTTGAAGCCGAAGCCGGGAAAACGCTCGGAATCGAAGTACTCGATGCTCTTCTTCTCGTAGGTGTAGCGCGCACCCACGGTCACGGTCAGGTCGGGCACGACCTCGTAGTCGCCCTGGAGGTAACCAGCGACGGTCTCCACCTGCTGGCGGAAATGGCGATCCTGCAGGAGATTGAACGCGGTAGCCGTCGCCGAACCCTGGAAGTCGGCCGAAGCGAGATGGTTCACTTCGCGCAGGTAGAACACGCCGGCAACGTACTTCAACTTGTCGTCGAATGCTTCGCCGGTCCACTTCAGTTCGGTCGAAACCTGATGGTTCCTGATCTTGTCGGCCAGGATGTAGGCGGCGTAGACGTTGGTGGTCGTGCCGTTGTAATTGTTGATGTAGCCCTGCTCCTGCTCGCGATAGCCCGCGATCAGTTCGAGGTTGCCGGCATCGGTGTTCCAATTGACGTCAGCGGTCGTCGCGTAGCTGTCGGTCAGCGAGCAGTTGCCGGTCACCGTGGTCAGCAGGATGTTGACCGGGTCGCCCTTGCAGTTGCCTTCGGGCAAGGCATTGCGGGTGTTGTAGAAATCCGGCGTGGTCGTCGTCTTGTAGCGATCCGACGCGCCCGGCGCGGCGTAGACGCCAAGGTAGGTGCCGGTGTTGCGGGTGTACTCGCCCGACAGATCGATGGTCAGGTCGTCGGTCGGCAGGAAGCGCACGTCGCCGCGGAAGCCGTAGTTGCGCTCGCCGTTGAGGCGGTCGCCGGTGGTGACGTTCTTGAGGTAGCCCTTGTCGTAGACGTAGTAGGCGGACCACTTCGTCAGCACGCGCTCGCTCACCGGCAGGTCCACGGTGGTCTTGGCGGTGACGCGGTCATAGGAGCCGTAGGTCGCCTCGAACTTGGCGCCCATCCGGTCCGACGGCTTCTTCATGATCACCGAGACGGCGCCGCCGGTGGTGTTGCGGCCGAACAGCGTGCCCTGCGGTCCGCGGAGCACTTCCACGCGGTCGACGTCGAAGAACTGGTAGTTGTTGGCGTTCTGGCGCGCGACGTAGACGTTGTCGACATACGTGCCGACCGGCGGATCGAAAGTCGCGACCGACTGGCTGTTGCCGAGGCCGCGCAGGTAGTAGGCGTTGGCGGTGCCCAGCCCTGCGTTGTGCGTGGCGATCATGCCCGGCACCATCTGCGCGGTCTTGATTGCGTCGTTCAGGTTGAGGTTACGGATCATCTCTTCGCTGAAGGCGGTGACGGCGACCGGGACGTCCTGCAGACGCTCGGGACGGCGCTGCGCGGTGACAATGATGTCGCTGCCGAGATTTCCACTTGCCTGCGGCGCATCAGTGGCCTGCGCGTCCTGTGCATGGGCCGTGGTGGCGGTGATGGCCAGCAGTGCGGCGGCGCCCAGAGCGCGCGCACGAATACACCTCGTCGAATCAAGCATGACGACTCCTCATTTTCTGTCCTGAAACCTTGGAACGCGGGCGCATCCTGCCGCCGCCGCTGCGATCTTTATTTGTTATGCATTGATGACATAATAGATTGCGCTTTGTGTCAACCCGCCAAATCGATCTCGTGTCGATTTACCTCTGCGCTGGGGCACGGAAGTCACAGGAGCCGATAATATCGTTATTTTTCTGACAGTTTTGGATAAGCGCCCATGGCGAGGAGCAGTACGGCGCCGACAACCAGACAGGCCGAGCCCGACCTCAGGGCAATCGTGTAATCGCCAATCCTGTCGAAGACATATCCAAAGACGACCGGCCCCAGACCGCCCGCGAAAGCGATGACGGCATAGAAGCATCCATAGATCGCCCCGTAGTGACGCTGCCCGAAGAAGCGGCTGATCAGGTAGGCGAGCAGGTCGAATTCGAACCCCGCACCGAACCCGAGCGAGATCACGGCCAGCGTCGCGATGAGCGGCGACAGCGCCAAACTCGTCAGCAGCCAGCAGCCGATTGCCGGGAACGCGAGGATGACGAGGGCGATCAGCGGCGCCCAGAAACGGTCGAGCAGCCAGCCGCCGATCAGTCTCCCGGCGATGACCGAAAGCCCGAAGGCGGCGGTGATCTCGCCGATTTGCGGGAGCGTGAAAGCGCGGGTCTTGAGGATGTTCTCAAGGTTGGGCGTCGGCGCGGTGAGGGCGAAGGCGATGAACAGGAAGGCCCCCGCCATGATCCACAGCCGCCGGTCGCGCGCCGTCTCGGCCAGCGTCAGGCCGGACTGGACGACCTCCTCCGCGACTTCGACCGGCTTGTCCGAAGCCGCCGCGCCCCGCGCCATCTCGCGGAACAGCAACGCCACCACGGGCACGCCGACGACGATGGGCAAGCAGCCGACCACCACCACGGCCGTGCGCCAGCCATGCGTCTCGATCAGGTGGGCGCAGAGCGGCTTGATGATGAATCCGGTGATGCCGGTGCCGCAACTCGCAAGGCCCAGCGCCATGCCGCGCCACTTGTCGAACCATTGCGTCACCACCCGCGTCCACGTCGCGGACAGGGTGCCGACGCCGAGCACCGCCATGATTACCCATTGCGCATAGTACAAAGTCAGCGACCCGTTGCTGAGTGCGAGGCTCATGAAAGAGAGCCCGAACAGCGGCAGCGAGACGAGCGCCACGGGCCGCGCGCCGAACCGGTCGATGGCGATCCCGGCGAGCGGGCTGGCGACCATGACGACGCCCGACTGCACCGTGATGCTGGCCATCAGCGCCGCGAAACTCCAGCCGAATTCGGCGGAAAGCTGCGGGGCGAGCATGCCGATCGTGTAGAACGGGATCGGGCTCAGCCCCAGCGCCACCCCGACCATCGCGGCGACCACCACCGCCCACCCTCGCGGGTCGTCGGGTCGGGGGGCAGGCCGCGAAAAGTCACTCTGGCGCATCTTCACTCGGTTCGATCTCCGGGCTGGACAACCCGATTTTTATCGATCACGAATAGATATATGTCTATATCAAAATGAGGGTCGCAGCGTCATGTCCTCCCGGCAACCTATCGCCGCCGCCCCATCCTTGAGGATCGCCCGGCGCTACGTCGACGTCCGGGGACGGCGCGTTCATCTGCGCGAGGCGGGGCAAGGCAAGCCTGTCGTCCTGCTGCACGATTCGCCGCGATCCTCGCGCCTGCATCTGGGTACGATGCGGCTGCTGGCGCCGCATTTCCGAGTCTTCGCGCTCGACACGCCGGGCTATGGCAATTCCGACCCGCTCGGCGTCGAAACCCCCACGATCGACGATTTCGCGGCGGCGCTGGGCGATGCGCTGAAGGTCCTTGGCCTTGCCGATGCGCCGATCTACGCGACCCATACCAGCGCCAAGATCGCGCTGGAATATGCGGCCTCTTCGGGGCGTCCGCCCGCATTGATCCTCGACGGACTGTCGTTCCCGGAAACGCTGGCCCCGGCTGCCTTCGTCGATGCCTACATGCGCCCCTTCACCATCGACGCGCATGGCGCCTACATCGCCGCGGAGTGGACCCGCACGCGCGACATGCTACGCTGGTTCCCGTGGTTCGCCACGACCGCCGCCAGCCGCATGGCGATGGAAACGCCCTCGCCCGAATGGATCGAGCAATACACCATCGACCTGTTCAGCGCGGGGCCGAATTACTTCGGCGCCTATGCCGCCGCGATGCGCTACGACTGCGGCCCGGCCCTCCGGGCGATCACGGTGCCGACCTTGGTTGCCGCGCGCCGCGACGACGTGCTCTACGGCTACCTCGACCGCATTCCGGTGGCGGAGAACCCGGCCCTCAGCATCGAACGCCTCGAAAGCGACCGGACGGCATGGGGAGAATGGCTGCTGGCCCGCCTTACCGATGCGTCGGCATCGGATGTGCCTGTCACCGCGCCTTCCTCCACCGGCTATGTCGCGTACGAAGAGGGGCAGATTCATGTCCGGCACCGTGGACCGGAGGGTGGCCGTCCTGTGCTCATCCTTGAAGCATCCTCCACGCTGTCCGCGATGCAGTGGCAGGACGCGCTTTGCGCCACGCACGATACCGTAGTCCCCGACCTGCCCGGTTTCGGCGAATCTGAGGCGCTGGATGATCCCTCGGCCGCCGGCTACCTCGCGACGCTGACGACGCTTGCCGCCCAACTCGGCGGCAAGGTGGACGTGCTGGCGGTCGGCCCCGCCTCCTACCTCGCGCTCGCCTTTGCCGAGGCGCGGCCGGACATGGTCGGGCAGCTGATCCTCGACGGTGCGCCCGAAAGGCCCGCCGATCCCGCAGCCCTGTGCCCGCCGCTGGCCTTCGACATGGCCGGAGGACACCTCCACCGCGCCTGGCACATGCTGCGCGACGGGCAAGTGCAGTGGCCCTGGCATTCAGGCACGATCGCAGCGCAACGCAAGACCGAGCCCACGCTCGACGGCGAGGCGCTGCATCGCGCGTTGCTGGGCGTGATCAAGCAGCCCGCGCACTACGGCGACGCCATGAACGCCGCGCTGTCGATTGCCGACACCCCGCCCGTCACCCGATGCCCGATGCTGGTGTTCACGCGCGAGCACGACCCGTTCTACGCCGCCGCACCGCGCCTCGGCCATGCGACGACCGACCGCCCCGATACCATCACCGAAGCCGCCGTAGTGGTCGCCCAGTTCCTCACCTCGGCGATCGCCGAAACGGAGAGCGCGGCGTGACGCCCGGCGCGCCGCAGGACGTCTGGCCGGCACGAAGATACGCCTGGTACGTGATCGCACTGCTGACGCTGGCCTATGCGCTGGCGATCCTCGACCGCGTCTCCATCGCCCTGCTGATAGAGCCGCTGGAGCGCAGCCTCCACCTCAGCGACACGCAGTTCGGTCTGCTGCAGGGCATGGCCTTCAGCATGGTCTACAGCCTGCTCGGTCTGCCGCTGGGCATGCTCTGCGACCGTTCACGCCGCGTGCCGGTGCTGGTCGGGGGCCTCGCGGTGTGGAGCCTCGCGACGATCTGCTGCTCCTTCGCCTCCAACTTCGAGCAACTGTTCCTTGCCCGCATGATGGTGGGCGTGGGAGAGGCGGCGCTGGTGCCGGTCGCGACCTCGCTCATCGCCGACTACTTCGCGCCGACCGAGCGCCCGCGCGCTTACGGCGTGTTCGTGGTGGGCAGCTCGATCGGGACGGCAGCGGCGATGGCGCTGAGCGGGTTGTTCATCCGCTGGGCCGACGCGCTCATCGCGGGGCTGCCTTCGCTGTTCGGGTCACATATGCCCTGGCAGATCGTCTTCATCCTTTGTGGACTGCCCGGTCTCGTCCTCGCCCTCATCATCCTGGCGAGCGTGCGCGAACCTTCGCGCAAGGGCCTCGATACGCAAGTCACCAGCATCAGCCTGCGGCCGATCCTGAGCCTGTTTGCGCAGCGCCCGGTAGCCTACGGCTGCTTCCTGATCGGCACGGTCATGAACCTTGTCTGCGTCTATGCCATCGTCGGGTGGTTCCCCGCACTGTTCATCCGCGCGCACGGCTGGGACGCGGCGCATACCGGCTATGCACTGGGCGCCGTGGGCTTTCCGGTAAGCGCCTTTGCAGCCGTGAACAGCGGCTGGGTGATCGCGTGGCTGCTGAAGCGCGGCCACCGCGACGCGCCGGTACTGGCGGCGATGGGCTGCGCGGCCTCGATGGTGCTGTTCGGCACCGCCGCCTGCCTCGTGCCGTCAGGCTGGATGGCGCTGGTGTTCTACGCGCTCAATGCGCTGTTCCTGAACTGGAACATCTCGGGCGTCTATTCGGGCATCTCCGCGATGACGCCCAACCGGCTGCGCGGGCAGGTCATGGCGATCCACACGATCTGCTCGGGCCTGATCGCGCTGACGGCGGGCAACTTCATCGTCGGGTTCCTGTCCGACACCGTCTTTACCGGCCCGGGCGGCATAGCCTGGGCGCTGGGCATCGTCTTCTTCGGCTGCGGCACGGCCGCCGCGCTCACGCTGGCCGTGGGACGCGGCGCGTTCCGCGAGGCCGTGATCGCGAATGAGAGGGAATAGTATGGCTTTCGCAAACACGATCGACGACGCGCTGGAGCGCGACCTTTCCGCGATCCTCGGCCCCGAGGGTCTGCTGAGCGACGAGGCATCGATCGAGCTGCACTCCTCCGACCTGCTCGGCCGCGCCGGGCGTTGCCGTCTGGTGATCCGGCCGGAGAATCAGGCGCAGCTGGTCGAGGCCGTGCGCCGCATCGCACCCACCGGAATGCCGCTGATGCCGCGCGGCGGCGGCCTTACTTATGTCGGCGGCTACGTCGGCAGCGGGGCCGACTGGGTCGCGGTGGACCTGCGGCGGATGAACCGCATCCTCTCCATCGACGAAAAAGACATGGTCGTCACCGTCGAGCCGGGCGTGACATGGCTTCAGCTTTATGAAGCGCTGCAGGAGAAGGGCCTGCGCCTGCCGTTCTTCGGCACGTTCTCCGGCCGGGGCGCGACAGTGGGCGGTGGGCTCTCCAACGGCGCGCTGTTCCTCGGCACCGCGCGCTATGGCACTTCGGCGGACATCGTGCTCGGGCTGGAGGTCGTCACAGCGGACGGCGCGGTCGTCCACACCGGGCAGAAGGCAGTGGCGAATGCGCCCAAGCCCTTCCTGCGCAGTTTCGGCCCGGACACCACGGGGCTGTTCATCCACGACGCGGGCGCGCTGGGCATCAAGTGCAAGGCCAGCCTGCGCATGATCCGCAAGCCCGCGCACACCGACTTCCTCTCGTTCGGCTTCCCCGACCGTGACGCCGCCATCGCCGCGATCTGCGAGATCGGGCGCGCTGAACTGGCCGAGGACGCCTATGTCATGGACCCGGACAAGACGCGGCAAGCACTCGCCGCCCCGTCCGACCTGATCCGCGACGTAAAGACGCTGGGCAAGGTCGTGGCGCAGGAACAGGGCCTGCTGCGCGGCCTCAAAGCGGGCGCCAAGCTGGCGCTGGCAGGGCGCGACTTCATCGAGGAGGGCTGCTTCTCGCTGCACCTCGTCCTTGCCGGTCGCAGCCGCGCGAGCGTGGACGAGGATATGGGCGCCGCTCGCCAGATCGCGGCGAAGCTGGGCGGCAGGGAACTGCCCAACTCCATCCCCAAGGCCGGGCGGGCGGAGATGTTCTCGCCCCTCGACGCGGTGCTGGGGGCGACGGGAGACCGCTGGGTCGCGCTCAACGGCAAGGTGCCGCACAGCCAGGCCAAGGCTCTGGTGGACGATCTGGAGCAGTTGCTGGCAGATAATGCCGATGCGCTGCGCGAGAGCGGCGTGGTCGTCTCACGCCTGATCACGATCATGGGCAACCATGCCTTCAGCTACGAGCCGGTATTCAACTGGCACGACGAATGGCTGCCGATGCACGAGGCGACCCTGAGCGCCAAGGCCCTGCGCGATCTGCCCCGCCCTCCTGCCAACGAAGCGGCGCGGGCGCTGGTCATGCGGCTGCGGCAGGAGATCGTCGCGGTGTTCGCGCGCCATGGTGCAGCCTCGAACCAGATCGGGCGGACATATCCTTATGCCTCGATCCTGCGGCCGGAATCGCGGGCGTTGCTGGAAGGGGTGAAACGCACGCTCGACCCGGACATGCGCATGAACCCCGGCGCGCTGGAACTGGGGTGAAGCAACGATGGCCCGGCCGCACATCGAGTTCATCCAGACCCAGAACGTCGACTGGCGCGAACGGCCGGACGGCGTTCTGGAAAAGCTGCTCAGCTACGATCCGCTGAGCACCGACGCCACGCTGATCGTGCGGCTGCCGCCCGGTTTCGTGTCGGGGCCACGCACGGCCGGGGAGCCTGCCTTCGAGTACTTCGTGCTGGACGGCTCCGTGACGGTGGACGAACTGCCCTGCGCGCGACATGCCTACGGCTTCATCCCGCAAGGCAACGGCCTCGGTGCTGTTTCGTCGCAGGACGGCGCGACGCTTCTGGTCTTCAGGCACGCACTCGATGATCCGAACGCCCATGCAGAATGCGCCGATGCCATCGCCATCGATACCGCGCGGATGCCTTGGGATACCTCGACCTACGATCCGAAACTCGGGCACCTGCGGCTTGCCCGCAAGGTGCTGCGGCTCGGCCCGAACGACAGCGGGCGCACCTTCCTGCTCACCGGCCTGCCGCACGGCGTGCCCGATGAAACCCATCTCCCCACCGAGACGCACCACCACTGCGAGGAAGCCTTCATGCTGCAGGGCGAGATGTGGGCGCCCGAAGGCCGCATGCGGCAGGGGGCCTACTTCTTCCGTCCGCCGAATATCGTCCACGGACCGCATGTCTCGGAAACCGGGTTCCTGCAGATCATGCGCTCGCCGGGCTCGAACCGGGTGGTGAACCAGTGGTCGGACGATCTCAAGCCGCTGCCGATCGGGGCGGCATATGCGCCGGTGGCGCCGGAGGGGACGCCTGCCGAATGGCTGCGTCCGCTGGATAACGCTCCGGTGTATTAAGGCCGATGGGGCTTCGACAAGCTCAGCCTGAGCGGAGTTGAGAGGTTTGATCCCCGCTCAGGCTGAGCTTGTCGAAGCCCCCGGCGGCGTGGCGCGGCGACATCAGCCGCCGCGCCCCACACCCAATCAGCTGCGCTCGAACTCGACCAGTTCGTACCAGGTCTGCATGTAGCCGCCGACGCCACCCTGCACGAAGACCGCATCGTCGTCCGCCGTCACCCACACGTCGTAGTCGGGGTGGCCGCCGTTGGTCGTGGCCATGCCGCCGTCCGGATCGGTGAACTTGTAGTGGAAGCAGTCGAAGGTGCCCGCCTTCACCGTCACCGTCTCCTCGCCCACGTAAGCGAGGTGGATATTGACCTCCGAGACCATCGGCGGCGTCGCGCCGCGGTGGTCGGGTGAGGGCAGGAATGTACGGAACGAACGGGTGTGCGGCCCGCGCGAGCGGTCCATCTTCTTGGTGATGTAGGCATCGCCCGCGATCGGGTGAGTGCCGAAGCCGTCGAACGCGCCTTCGATCTTCACCTTCTGCGACAGGCGGCCGATCGAGGGGCCGTAGCTCTCGCACTCGACATAGCCGTCGCGGATCATGAACAGGCCCGAGCCCATGAACGCGTCGCCGATGGTCAGGCGCACGAAGCAGTCCATCGGCATGTCGTTTTCGTCGAGAGAATACGTGATGTCGCGAAGCACGGTGGGTGCCGGCTCGTCGATCTCGCAGATCGCGCGCATGGAGCGCTTGCCATCGCTATGGACGGTGAACACGAAGTCCTCGCGCCCGCGCTCCTGACCTTCGCGGCCGGGTTTGCGCGAGGTGTAGAGGATCTTGCCGGTGATTCTCCGGTGCTGCTGCATGAGTCTCTCTCCTTGAAGGGGGCCTTTAGACGGGCGTTGCGATGCCGAGGAAGCTGGCGGTCAGGACCAGCACCCAGATGGTGATGACGCTGATCCGCGCGCGGCCGTTGACTTGCGCGATCACGCGGTCGCTTTCGGGCGTCGGGCCGTGGTCACGCATCTGCACGATGGCTCCAAACAGCGGCACCAGTTGGCGACGCACCAGCAGCCCGAGCGCGACGCAGGAGCCGAGCACGAGGCACTTGAGCGCGATGAACAGCGGCAACTCGATCTCCTTGGAAAGCGCCAGCATCGCCGCGGCCCAGAGCGCGAAGACGACGACGTAACGGATCGCAAGATCGAGCTTCTTGTACGTCGCACCGGCCGGGCCGTGCTTGAGATGGACGATCCACGCCAGCGCCAGCCAGGCGAGGCCCACGACCCAGGCCGCGATCACCCATGCGTCGGCGATCTCCACCCAGCCGCGCTGCCAGACCAGCGTGAAGCCGGTGGGGAAGGCCATGATCAGCGCGGTGCGCGGCGCCATGTCGATGTTGTTGAGGATTTTGAGCGCCATCATCCGCTCGGCTACGGAGCGCTTGGGATCGACCATGAAAGTCGAACCGTAGAAGGCGCCAAGGTCACCCCCGAGCCAGTAGACCGGAATGAGGACGTGCAGCAGGACAAGAAGCGATGCGCCGATCACGGTGTTGTTCTCTCTCTTATTGGGCGGATGCGAAGAAGGCCTGCATCGCGCTGAGGCGACCGGAGGCGAAGGCGGGATCGTCGAAGCGCGCCAGTTCGACATAGCTGCCGGTGGGCACCACGGCGGACAAGTCGCGGGTCTGGTCGATCAGCGGGTCGTTCTCACCCGCCAGCAACAGCGCCGGGCGCGTCAGCAGGGGCAGGCGGTCGAAGCCGTTCCAGCGGAATGCGGCGCGGTAGTTGAAGTGGTAGGTATCGTGCGCCTTCATCACCTCGGTCGCCCAGGCGTGGAGGTCGCCGGGCGCACCCATGCCGTTGTCGCGGCGACCGGCACGGGTGCGGTTGTACCACGGGAAGAACATGTACTGGTCGCGGCAGAACTGGAACAGGTTGACCAGATAGGCGCCGTTGATGTCCGGCTCGAACGGGAAGGCGTAGTTGGCGAGGATGTCTTCCAGTTCCTCGGCCGTGAAGGTGCTGACCCCGTCGAGCACTACGCCGCGTACACGGTCGGGTGCGAGGATCGCCAGTTCGGCCGCGATGCAGGCGCCGGTATGCGAACCGTAAAGGTCCACCCGCTCCAGCCCCATCGCGTCGAGGAAGCCGAGCATAGCCTCGGCCAGCCGGACCACGGTGGTTTCCTCGCGGGCCAGGGCGGGGCTGTCGCCATTGCCGGGCGTATCGGGTGCGATGACGTGGCGCTTGACGCCGAGGTCCTCGATCAGCCGCACCAGCTGGCGCGAGCTGCCCGGCGAGGCGTGGAGCATGACGAGCGGCAGGTCTTCGCTTGCGCCCGCATGGCGGTAGTGGATCTGGCCGTGCGCAACATCGGCGAACCCGCGCTTCACGATCGTCATGGCATTCCCCTCAGGATTTGGGCGTCAGAGGACGCGGCCGCCTTCGATCACCTCCAGCAACGCGCCGTCGGGCATGCGCAGCAGGCCGACTTTCGCGCCGTTGTAGAGCGCCCCTTCGCGGACCTCGGGACGCACGGCCCAGTGGCCTTCGAGACGGGCGAAGTCGGGCACGTTGATGGTGCAGATCGATACGCCCGGCGGCAGCGCGCCTTCCACTTGCGGACGCGGCGTCGCGGCCTGCGGATACTGGTCGAGTTCGAGGAACGTCTCGCCCTCGTACTTCGCGGTGACCAGCGCCACCTTCTCGCCTTCCGGCAGGTCGAAGGCGAGCGAGATCATCGAATAGTGGATCGAGACGGGATCAATCATGTCGAAGCCCAGCACGTCGCGTACCCAGTCGATCGAGGCCTGCAGGTCCGAGCAGGCAAGCACGAGGATGAACGGCCGATCGACCAGCGAGCGCGGCGTCGGCAACCCGTGTTCCGCACCATTGACGCGGATTTCGGTAAGGTAGACCGTCTCGAGGTCCGGTCCGCGCACCTGCATCGGCTTGACCGTGGGGAAGCCGTCGAGCGGCCTGGGCGGGCCGATCACCTCGAAGTCGGGCGAGGCCAGCATGCGCTCGTTGACGGCCTCGACGTCGGTGACGCAGATCTCGATCGCGGCCCAGCCGTAAGTGCGGATCGGCGCATAGTCCGGCACCGCGTCGCCTTCGACGAAGCGCAGGAACACGTCCGAACCCGAAGCCGGGCGCATCAGCACGTAGGCTTTGCCCGCGCTGGAAGGTGCCTGCCACAGCGCGGCGAGGTCTTCGCTGACGACGCCCTGCTCGACCACCGCGTAGTCGAGCCAGCGTGCATAGCGCTCCGCCACTTCGGCGACGTTGCTGACGGTATGGGTGGCGCAGCGCAGGAGTGTCATGAGCCCTCGATCCTGATAGGCCCCGGAGGGCTCTTTTGCCGATATTGATATAGTATTATATCAATTAGCAAGCGGAAATCGTGGCTGGCCGTCAGTCGGCCAGATATATCCACGGGCGCACGGCGGCGTCGCGGGCGAAGAAGCCCTCGATCTCGGCGCGGTGGCGCAGGGTGAGTTCGATGGCGTCCGCGCCCTCGATCAGCATCGTGCGCGCCTCGTCCTCCATGGAGAACGGGAACACCGCAAGGCCCATGCGAACTTCGCATGACGGCATGTCGATCGTGACCGGGGTGCCGTCCGCGAAGCCTGCCGCGATCTGCTCCACCGCCTCGCGCGGGAGGACGATGGGGGCGATGCCGTTGCGGATGCAGTTGCCCTGGAAGATCGGGCTGAACGACGGCGCGATGACGACGCGGAAGCCGTACTCGGCCAGCGCCCATACCGCATGTTCGCGGCTTGAACCGCAGCCGAAGTTGGAGCCGCCGAGCAGGATTTGCGCGCCCTTGCTCTCCGGCTGGTTGAGCACGAACGTCGGATCGATCTCGCGCCCGCCGATGGCGGTGTAACGCCAGCCCGCAAAGAGTCCATCGGCAAGGCCGTCCTTCGACACCGAACGCATCTCGCGCGAGGGGATGATCGCGTCGGTGTCGATGTTGTCGCGCAGCAGCGGCACCGCCCTGGATTCAAGCGTGACGAGCGGGGTCATGCCGCGATCTCCGAAACCAGAGCGATGCGCCCGGCGATGGCCGAGGCCGCCACCGTCTCGGGTGAGGCCAGATGGGTGCGCGTGTTCGGCCCCTGTCGGCTCTCGAAATTGCGGTTCGTGGAACTGATCACGCGCGCTTCCGGGGCAAAGCTCTCGCCGCCTGCGAAGAAGCACATCGAGCAACCCGCCTCGCGCCATTCGAACCCGGCTTCGAGGAAGACCTCGTGCAGCCCCTCGGCCTCGGCGGCAGCCTTGACCTGGGTGGAGCCCGGCACGCAGATCGCCTTGACGCCCTCGGCGACCTTGCGCCCCTTGAGGATCGCGGCGGCGCGGCGCAAGTCGGAGATGCGGCTGTTGGTACACGATCCGATGAACGCCGCATCGATCGGCAGGCCCGCGACCGGCTCACCCGGCGTCACCGCCATGTACTCGACTGCGCGCTGCTGGTCTGCCTTGCTCAAGGCATCGGCCGGGACTGGCGCGCCCAGCGGTGCGGCGTGCTGCGGGCTGTTGCCCCATGTCACCATCGGGCGGACTTCGGCGGCATCGAAGCGATGCTCGGTCGCGAAGACCACACCCTCGTCGCTGTAGAGCGCGCGCCATGCGGCGATCGCCTGCTCGCGAACCTCGCCCTTGGGCGCATAAGGGCGGCCTTCGAGCCAGTCGAACGTCTTGTCATCCGGCGCGATCACCGCGCCCGCGCAGGCCATCTCGGTCGCCATGTTGCACAGCGTCATGCGCGCTTCCATGTCCAGCGCACGCACCGCGCTCCCTGCGAACTCGATGATATGGCCCTTGGCCCCGTTCGAGCCGAGCGCGGCAATCAGGTGCAGCGCGAGATCCTTGGCGGTGACGCCCTCCCCCAGCACACCGTCGATGGTCACGCGCATGTCCGGCGGGCGGTTCATGCGCAGCGTCATCGTCGCCAGCACATGCTCCGCCTCCGACGAACCGATGCCCCATGCGAGGCCACCGAAGGCCCCTTGCGTGCAGGTATGGCTGTCCGGACAGACAAGGATCGCGCCGGGCAGGATGATCCCTTGCTCGGGCGAGACGACGTGGACGATGCCCTGCCGCGGGTCGTCGATGTCGAACAGGGTGATGCCGTGGCGCTTCGCGCTCTCGCGCGTGGAGACGATGAACGCGGTGCCGGTCGGCATCAGCGTCTTGTCGGTGCGGCCGGGGAAAGTATCGACGATGTGGTCCATCGTCGCGAACACGCGCGAGGGGTGCATGACCGTGCGGCCCGCTTCCTCCAGCGATTTCAGCGCGACACCGCCGGTCCGCTCGTGCAGCAACAGGCGGTCGATGGCGATCACTTCCGCGCCGCTTTCCAGCGTCATGACGCGGTGCGCGCTCCAGATCTTCTCGGCGAGCGTGAGCGGCCCTTCAGTCATTTCGCCGCGCTATCCGCCGGTTCGCGAAGCCCCTCGATCGCACCCGAGGCGAGCAGCGCTTCGATCTCGTCCGCGCCGAAGCCCCAGCCGCCGAGCACGTCCTCACTGTCTTCACCGGGCGAGCGCAGGTCATGGCGCACGCCGGGGAGCACACCGTCGATCTCGACCGGCAGCGCGGGCAGGCGCACCGAGCGGCCGTCGGTCAGCGTCAGGTCCACCAGCGCGCCGTTGGCGTTGAGGTGCGCGTCTTCCAGCAGATCCTGCGGACGGGCGATCGGCGCGAAGGCGACGCCACTTTCCTCCAGCTTCGCCAGCAGGGCTTCGCGCGTGAAGCCCTTCGCCAGTTCGCGCACGCGCGGCAGCAGGGCTTCGCGGGCGAGCACGCGGGCATTGTTCTCCGCCAGCGCCGGGTCTGCGGCGAGGTCGTCCAGCCCGAACGTCTTCGTGAAAGCCTGCCACTGGCCGTCGCTGACGACGCCGATGAAGACCTGCTCCTCGGGCCGCGCCGTCTCGAACACGTCGTAGATCGCCCAGGCCGAGATACGCTCCGGCATCGGGCGCGCCGCGTTGCCGGTGACGGCAAGCTGCGCAATGTGCTGGCCGACGAGGAACGCGGTGGTCTCGTAAAGCGAGGAGCGCACGACCGCGCCCTTGCCGGTACGGTGGCGCTGCTCCAGCGCGGCGAGGATGCCGATCACGCCGAACATGCCGCCGGTCACGTCGATCACCGAGGCGCCCGCGCGCAAGGGACGGCCGCTGGGGCCGGTCATGTAGGCGAGGCCGCCCATCATCTGCGCCACTTCGTCCAGCGCGGCGCGGTTCTCGTAAGGGCCGGTCAGGAAGCCCTTGGCGGAGTAGTAGATGAGGCCGGGATTGCTTTGCGCGAAGTGGTCCGGACCGAGGCCCAGCTTGGCGAGCGCGCCGGGGCGGAAGTTCTCGATCAGCACGTCGGCCTGATCGACCAGCCGCTTTGCCGCCGCGACGCCCTCGGGCGACTTGAGGTCGATGGCGATGCTCTGCTTGTTCCGGTTGTACATCGGGAAGTAGCCCGCGCCCGAGCCGAGCAACTTGCGGGTACGGTCGCCGCCGATGGGCTCGACCTTGACCACAACGGCACCCAGGTCGGCCATAACGACACCTGTGGAGGGTCCCATCACCATGTGGGAGAACTCAACCACCTTGATGCCCGAGAGAGGAAGGCCGCCTTCCTGAATCATGTCGCGTTCCGTCTTGACTGTCATTTTGGTATACCTACAGTACAAATCAGCAATCGCAAGGTCCGCTGGGGGCGAGAGCGCGGCAGTGTTCGCGTCGCGAACAATCGGCCCGCCCCTCCTATGGCCGCGCCCCGATCGGGCGCACCTCTCCCCCCGTGGGGCCATGTAGCCAGGTAATGGAGCACGAGAATGAGTGAGATCGTCGGCACGCGCATGATCCGCGAGGACAAGACCGCGCGCGAACTCTTCGAGCAGGTGATGGCCAACCCCGCCCGCACGAAGTTCGGCTTCGGCGAGAAGCTGGCGATCGTCAACGTCGACTTCCAGAACGCCTATACCCGGATCGACGAGTTCAAGACCGCCTACGAAACCGACCCGCGCCAGATCGAGTACACCAACACGATCTCCGCCCTCGCCCGCTCCAAGGGCATGCCGGTGATCTGGACCCACGTGGCCTATGCCGAGGATGCCGCCGACGCCGGCGTCTGGGGCACCCGCACCAACACGCCGGACTCGCTCCAGAACATCAAGTACGAGAGCCGCCGTCACGCCTTCGACGACCGCTGCGCCATCGACCCGGCAGACATGATCTATACGAAGCGCATGCCTTCGGCCTTTTTCGAGACGCCGCTGCAGAGCCTGCTGATCTGGCACAAGGTCGATACCGTGGTGATCACCGGCGGCTCCACCTCGGGCTGCATCCGCGCGACGGCGGTGGATTCGCTCAGCCGCGGCTACCGCACCATCGTCCCGATCGAGACTTGCGCGGACAAGCACGAGAGCTACCACTTCGCCAACCTGACCGACCTGCAGCTCAAGTACGCCGATGTCGAGCCAGTGCAGACCGTGATCGACTGGCTGGAGGCCCGCTGATGCGCGAGGGCGAATCCGATCCCGGCCTTTACGACTACGTTCCCTATCGCGGGCGCACACCCTTCGCCTGGCCGGGCGGCAAGAAGGTGGCGGTCTGGGTCTCTCCCAACCTCGAGTTCTACGAACTTGATCCGCCGGCCAACCCGCACCGCAAATCGTGGGCCAAGCCGCACCCGGACGTCGTCGGCTATTCCCACCGCGACCACGCGAACCGCGTCAGCCACTGGCGCATGGCCGACGTGATGACCAAGCACGGCTTCCCGGGCTCGGTCTCGCTGTCGGTAGCGCTGTGCCAGCACCACCCGCGCGTGGTCGAGGATGCCAGCCAGCGCGGCTGGGAGTTCTTCAGCCACGGTATCTACAACACCCGCTATTCCTACGGCATGGACGAGGCGCAGGAGCGCGCGATCATCGAGGATTCGATCCGCACCGTGCGCGACGCCACGGGGCAGACGATCAAGGGCTGGCTCGCTCCCGCCCTCACTCACACGCCGCGCACGCTGGACCTGATCGCCGAATATGGCCTGACCTATACTTGCGATCTCTACCACGACGACCAGCCGATGCCGGTGAACACCACCAGCGGGCGGCTGATCTCGATGCCCTACAGCCTCGAGGTCAACGACCACTACGGCTTCTTCGTCTACAACATGAGCCCGCGCGAATACGCCGACACGCTGATCCGCCAGTACGAGCGCCTTGCCGCCGAGCCTTCAGGCACGGTCATGTGCATTCCGCTGCATTCGTACCTGATCGGCCAGCCCCACCGCATCGGCCCCTTCGAGGAAGTCCTGCGCCACATCGCCGCAGACGACCGGGCATGGATCACCCGCTCGGGCGACATTGCAGATCACTGGATCGCCAATGTGGGAGACGCCGCATGAGCCTCGACCCCGCCTACCTCGAATATCCGCGCCGCCGCGAAGGCTACGACCACGATCTCTACACTTGGTCGCCGATGCGCGAGCGTCCGCCCGTGGCATGGCCCGAGGGCAAGACGCTGGCGGTGTGGCCCGTCGTCAGCCTCGAATGGTTCCCGATCACGCCGAATGACAAGCCGTTCCGCGCGCCCGGCCACATGCAGACGGCCTACCCGGACTACCGCCACTACACCTCGCGCGAGTACGGTTCGCGCGTGGGCGTCTACCGCCTGCTAGACGCCTTCGCGAAGGCGGGCGTGAATGCGTCCTTCGCCACCAACGCCGCCATTGCCGAGCGCTACCCCTCGCTGGTGGCGGACGTGGTTGCGGCCGGGCACGAGATCATCGCGCACTCGACCGACATGAACGGCACCATCGCCTCGGGCCTGCCTGAGGACGAGGAGCGCGCGCTGATCGCGAAGTCGCTCGATGCGCTGGAGAAGGCGACCGGCACCCGCCCGCGCGGCTGGCACTCGATTGCCCGTTCGCAGAGCTTCGCCACTCCGCGCCTGCTCGCCGAGGCGGGCGTCGCCTACTGCTGCGACTGGGTGAACGACGAACTGCCCTACGTCATGACGACCGAGGCAGGCGAACTGGTCAACATTCCGCTCAACCACGAGTTGTCGGATCGCCAGATCATCACGGTGCAGCAGCACTCGGCCGACAGCTACGTGGAGCAGATGCTCGATGCTGCCGACTGGCTGACGGCCGAAGCGGCGCGTGAAGGTGGCGGGCGCATGTTGCCACTGCAGGTGACGCCTTACATCATGGCCCTGCCCTATCGCATCGGTTCGCTGGAGACGTTGCTGGAAACGCTGGCGGCGCGTGCCGACGTGTGGTTCGCGACGGGTGGTGAGATTCTGGATAGCTGGAAGGCGTAAGCAAAATCCTCCCCGAGCTTGTCTCGGGGAGGGGGACCGCCGCCGCAGGCGGTGGTGGAGGGGGATAAGCAGGCCCCCTCCGTCAGCCCTAACGGGCTGCCACCTCCCCATCGCTTCGCGACAGGGAGGATTTTTTGCGGCTACCTCGCGCCCCAACACCTCGTCACCCTGAACTTGTTTCAGGGTCCATTGCGCCGCAAACGCTGCGTCGGGACCAATAAACCGCCGGTGCCATTTGCTGTTCTGCACTCCGGCACCAACTGCCCGATGGACCCTGAAACAAGTTCAGGGTGACGGCGTGGCACTACTGCAAACCCGGTGCTGCAAACCCCTCGGCCACGAAAAAGGCCGGGCGATTTCTCGCCCAGCCTTTCCCTCCCCTCCAGGGTCAGATCAGAAGCGCAGCGTCGCTTCCATGCCGAATTCCGGCGGACGCGGCGCCGAGGCGTAGAGGCACTGCTGGTTCGTGCCATACGTCGCGGTGTCGCGCTCGATGAACATGCAGCTCGCGGTCGCACCCGCAAGACCCGAACCGGTCGCGCGCTGGTTGTTGAGGATGTTGCGGCCGAACAGCGCAAGGTCGATCAAATCGCTGGTCAGGTTGAGCCGCGCATCGACCGTCCAGGCCGAACGCACCTTCACCGTGTTCGACAACGTGGCGAAGTAGCTGCCGCGATAGCTGCCATCGACACGCAGCGAGGGCAGGAAGCCGCCGACTTCGGGAAGCTGGTACTCGCCGCCGATGAAGCCGTTCCAGTAAGGCACGTTGGCCTGGGTCAGCCCGTCGAGCACCACCGAACCGTTCGTCGTCACCGGGAAGCCCGCCGTCGAGCCCGAGCTGATCAGGATCGGGTTCGGATTGGTGAACTCCTGCTTGGCATAGCCGACCGAGCCGCGCAGCGTCAGCTGCGGGGTCACGCGCCAGTTGCTCTCCGCCTCGAAGCCGACGATGCGCGAGGAACCGACGTTGCCTACCGCCGAAACGGTTACGGTCTGGCCGGATACGGTGCGCTCCAGCGTGCTGACCAGCTGCTGGTCCTTCACCTCGTCATAGAAAGCCGCAAGGTTCAGCGTCAGCGCGCCGCCGAAGAAGCTGTTCTTGCTGCCGATCTCGTAGTTGTAGAGCTTTTCCGGGTCGGCATAGACCGGCTGGGTGACACCGCCCACCGTCACGTAACCGGCGCGCGCGCTCTTCACGCCCTTGGAGAACAGCGCATAGAGCATGTTCTGCGGCGTCGCCTTGTAGCTGACGGTCACGCGGGGCGAGAAGTCCTTCGACACCTGCGAGTAATCGCTCGTCGTCGGATAGAAGGCGCAGCTCGGGCAGCTCGGCGCGAAGATCCTCTCGCGCGCATAGCGGCCTTCGAGGCTGAGCGTCAGCTGCTGGGTGAAGTCCCAGTCGAGACCGCCGAAGATCGCGCGGTTCTCCAGCCGGTCGTCGCGGGTGCGGCCCGCCGGGTTGGCCGTGGTGGCGAAGGACGTGAAGCCGGTGTCGTCGCGCTCCCAGAAGTAGTAGGCGCCCACGCGCCAGCGCAGCGGCTTGTCGCCGGGCGAAAGCAGCATCAGCTGGTGGCTGGTATTGGTGAACTTCTCGTAGGACGGGAAGGTGCCGAGCGAGGCGCCGCGCAGGGTCACTTCGTTGTTGGCAAGCGCCTCGCCGAAGACCTTGTCCTGGCCCACGCCGCTGGCGCGCGGGGCATTCGGCGCGTCGGCGGTGCGCGATTCATTCACGTAGCCGCCGCGATAGCTCAGTTCGTAGTCGCCGAACATCTTGGTGACGACGGCGCTGGCGAAGTAGCGGTCGCGCGCATAGCCGTCCGCGCCGCTGGTGCCGATGTTGTCGATGTCGGGATCGGGCAGGTACTTGGGGAAGATCGACCCGTTGCCGCGTGCGAAGGGCGCGGTGGCGATGCCCGACTGCACCCATTCGCGCGGCTGCTCGACGACTTGTGCGGCCACCGAGTCCCGGTCATGCTGGTACATGCCGCGCAGCTTGATCGAGAACGTGTCGTCGGGCTTGAAGTAGAGCGTGCCGGACACCGCCTGCGTGCGCTCGCGTCCGATCGGCGCGCCGCCGTCGCGCGACTTGGCGATGGCGCCGTTCTGGAACACCGAACCTGCGACCGAGGCCCAGAGCGCGTCCTTCACCAGCGGCGCGGTGATCGTGCCGCCGAAGTAGTAGCTGGCTTCCGGCGCGGAATTCATCAGGCTGCCGCGTGCCTTGACGAAGCCGGTGACCTCGTCGCCCGAAGGATCGACGGTGACGTAGTTGATCGCGCCGCTGTACGTGGCGCGGCCGAAGTTGGCGCTCTGCGGCCCTTTGATGACTTCGACGCGCTGCAGGTTCTCAAGGTCGAGCGAGGCGAGCTGGCCCGACAGCGCGACGCCGTCGATGAACACCGAGATGCCCTGATAGCGTTCGTCCGAAGTATTGGGCGCAAGACCACGCAGCGAATAGGCGGAAGGATCGTTGCGCCCCGAGCCCGCAAACAGGCTGAGGTTGGGCGTCACCTTCTGAAGATCGCGCACGTCGCGGATCTGCGCGCTGGCAAGATCGTCGCTGGTGAGGGCGGTAATGGCGAGCGGAACTTCCTGCAGCGTTTCCTTGCGGCTCTTGGCCGTCACGATGATCGCATTGGAAGAGACGTCTTCATCGGCGGCGACTTGCGCCAGTGCCGACGTACTGCAGAACATCATGGCGATTACTGCAATACCAACAGAAGATGAAACAGTCCTCATCATTACCAACTTCCCCTTGATGTGTTTGATTTTATCGATATGCGCTTGAGAGAACTCCAAGCTAAGTCATGTCGATTTCTCGACAACAATTTGTGATTTAATGTTCGCCAGGCGAGTATTATTCAAATCTTATCAGGTATAAATAAAACTTTATCTTGACGAATAGTGATGGGCATGGGCCGGCAGCGCAGCACCGACCCACACCTCAACCCGCTGCGGCAATGCGCTTGCGCAGGACCGGAACCAGCCCCTCGCCGAATAAGCGCACGTCCTCGATCGTGTAGAAGCCGTTGAGCAGGAACCGGTTGACGCCGATGGCGTGATACTGCTCCAGCGCCGCCGCGACCTGGTCCGGCGTGCCGACCAGCGCGGTTGCATGGAGCCGTCCCTCGGTGGCGCGGGTCATGCCGGTCCACAGGCGTTCGTCCAGCCGATCACCCATCGCCGCCTGCCGCTTGAGCGCCAGAGTGCCGGGATCGCTTTCGCCCTTGTCGCGGCCGATCTGCTTGCCGCTGGCGAGATGGTCCATCACGGTGCCGAGCAGGCGCTCCGCCTTCTCCCACGCCGCATCCTCGGTATCGGCGACGATGACCCGCATCGACATCGACACGTCGGGATCGCGCCCGTGCAGCGCCGCTTCCTGCTTGAAGCGTGCGATCGTCGCCCGGGTATCGGCAAGCGTCGCGGGGCCGATCGCATAGACGTCGCAGACTTGCGCGCCCATCTGCACCGCCGCGTCGGAGTTCCCTGCCCAGAACACCGGGATCTGCTCCTGCACCGGCTTCACCAGCGCGAAGGCGCCGTTGAAGCGATACCACTCGCCCGCGTGATCGAAGGGAACCTCGCTCGACCACATGCGGCGCAGGATCTCCACGTATTCGCGGCTGCGGTGGTAGCGTTGCTCCTTGGTCAGGTAGTCGCCGTCCGCCTGAGTCTCGACGTCGCTGGCGCCGGTGATGATGTGGACGCCCGCCCGACCCCCACTCGCCCGGTCGAGCGTCGCGAACATGCGCGCGGCCATGGTCGGCGCGATGAAGCCGGGGCGATGCGCGACCATGAATTTCAGCGTCTTCGTCACCGCCGCGATGTGCGCGGCGGTCGAGAGCGGATCGGGCCACGTGGCCGTCTGCCCGACGAGGACACGGTCGAAACCTGCCTCCTCGTGCGCGACGGCATAATCGCGCAGAAACTGCGGGTCATAGACCCCGCGCACCGGATGGGCCTCGGACGAATCCGCGAAGAAGTGGAGGCCGACGACTTCGAAGGCCATCACCGCACCTCCATTGCGGCTTCCCGCTCGGTGACCTTGCGGCGCAGGGCGGGAATGATGTCGCGACCGATGATCTCGGCGTCGCCGATCGGATCGTAGCCGCGCAGGATGAACTTGTGCACGCCCGCGTCCCAGTAATCCATGATCGCGTCGACGAGCTGGTCAGGATCGCCGACAAGGGTGCCGCTGTTGCTGTGCGCGCCGCGGATCTCGTTGATGCCGTTCCAGAAGCACTTCTCCAGCCGCTCGCCCTTGCCGGCGAGTTCGGCCGTGCGCGCGAAACCGGCGGCGCTGGTGGCGACCTTGTTCTTCTCCGCCTTGCTTTCGAGCGCGGCGATGCGGCTCTTGAGGTCCGCCGCCTGCGCCCACCCCTTGTCTTCACTTTCCCCCACGACGAGGCGCAGCGAGACGAGGAAGTCGGGCTTGCGGCCCAGCGGCTGCGCGGCGGCGGTGACTTTCTGCACCACCTCGGTCATGCCCGCCACGGTATCGCTGAGCGTCGCGAAGACGTCGGCGCAGGCCGCGCCGGTGGCGATCGCCATCGGCGACATGCCACCGAAGAACACCGGAATCGTGCCGTTCAGCGGCTTGATCTCGGCATAGCCGCCGTTGAAGCGATACCACTTGCCGTCGTGGTCCACCGGGGTCTCGCTCGCCCAGATGCGGCGCAGGATGTCGATGTATTCGAGGCTGCGGTCGTAGCGTTCCTCCTTGGTGTGGAAGTCCCCGTCGCACTGCATCTCGATGTCGCTGGCACCGGTGATGACGTGGACGCCCAGCCGCCCGCCGAGCAGCCGGTCGAGCGTCGCCAGCATCCGCGCCGCCATGGTCGGCGCGATGAAGCCGGGGCGATGGGCCAGCATGACGCCCAGACGTTCGGTGACGGCGCCGACATAGGCGGCGGTGGTGAAGTTGTCCGGCATCGTCGCGGCATTGGCGATCAGCACGCGGTCGTAGCCCGCCGCCTCCTGCACTTTGGCCAGCTTCACGATGGCGTCGATGTCGTAGTGCGACACCGGCACCGGCGACAGTTCGGAGGCCATGTTGTGATTGATGAGACCGTTGATTTCTATCGGCATGCGCGTTCCCCTGGAATCTGCGCAAAGCCTATGTGCGCCTCCATGCATGGCCTCAGCAGCCGGGCGCATATCTCCGCATGACGGTTAGAATCCCCGCAATCAGCGCGTTTGCGGCGCAGAACGCATAGGGTGATGCGGCGGACTCATGCCCCCTGCAGAAGCAATCTTGCAGCGATCAACTCCACAGAGCGGACATGCCTTCCTCGGACGGTTGTGTCCTGCACGCCAAGCGCATTGCATGCCCGCATGATCGAGGTCATTCCGATCTCTGACCTACCGGAACGATGCGCATGTCGACCTCCCTTTCCCGCCGTACCCTTCTTGCAAGCGCCCTGCTCGGCGCCACCGCCGCCTGTGCGGGCGGTGCATCGCGCAGCGTCGTCGCGGCACCAATGCCGGAACGCCGCACTTTCGACCTTGCCGGTCCGGGCGGACGCACCATCTCGATCAGCGAGTGGGCGGGCATCAGCGGCAAGCGCGGGACGATCCTGTTCTCGCACGGCGCCCTGTCCGCGCCGTGGTTCTACGACCGCATCCTCCAGCCGCTGCTGGCATCGGGTTACCGGGTGCTCGCGCCGCTCCACGTCGACTCCGCGCAGCACCCGCACACGGCCGAGTACAAGGGCCTTGCCAGCTGGCGCTGCCGCATCGAGGACATGCGCACCCTCATCGCGCATATCGGCGACACGCCGTTCATCGCCATGGGCCACAGCTACGGCGGCCTGATCGCCACCGTTCTCGGCAGCGCGGCGGGCGTCATACCCGAAGGGATGGAAGGCCCGCTCATGCCGCGGCTCGCGACGAGCGTGGTGGCGTTCTCGCCTCCGCCGACGATCCCGGTGATGATGACGGCGGAAGGGTACGGCGCCCTCGCCGTGCCCGCGCTGATCCAGACCGGCACCATCGACCTGCTCCCCGGCATGACGCCGAGCGATGCGGAAGGATGGCGCGCACACCTCGCCGCGTTCGACGCCGCCAAGCCGGGCGGGCACCGCTACGGCCTCGTGCTGGAGGGCGTGAACCACTACTTCGGCGGCGCGATCTGCGATTTCAGCCAGCCCGGTCCGATGCAGCTTGACGGGCTCAGCCACGCGAATGCGGTGGCGAGCTTGTTCCTCGACGCCTTCGCGAACGGCAAGGCGAACGCCAAAGCCCTCGCGAGGCTCGACGCCGGGGTGACGGACGCCCTCCCCATCCGCCTGATGCGGCGCTGAGGCCAGCGCTCGTGACCGACGTTCTGGGCTGGCGCAAGCTGCTGGGGGTGATCGCTCCCTCGACCAATACGGTCGTGCAACCCGACATGGAGCGTATGCGCCCGCCCGGCGTCACCAACCATCTCTCACGCATACACGTCGAGGACCCGGTGGCGCTCTCGAACGAGGACTTCATCGCCGGCACCACCGCCATTGCCGAGAACACGCTGGACGCCGTGCGCTCGGTGATGACCTGCCGCCCGGACTATCTGGTGCTCGGCATGTCGGCGGTGACCTTCTACGGAGGCGTGGACGGCTCTCGCCGCTTCAAGGCCCGGATCGAGGCGGAAGCCGGGGTGGGCGCGACCACCGGGTCGGAGGCCGTCGCCGCCGCCCTGACCGCCGTGGGCGCGAAGGCGGTCAGCTTCGTCTCGCCCTACTACCCGGTGGCGAACGCCGAGGTCCGCCGTTTCCTTGAAGAATCCGGCTTTGCCGTCAGGCGAGACCGGGCGCTGCAATGCCGCCGCTGGACCGACATCGCCAAAGTCACGCCCGAAACGCTGCGCGAAGTCATCGCGCAGCTCGACGGAGACGACGTCGATGCCATCGTGCAGGTGGGCACCAACCTCTCCATGGTCGATCTCGCCGCCGAGTACGAAGGCACTCTCGGCAAGCCGGTCATCGCCATCAATACCGCGACCTACTGGCACGCCCTGCGCGCTTGTGGGGTTTCGGACAGGCTGCGGGGACTGGGTCGCCTGTTAAGCGAATTCTAGAACGAGAACACGTTGTCATCCCCGCGCAGGCGGGGACCCATCTGGTGCGCTTCCCCGTTGAGCAATGGGATGGGTCGGGAGATGGGTTCCCGCCTGCGCGGGAATGACAACGAGAGGGGCAGGTGATCAAGCCCATCGCGGCAAATCCACCCTGCGGCCATATCACCAAACGGCATTAGGCCATCGCCCCGGGCCCCCGTGTTCTGCGTCTCAAGCACGAGTACGGAGAACCGCGTGGCAACAGGATCAGGTAGGGCGGCCCATGCAGGCGCCGCAAGTTCCAGGGCATGGTCGATCAGGATAGGGTCGCTGCTGATCCCCCTCGCCCATGCGGCGGGACAGAACGTCGTGACCGTCCTCGGCCTGCGGTTCATGACGGACAGTCTGGCGATCTCCGCCGGGACCGCGGGGCTCATCTTCGCGCTGGTGAAAATCTACGACGGCTTCCTCGACCCCACCGTCGGCGCGTGGAGCGATCGCTTCCAGTCGAAGTGGGGCCGCCGCCTGCCATTCCTTTTCGCGGGCGGACTGGCGATGCCGCTGGGCGTCGTCATGCTGTTCGGCGCACCCGACGTGGGATCGGTGCTGCTGACCGAGGCTTTCGTGACGCTGGCGCTAATCATCCATGCATCCGGCTATACGCTGATGACGATCCCCGGCTTCGCCATGGTCGTCGAAAGCTCCACCGACCCCGACGAGCGCGCCCGGCTCATGGCATGGCGCACTTACGGCAACGCGGTCGGCACCCTGCTCGGATCGACGCTGCCGACGTGGCTGCTGGGCATGATCGGGCCGGGCCGCCAGAGCCACCTCATCCTCGCGGTCCTGGTCGGCGCGATCGTCTTCGTCGCGACCACCGCCGCCGTGCGCCTGCTGCGCAACGCCCCCCGCACGGCGCCGAGTGCCGAGGCCGCCCGCAAGCCGCGCGGCCGCTTCGAACTGTGGCGGCAACTGGTGGTGGTCTGGGCCAACAAGCCGTTCCAGATCCTCGCCATCGCGCATGTCTTCCTGCTGTTCGGCACCGTGATCGGATCGGCCACGCTCGCCTACTTCACCCGCGTCGTGCTGAAAGTCGGCGATGCCACGCTGGGCACCTATTTCATGCTTTCGACGGTCGCGATGGTGCTGTCGATGCCGGCCTGGGTGTTCGGGTCGCGCCATCTCGGGCGCAAGGCGTGCTACATGATCGCCCTCGCCGTCTATGGCGCCAACCATCTGACCTGGCTGCTTGCCGGGCCGGGCGAGAGCACCCTCGGCATCGGCGCCCGTGCCCTCGTCGGCGGCTTCGCGGGCGGCGGCATGATCCTGTGCGCCTATGCCCTGCTCTCCGATGCCGTGCGCTACGATTTCGTCCGCAGCGGCGAGCGTCGGGAGGGCGCCTTCGCGGGCATCACCACGCTGCTGGACAAGCTGTCGTCCGCCGCCTCGCTGGCTGCGCTGGGCGCATTCCTCTCGGCGATGGGCTACGTGTCCTCGGCCAGCGGTGCCTCGGGCACGCAGGGTGCCGACGCGGAATGGGCGATCATGATGTGCGAATCCGTGATCCCGGCGCTGGCGATGGCCGGTGCCTTCATCACGATGTGCTTCTACCGCCTCGACGCCGGGGAACTGGCGCTGGCGGAAACGACGGCAGCACCCGCGCTTGACCCTGCGGTCGATCCCACGGGCGAGCCGACCTGAAGGAAACGGCAGCCCCGGCGGTTAAAGCCGGGGCTTTTCCCTACTCCAACCTCGTCATTGCGAGCGAAGCGAAGCAACCCAGGGCGGCGTAGTGCTGCCCTGGGTTGCTTCGCTTCGCTCGCAATGACGAAGTGCCTTCGATCAATTCGCGTGAGGACGCTTTTCCACCAGAACCGCAACCGGAACATGCGGGATCGCCCGGCTTTCCTCCACGTCCGGCCGCCCGACATGGGCGCGCAGTTTCTCCGCGAAGAGTTCCGCCGAACGCTTGATCTCGGCATCCGCCCGGAACAGCAGTCCCGCGCGCAGAGGGCGCGGCATCCGCTCGACATTCAGCGCGACCGCGCCGGTGCCCTCCATCAGCGCATCGGGCAACATGCCCAGCATGCCTTCCTCCAGCACCAGCGACTTCATGAACGAAACCGAGCTGGTCCTGACCCCGGCGGCCGGCATCCCGGCGTTGCCGACCGCGAAGTAGTTGCGGGTGGCTGCCAGCCAGTGCTTCTGGTCCAGCATCGCCCATGCCCAGCGCGTCAGCTCGGCGGGCGTGATACCGCTACGATGCGCAAGCGGGTGCCCGGGCGCGGCGTAGATCGAGCAGGACGAACTGCGGATCCGCTCATAGGCCAGCTTCTCCTGCATCGTCGTGGCCGGGACGGTGGTGAAGACGAGATCGACCTTGCGGTCCATCAGAGCGGGAACGGTCTCGTCAACATGCCCCTCGACGATCCGCAGCGATACGTCGGGATGCTCGCGCGTGAATTCCGCCACGACGGCGCGCAGACCCATCTGTGCCTGCAAGGGGCAGATCGCGGCCACCAGTTCCTCGCCCAGCCCGCGCTTGGCAAGGGCGATGCGCTGCTGCGCCCGCTCCTGCTCGTTGACCATGAGCCGGGCATGCTCGAGCAGAGCCGTGCCCGCCGCCGTCAGCTCGACCCCGCTGGAACGGCGGTCGAACAGCCGCGCATCGATCTCGTCCTCAAGGGTCTTGATGCTGCGGGTAAGCGCGGGCTGCGTCAGGAAGACGCGCTCTGCCGCCCGGGAAAAATTGCCCAGCTCCGCAACCGCAATGAAGTGCCGCAACTGACGAAGATCCATGATCCCACCTCAAGCCCTATGACGGAAAGAGGAAGGGGAACCCGGAGCCGCCCCCGGGTCCAGAATTTAACGCTTCCTCCCCGCTCTGCGGACAATCCCCCGCCCTTATTTCCCTGCGGCGGGTGCCGCCGGAAGTGCGTCGATCCATGCCTTGAGGTCGCGCCCGGTCTGCTCGGGCAGTTCGATCATCGGGTAATGGCCGACGTCGGGATAGTGGATGATCTTCATCGGCGCATTGGCGAACATGACCCGCGCATCGTCGGCCCGGTCCTTGGGGATGACGATGTCTCGGTCGCCCCACTGCAGCAGCACCGGCACCTTCACCGCCACCGCCGCATCGCCCGCACCGGACTTCCACACCGCCTTGGTGTTCGCCTCGTAATAGGTCTTCACCCGCGCGAAACCGCCGGGGATGTTGTTGGTCATGTAGTACCAATGGACCGTCTCGGGCTTCAGCCGCTCCGGACGCCCGTAGAGTTCGGCCAGCGAATGGCGGTAGAAGAACTCCGGCATGTAGTTGGGCACGAGGTTCGTGTGCACCCACAGGACCGATGAAACGAGAGCCGAAGTCTCGGTCGGAGGCGGCGCCTTGAGCGGCAGGGTGGATACCGCCAGCGCGCGGACCTGCTCGGGATGGCGCGCGGTGTACATCGTCGCGATCGTCGCCCCGCTGGAACTGGCGACGATGACGAACTTGCCAAGGCCCTTCTGCTTCACGAAACGCTCGATCAGTTCCACGACGCTCGGCATCCCCTGCGAGGGACGCGGATCGACGGAGAGACCATAGGGCGGCCAGTCGAAGCGGATGACGCGGTAGGAGCCCTTGAGCTGGTCGGCCCAGCCGTCCCATATCCGCAGGTTCGACATGGAACTGTGCAGCATCAGGATGACCGGCCCCTGCCCTTCGTCGCGGACATGCAGCTTGACGTCGCCGACCATCTCGAACTTCGACGGCCCGGTCGCCTGCTCGGCCGCGACAGCCTCATAGCTGGGGTTCCACCAGCCAAGCCGCATAGTGCCCAGCGTACCCGCCGCGACGAGCGCCACTGCCGCCACCACGCCGCCGACGATCCTGCCCACCCTGGGGCTGCCCTTTGCGGAACTGCTTTCGGCCCGATCCCTGACGCTCATCCATGATCCCCTGTGCTGAAACGCCGATGATGACGGGGAGCGCGGCGCGGCTCCAATCAGTAGATTGCAATGAGCCATACCCGCACCGCATGGCGCCACACTTCGCGAGCCAATGTCTCCGGCAGGTGGGCAAACGGCGCCTGACCCAAGAATGAGCGGCGAAAAATCGCGCTATCGAACGCTCCAAACCGACAGAGGGAGACCAAGATGCGCCACGCCCCGCCCCCGCCTTATGTCCTCGCCACGTGCGCCTCGGCGCCGCAGTGCGTGTTCGCGAATGGCGCCGTGGACCGCGCCGCGATCGACCACAACATCGCGCAGACCATCGCCTTGGCCGAGCGGGCGGTCGGTGATCACGGGGCACGGCTGGTCGTGTTCCCGCAGTTCGGCCTGACCGGCTATGCCATGGTTTCCCCCGAGGCCTGGCACGACGCCGCCTTCGCGCTCCCCGGCCCGGAGATCGAGCGCATCGCCGAAGCCTCCCGCCGCACCGGCGCATGGATCGCCGTCCAGGTGCCCGAGCGCCACGACGCCTTTCCGGGTCGCCACTTCCTTTCCTGCGTCATCGTCGGTCCTGACGACGGCATCGCCCTCGTCCACCGCAAGGGCTATTCGCTCTCGCTGCGCACCAGCCCGATCGATGTGTACGAGCGGTTCGTGGAAGTCTTCGGCAAGGAGGCGTTCCACCCCGTGATCGACACGCCGATCGGCCGTCTCGGCGCGGTGATCGGTGCCGAACTCCATTGGCCGGAAGTGTGCCGCTCACTGGCACTCAACGGCACCCAAGTGGTACTTAACCCCATAGCAGCCGCCCCGCACCTCGACTATCTGCAGCGAGCAGGCGCGCTTCAGGTCCGGCCTGTGCGGGCCTTCGAGAACATGGTGTACCTCGCCGCCGCCAACATCGCCGGACCGGAAGGCGCACCGCGCTCGACGATCTTCGACTACAAGGGCGCCTCGATCGCAAATCCCGCGCCCGATGCGCCGGACATCACGCTCGCAACGATCGACATCCCGGCGCTTGAAGCATGGCGGCGTGAGCCATCCGCCAATTTCCTCGCCCAGATCCAGGCCGACACCACGGTTCAGCCTGATCCGAGCCATCACTGGCCTCGTAACGCATGGCCGGCGCATGCCCCCTCCGGCTTCGAAGATCTGATCGCGACGGAGGCGGCGGCATGGGACAAATTCAACGCCCAATGGGGATAGGCAACGGCTTGTTCGACCGATTGCATAGTCAACACGATTTAGATATACATATGACTGTGAAACATCCGATAAACAGCGAAGTATCGGCCAACTGATCATGAGTTTGAGGCCAGACAACGACCGGTTCAAGGCCCGCGATGCCGACGCCGTCATGACGTTTGGGCAACTGTGCGGGGCCCTGTCCTACTGCTCCGAGGCCACCCTTCGCGTCTTTGCGGGACAGGCCTTGCGCCATGCCCTGATCTCGGCGCTTCGCCAGGAAGGACACGCCTTCACCGACATGCGCTTTCATGCCTGGTTCGCGGGCTTGACCACCTTGTCCGACGAAAGCCCCAGACATGCCCGCGACCCGCGATCTGTGTGCAGCGCGATCCTGACCGAACTTGCCAACTGGGACGATGCCATAGTCAGCCAGCTGGCAGAGCAGCTCAAGACCGCCCTACTGGCCCCGCTGGACAGTTCCGGGCACAACGCGAACGCCGAAGCCCACCGGATCGTCGAGGCCGCGCGCATGCTGGTTCGCGGATTGCCCTCGGCGGATTCCCCGGCCCCGCTTTCCGATCTCGCCGCATTGCACGACGCCCTTGCCTCCAGCATCGACTTTGCACCGTCTGAGCGAACGACCACGCGCCTCGCATTCGCCAATCGCCAGTTCGACGTCGCCATACCCGCTCCTCAAGCCCCCCTCTGGGCCATCGACATGCTCGCCGGGCGGCACTTGTGCGATGGACAGGGCTTGCGCATCGCCTTCCCCATGCCCGGCCTTGCGAGGCTGGAGGCCTTTGGCATGACCGATGGCCTTCGGCGACGGCAATCGGGCGCGCCGGGCCTGCTCGAAGCCGCTGGAAAGATGCTTTCGCAGTTGCGCTCAGCACACGCCCTTGCGAGCTTCGTGCATGCTCCGGTGCCCGGGCGGCGCGGCAGTTCACGGGCGCCGATGCTGATGGAACTGCTCGCCGGATTTGGCCCCTTGCGCTCAAGACAGATAGAAACGATGCTCGGCGCCTCACGCCTTGGCGTTACCGGTATGATCGAAAGTTGGGAGGCCCAAGGCGCGATCGGCCGAACGACGATCTCAGGTTCTCACCTGCTGGAACTGCGCGCGACGCCAAGGGACTTGCAAAGGCCCACCGCACCCGAGCCATCGGCATTCTCGGCCGGTGCTCTCGACGATTATGAGGCATCGCTCGAAGCGATCGATCGACTGCTGGCACGTCGCAACAATCTACCTCCCGTTGACGACGAAGACTGAAACGCCGCAAAATCGGCCTGCTCGGAGCGTATCCACTCCCAATTCAGCCCTGTGACCCGCTTTTGCGACCCTGCCGGAAAGCGCCCTTACAGCCCCGACAGGATCGCCCGACGACCACGGATATATAATTCGCCTCCCTGCGCTCAGAGACGCCCTCAGAGGAAATTCGAGTTTTTCGAGGCCAACACCTTATGATGTTGCCTCGATCGCGCTTCATCCCTCGATCAGCCCTCGGATCGCGCCAAGCAGTTCGTCCGTGGATGCGCCCGAGCGCGGAACGATCTTCAAGGTCAGTCCGCTTCGCGCCGAGCGGGCGTAGCGAAGCATCGGCTTCCCGTTCCCGGCCTTGACCACCAGCTCACCACCGCCGCTTTTCGTCTTGGCCACCGTCGCAGCGATCAGGCGCTTGGCGACTTCGGGGCCGGACAGCTTCACGCCAAGGTCGGTGCGCTCAGCGCACACCCCCCTGCCCTCTTCGACCATAAGCGCCAGCGCGCGCGGATCGCCGGTAAGCGGTTTGATGTCCCTCGCCACGCGCACGGTGATGTCATGGGTATCGGCAAAGACCGCCACGATCTCTTCGGGCAGACGCGCGACGTCGAGAAGACGGCTGAGCCAGGAACGCGAGATCTTCAGGTGCTCGGCCATCTCGCTTTGCGAGCCGTCGTAGAACTCATCCAGTGCCCGCATATACTCGTTGGCGCGCTCCCAGTCGGAAATGTCCTTGCGCGAGCGGTTCTCGATGTCCGAGACGCGGAACGCCTCCTCGTCCGACACGTGCTGGATGGTGACGAGGTATTCGTATTCGGGGTGATGATGCGTGCGCAGCCACTGCACGGTCCACCACCGGCGGACACCCGCGATGATCTCGTAGTCGTAATCAGGGTCGTTCGTCAGCCTGCGGACGATCGCCGGGATGCGCTGCTTCTTCGCCGAGAGGAAGGCGTCGATCAGGTCCCGGCAACTCTCTTCATCGAGATGATCGATGTCGCGATTGTGCAACCGCCAGGGGCGGCACCGAGCCGGGTCCACCCATTCGGTGCGGTCGGTCACGACCTTGCCCGAAGCGAGCCGCGCAAGGGTCTGGCTCCGGCTGGCCATGATGCTTTCGGACGGCGCCGAGGTGTCCAGCTCCGCATCCTCGAGCCCCTCGGTGAGGCTGCTCCCAAACCCGCGATTACCCTTTGCCATAGTCATTTCCCGTCCGCCGCAGCGTATAATCCTACCGCCGGTTGCCACGTGGCAACACCGGTATTCGTGTACATTGTCGCCTTCGATCCAATTGCAGGCAATCACCGGATCGAATTTTACATCACTTTGAATTTATAGTGTTTTGTCGTTCGTTGCCACGTGGCAACAGATCAATCCACCTTCCCGGCGCGGCTTTCCCAGGTGCGCAAAACGTCCTGTTCAATGTCATGGCAGACGTCGTTGAGAAAGCGTACGCACCGATTATGGACCTCATGGGAGGTGACCGGGCGGTCGAGTTCGAAGACCGTCTTCATGCGCGAACTGGCATTGTCGATCTCGGCGCTGACCTTGAGCACCGAGCCGATCATCGAGCCGCCGAACACCTGCCGCATCATCGCCAGGATCTCGCGGTGCATGGACTTGCTGTCGTCCACACGGCTGGCGACGAGGCGGATGAAATTGTAGGCAGGCCTCACCCTGCCCCCCAGCTGCTCCAGCTGCTTCATGGTGGTACGGGCCATGTCGATGAAAGACACGGTCGATGCGAAATCGATCACGCTGGGCGGCGCGGGGATGACCATGGCGTTGGCAGCCTGAAGCACGGCCATCGACACCATGCCCAGTGCCGGCGGCGGATCCATGACCACGATGTCGTAGTCGTCCACGACCTCATCGATCGCCTGGGCAATGATGTCGATGATATCGAAGCTCTGGTTCTGGGCCAGGTAGCCGGCGATCTCGTACTCCAGGTTATAGAGCTTGAGATTGGCGGGGATCAGATCGAGCCCGAAGAAGTGCGTCTTGCGGATGATCGAACGCACGCCGAGCAGTTCGGGATTATGGAAGTGCCCATAGAGCGTGTCGTCCTCTCCGAGATCGACGTCCGGACGATAGCCGAACATCATCGTCGAACTGGCCTGGCTGTCGCAGTCGATGAACAGCACACGGTAGCCGCGGATCGCGAAGTGCTGCGCCATATGCAGGGCGAGGGTGGACTTGCCGACGCCGCCCTTGAAGTTCGACACCGAAAGGATCGCCGGAGTATCGCCCGGCGCGCGCCACGGCCGCGTGCCGAAGACGGCGCGCATGTGATCGAGTTCCTCCAGCGTATATTGTACCCGGTGCCCGGACGCGGTGCGGTCTCGCTCGGGCAGGCGGCCGTCGCGCTCGGCCTCGCGGATCGCCGAGGCCGTCCGCCCGACCAGGGACGCGGCCTTGGAGATCGGGTAGGAGGGACCGACCTTGTGGCCGGTCTCCGGATCGAGCGCGCCGTCGCGGATACGCTTGAGGATGGTGAGAGCCTTGCGGTGAAGCAGGCCAAGGCTATCTTCCAGCAGTTCGTCGCCGCTGATGTCAGAAGGAGCAGGGGTCGTCGCCATAGATACCCGTCTTGTGAGTTTGAAGCCCGACCCTACCCGGGTTGGAAGTTTCGAGCAACGACCGTCCACCAGTGTTACAAAACCACCGATGATCTCCGTGCTTTTTGCCCCGAAAAGAACAAAGGCGGCTATTGCCTCGATTCGCGCGACCGATGATCTCGGTGCCGTTGGCGACCTGCAGACGCAGAATCGCCCTTCAGGGGCAACGCATCCCGGTCGTTTGCGAACGCAGGGGCGAGGTTTTCCCCAAAGACCGATGATGACGGTGCGCAGCGATGATGACGGTGCGTTTGAACGATGATCTCGGAGCGGTTGGGACCGATGATCTCGGAGCGCATACCTATTACAAGAATCCCTAATCAATATCCGATTCGCGAATCGGCTTGATTGAAAAACAGGGAAATTTGGCAGTGGCGCGAGAAAGGCACCGAGATCATCGGTGAGCTTGTAGGTTTCAACCGCCAATTCCTGCCGAAACTGCCAACCTCCTTGCCAATCAGGCCGAAACCTGTTGTCTAAGCGGGACATTACAGGTCCCTGAGTCGGGGCAGAGCAGGGCGACATGAACGGAGATAGCAGCAAGCCGATCGGACACCAGTACGCGCTCGCCATGCTCGATGGCGGCGAGGCGCGGGTGCGTTCACTTGCCCAGGCTGCCGGATCGCAATTGACGATGGATGCGTTTCTGCGCGTCCACGACGAGGAACCGGTTCCGGCGTTCCTCCATTCGGCGCTATGCGCCATGTCGCTGCCGACCAAGCGGCCCAAGGACGAGACCCAGCCCATCCTGCGCGAGGATGGCAAGTATGCGCTGGCCATCAATCCGCGTCCCGTACTGCAGACGGTGGACGGCAAGCCGGTGCTGCGCAGTCTCGGTGTGCCGTATGGCGCCTATCCGCGCGTCGCGCTCATCTATCTGCTATCGCAGGCCGTCTCGAAGCGGTCGCGGGACGTCTATCTCGGGCGCAACTTCACCGAATGGATGCGCAGGCTCGGCTACCAGACCGTGTCCTATGGACCGCGCGGCACGGCGAACCGCATGCGCGAGCAGGTCGATCGCCTGCTCGCCTGCGAATGGCAGATCCGCTGGGACGGCACAGAGGCTGGCGATAATGCTTTCGCGGTGCGCGACGTCAAGATTTCCAACGAATATGCCGGATCGCTCGAGAAGAACGGGGCCTTCGCGCGCGAAATCCGCATGTCGGAAGGGTTCTATTCGCACCTGATCGAGCATGCGGTGCCGCTCAACGAAGTCGCCATCCGCGAACTCAAGGGCACGCCCACGGCGCTCGACCTCTATACGTATCTGGCCTATCGGCTACCGCGTATCGGCGTGGACAAGGGGCAGACAATCTCCTGGGACCAGCTGGCGCGCCACCTCGGCAACGACGCGGACAGCAAGCGTTTCCGCCAGACCGTGCGCGAGACCATGCAACTCGTCTCGGCAGTCTACCCGAACGCCAATATCGACATGTCCGGGCGAAAGGTCGTGCTTTATCCCTCGCCGGCGCCGCTGGAGCGCAAGCTGGTCGGACCGCATCTGCGGCTGCTGGGCGCTCCCGCGGCAAAAGAGGCACCGAGATCATCGGTCCCGGCGAAGGGCAGCGGCAAGCTTCGGCCGGATTCCGGAAACGCCGCGTCCGACGAACCCCTGCTCGACTTCCCGAACGGCAGCATGAGCTTCGGCGCGCGAGAAGCCGCGTTTCGCAAGATCGGCCTCGACAAGGGCCATCCCTGGGCGGTGGACCAGATGGCCGACGCATTCCGCGCCGGCTTCCCCGGGATTTCGCGCAAGCGCAGCGAAACCGAGTGGTTGCGGGTGTGGGACGCCTTCGTCGTCAGCTATGCCAGACGGCGTAGCGCAACCGAGGCCGAATGACCGATGATGTCCGAGCCGTTTGACGGCTGCGGGCACGCCATGTCACTCGCCTGACAGTTCGATCAGGCTGCGGAAGTTGCGCGTCGTCGGAGAGGCGTCGCGCAAATGCAGCATCAAGAGCTGGCTGGAGAACGGCATCTCGATCGACCGGAAGGTCAGCGTATCGACATTGAAGCGGGCAAGCGAACGCGACAGGATCGTGATCCCGAGCCCTGCGGCGGTAAGTCCCACGAGTGTACCGAAGCTGTCGGCCTCCAGCGACACGGTCGGACGGAAACCGAGTTCCTCGCAATGGAGGCCGAGCATCTCGTTGAAGCCGGCGCCGTTCATCGAACTGAAGAGGATCAGCTGTTCGCCTTCGATGTCGGCCAGCGTAAGCGGGCGATCGTACCGGGTGAACGGGTGATCGCGGCGCATCGCCAGCATCATTCCCTCGCACTGGAGCGGAAGCATCTGCATCTGCGGCAGCAGCGTCAGCGGTGAGAAGGCGCGCAGGATACCGATGTCCAGCGTTCTGCGCTCGACGCCGCTGATCTGGTCCTCGCGCGGGAGTTCGTGCAGTTCGACGCTCACTTCCGGAAACTTCGCCCGGAACCGGGCGAGTGCGTCCACCACATAAGGGGTGAACGGCACCGAAGGCGAGAAGCCGAGGCTGAGACGGCCGACCTCTCCGGAATCCGCCAGCCGGGCAATGCGGGCGGCGCGATCGGCCTGCGCCAGCGTCTCGCGCGCGTGCGGCAGGAAATGCAAGCCGGCCCGGGTCAGCTTGACGCTCCTGCTGGTGCGTTCGAACAGGCGCACGCCCAGTTCGTCCTCCAGCGCGCGGACCTGCTGGCTAAGGGGAGGCTGGGAGATTCCCAGGCGCCGGGCTGCGGCGCCGAAGTGCAGTTCCTCGGCCACGCAGATGAAGTAGCGCAGGTGCCTGAGCTCCAAGGGTCATGCTCCGATTGATAGGTTTTGGATATTGATCATGCGTCCATATATATTGGACAGAAAAGATCCAAGCGCGCATCGGCGATCCCGTGAGGGGTTCCTCTCACGATGCGGCCGGCCAACACCGCTCCCGAACAACAAGGCGGGTGACCGATCCGTTTCCTGACCCGGCATCGCCGGCCGGGCTTTCGTCTTGCGCCTCGGGCGCGGCGGGGCAGGGCGGTGCGGCCGGTCTACGACGAGGATGGCGTTGAAGGGGTCGCGAGGCACGGATCGACCGTGTCTTCGCGGCGCATGGAGAAGTCGATGATCGGTATCGTCAAAGTCGCCCTGAACCGCCCGCTGACGTTCATCGTCATGGCCATCCTAATTGCCGTCGGCGGTATCCTCGCGGCGTTCAGAACGCCGGTCGACATCTTTCCAGAGATCAAGGTTCCGGTGATCGCGGTCGCCTGGCAATATGCGGGCCTGCCGCCGCAGGACGTCGGCGATCGCATGATCACCCCTTACGAACGCGTGCTGACCACCACCGTCAACGACATCGAACACGTCGAGAGCCAGTCCTACCAGGGCATCGGCATCGTCAAGATCTACTTCCAGCCGGGCGTCGATATCCGCACCGCGACGGCGCAGGTCACCTCGATCTCGCAGACGATCCTCAAGCAGCTTCCGCCGGGTGCGACGCCGCCGCTGATCCTCAACTATTCCGCTTCCACCGTGCCGATCCTGCAGCTTGCGCTATCGGGCAAGGGGCTGACCGAGCAGCAGCTTTTCGATCTGGGCCAGAACCAGATTCGTCCGCGCCTCGTCACCGTGCCCGGCCTTGCCATGCCGTTCCCGTCCGGCGGCAAGCAGCGTCAGGTCCAGATCGACCTCGATCCGCAAGCGCTGCAGGCGCGCGGGCTTTCAGCGCAGGACGTCGGCAACGCCATTGCCGCACAGAACCAGATCAACCCGGCTGGTTTCGTGAAGATCGGTGCGACCCAGTACAGCGTGCGCCTCAACAACTCGCCGAGCACGATCGACGCGCTCAACGACATCCCGGTCAAGGTCGTCAACGGCGCCACCATCTATATGCGTGACGTCGCCTACGTGCGCGATGGCAGCGCGCAGCAGCAGAACATCGTGCATGTCGATGGCAGCCGCTCGGCGCTGCTGACCGTGCTCAAGAACGGCGCAGCCTCGACGCTGGCCATCGTTAACGGGGTGAAGGAGGCCATGCCTTCCATCCAGCAGACGCTGCCCGACACGCTCAAGGTCCTGATCGTGGGCGACCAGTCGCTGTTCGTGAAGGCGGCGGTCAGTGGCGTCATCCACGAAGGTGCGATCGCCGCCGCGCTGACCTCGCTGATGATCCTCCTGTTCCTCGGCTCCTGGCGCTCGACGGTGATCATCGCACTGTCGATCCCGCTGGCGGTGCTGGCCGCCGTCATGGCGCTGGCGATCTTCGGGCAGACGCTCAACGTGATGACGCTGGGCGGCCTTGCGCTCGCGGTCGGCATCCTCGTCGATGACGCGACGGTGACGATCGAGAACATCAACTGGCACCTCGAGCAGGGCAAGGGCGTCGTGGAATCCATCCTCGACGGCGCGGCGCAGATCGTGACGCCGGCGTTCGTCTCGCTGCTGTGCATCTGCATCGTCTTCGTGCCGATGTTCTTCCTGCCGGGCGTCGCGGGCTATCTTTTCGTGCCGATGGCGCTGTCGGTGGTCTTCGCGATGATCGCCTCGTTCATCCTGTCGCGCACGCTGGTGCCGACCATGGCGATGTACCTGCTCAAGCCGCATGCCCCGCACGGCGAGAACCATCACAACGCCGGAGAGCCAGGCTCGCGCAACGTGTTCGTCCGCTTCCAGCGCGGCTTCGAGGCGCGGTTCGAAAAGGTGAGGGCGGTCTACATCAGCCTGCTGCGCCGGGCGTTGGGATCGAGCAAGGGCTTCATGATCGGCTTCCTTGCGATCGTGCTCGTCTCGTTCGGACTGATGCCATTCCTGGGCAGCAACTTCTTCCCGGCGGTCGATTCCGGGCAGATCGCCATGCACGTGCGGTTGCCCGCAGGCACCCGCATCGAGACTTCGGCCTCGCGGTTCGAGGCGATTACCAGCGAGATCCGCCGGATCATTCCGGCAGAACAGCTTGGCACCGTCACCGACAACATCGGCCTGCCGGTCAGCCCGCTCAACACCATCTATTCGAACAGCGGAACGATCGGTCCGCAGGATGGCGACGTTCTGGTCACTCTCAAGGAAGGCCACCAGCCGACCGAGCAATTCGTCGATCGTCTGCGTGTGGAAATGCCGCGCCGCTTCCCCGGCGCCACGTTCGCCTTCCTGCCCGCCGACATAACCAGCCAGATCCTCAACTTCGGTTCGCCTTCGCCGATCGACATCCAGATCGCGGGCAAGGACCAGGACGCCGCGCGTATCTACGCGCACAAGCTGATGACCAGACTTTCGCGCATTCCCGGGATCGCCGACATGCGGCTACAGCAGCCCGCGCGCTCGCCGCAGCTTGACGTGGAGGTCGATCGGGCACGCATCGGTCAGTACGGACTGAGCGAAAGGGACGTGACGACCAGCCTTGCCAGTTCGCTGGCCGGCACGGCGCAGACCGCCCCTCTGTTCTTCGTGAATCCGGAAAACGGCGTGTCCTATCCGGTCGTGGCGCAGGCGCCGGAGTATCAGGTCGGTTCGATGAACGCGCTGTCGGACATCCCGGTCTCGGGCACTGCCGGAACGCCCACGCAGCCGCTCGGCGCGCTGGCCTCGCTTACCCGGTCGAGCACGACCTCGGTGGTCTCGCACTATAACATCCAGCCCGTGATCGACATCTATGCGACCACGCAGGGCCGTGATCTCGGCAATGTCGCGGCCGCCGTACAGTCGGCCATAGATTCGCTCGAGAAGGAACAGCCCAAGGGTTCCAGCGTCACGATCCGCGGCCAGTACCAGACCATGAACACCGCTTTCTCCGGCCTCGGCTTCGGCTTGCTGGGGGCGATCTTCCTGATCTACCTGCTGATCGTCGTGAACTTCCAGAGCTGGGTCGATCCCTTCGTGATCATCACCGCGCTGCCCGCCGCGCTTGCCGGGATCGTATGGATGCTCTTCGCCACCGGGACCACGCTTTCGGTGCCTGCCCTTACCGGCGCGATCATGTGCATGGGCGTGGCGACCGCGAACTCGATCCTCGTCGTCAGCTTCGCGCGCGAAAAACTCGCCGAACTGGGCGATGCCACCAAGGCGGCGATCGAGGCGGGCCTCGTGCGCTTCCGCCCGGTGCTGATGACCGCGCTTGCGATGATCATCGGCATGGCGCCGATGGCGCTCGGGCTGGGCGAGGGCGGTGAGCAGAACGCCCCGCTCGGCCGCGCGGTGATCGGCGGCCTGATCTGCGCTACGATCGCAACCCTATTCTTCGTCCCTACCGTGTTCAGCTTCGTCCACCGCCGCCGCACCCATGGCGACGAGCAGACCCGTTCGATGGAAATGCAGCCCAGCCATGCTTGAACCCGAGATCACTGAAAACACCGCTTCCGTCCCCGGCCCGTCCAGCGGAACGCTGAAGAAGGTCGGCATCGGCGCCGCCGTCGTCGCGCTGGCCGTCGTCGCCTTCGGCGTCGCGAGCCGGATCAGCGCCACCAACGACCTCGAGGCGGTGGCCGCAGACGCTGCGGTTCCGACCGTCACCGTCGTTTCGCCCGCCACGGCCGAGGGCGGCGACGGGCTCGTCCTGCCGGGCACGATCCAGGCCTACAACAGCGCCGCGATCAACGCGCGGACCAACGGCTACGTCCGCCGCTGGCTGGCCGACATCGGCGATCACGTGAATGCCGGGCAAACGCTCGCCATCCTTGACGCGCCCGAGATCGACCAGCAGCTGGCACAGGCCAAGGCGGACTACCAGACGGCGCTCGCCAACCAGCGCCTTGCCGCGACGACATCGAAGCGCTGGCAGTCGATGCTGGCGCAGGATGCCGTCTCACAGCAGGAAGCGGACGAGAAGGCGGGCGACCTCGCGGCCAAGACCGCGCTGGCGAATGCCGCGCTGGCCAGCGTGCGCGAACTCAATGCCAAGCGCGGTTTCACCCAGCTTTCCGCGCCGTTCAGCGGTGTCGTCACCAGTCGCTCGGCCCAGATCGGCGCGCTGGTGGTGTCGGGCAATGCTGCCTCGCAGCCGCTCTTCACCGTCTCCGACGTACACCGCATGCGCATCTACGTGCGTGTGCCGCAGGTCTACTCTTCGCAGATCCATGCGGGGATGAAGGCCAGCCTCGATCTGCCCGAATTCGCAGGCCGCGATTTCGAGGCGTCGCTGACCCGCTCGGCCAATTCGGTCGATGCCCAGTCGGGCGCCATGCTGGTCGAACTGCAGGCGGACAATTCCGACGGCGCGCTCAAGCCCGGTGCCTTCGCCCATGTGCGCTTCGCCATCGACGGAGTTGGCGGTGGTTTGCGCCTTCCCGGCAGCGCGATCATGGCGGCGGAGGACGGCCCGAGCGTCGCGATCGTCGGCAAGGACGGGACGGTCACGCTGCGCCGCGTCACCATCGCCCGGGACGAGGGCAAGACCGTGCTGGTCTCGGTAGGCCTGAAGCCCGGCGACAAGGTTATCGATTCCCCGCCGGACTCCATCCGCACCGGTGACCGCGTCCGCGTCGCCGCGCCGGACGGGAAGGGCGCCAAGGAGGCCGGCGGCAATGGCTGACCCCATGGTTGACAGGGGCAGGGGCATGCTCGCCCGGACGCTGGGCCTGTCGGTCGCTCTCGCGCTGGGCGCCTGCTCGATGGCACCGGACTACCAACCGCCGCAGACCGCGGCGCCCGCGCAGTTCAAGGAAATGCCCGGCTGGGCCGCCGCGACTCCGCGCGATGCAGAGGGCAGGGGGCCTTGGTGGGACGTTTACGCCGATCCCACGCTGGCCGATCTCGAGGCACGCGCGGCCAAGGCCAGTCCGACCCTTGCGGCAGCCCTTGCGCGGTACGACGCCGCGCGCGCTGCGGCGCGGGTGGAGCAGTCCGATCTGTTCCCGCAAGCGGGCGTGAGCGGGCAGGCTTCGCGCGAGCGGCTGTCGGCGAACCGGCCGCTCAGCACCGGAAGCTCCCGCAAGTATAATGACTATACCGTGGGCGGGTCGATCGATTACGAGCTGGACCTGTGGGGCCGCATTCGCAACCAGGTGAAGGCGGCCACGGCGGAATCGGATGCGAGCGCCGCCGATCTCGCTTCCGCGCGCCTCAGTCTGCAGGCTGCGGTTGCGGACGCCTATTTCCGGCTGCGCGGGCTCGATGCGCAGGCGCAAGTGCTCGACCGTTCGGTCGAGGCTTTCGCCCGGGCTTATGACCTGACCGACAAGCGGCACACCGGCGGCGTCGCCTCCGGGATCGACGTCAATCGCGCCCGCACCGTCCTCGGCAATGCGCGCGCGCAAGTGGCGACGATCGCCAACCAGCGCGCCGCCACCGAGCACGAGATCGCCGCGCTCGTCGGCGAAGTGGCGTCCGGCTTCGATCTGCCGGTGGCGGTCGGCGATTTCACGCCGCCCGCGCCTCCGGCGGCGACGCCGTCCGATCTGCTGCAGCGCCGCCCGGACATCGCAGCTGCGGAGCGGCGGGTCTTCGCCGCCAATGCCCGCATCGGCGTGGCCAAGGCGGCGTTCTTCCCCTCACTGACGCTGGGCGCGGCGGGGGGATGGGAAACCACCAATGGCCAGTTGCTGACGACGCCGAACACGTTCTGGTCGCTCGGTCCGCTCACCAGCCTGCTGACGATCTTCGACGGCGGCCGCCGCTCGGCGCAGGTCAAGATCTCGCGCGCGGACTACGAGGAGACGGCAGCGGACTACCGCGAAACGGTGCTGACCGCCTTCCGCCAGGTCGAGGATGCGATCGCGGCGATGCATCACCTTTCCTCCGCCGCCGTCGCGCAGAAGGAGGCGGCCGACGCCGCGCAGCGCACGCGGGACATTGCCATGTCCCGCTACCGCGACGGTGCGGCCGGTTACCTCGACGTGGTGACGGCACAGACCGACGCTCTCGATGCTCAGCGCGCCTACATCTCAGTTCAGACGCAGCGGATGCAGGCGAGTGTAGCCTTCGTGAAGGCGCTTGGCGGCGGCTTGACGGAGTTTGGCGGCGCCATGTCGGGCGATTGAGCCAATATTAGGTCAGTTGAGCCGGAGTTCGCCCTGACGCGTTTCGCTTCGGCCCGGCGGGGCGGGCTGGTGCATGGCGGCCGATCGCCCCATCAGGCACCGGGCTCCGCCGACCAGCGTATAGACCGCATGCCGCCCGGCTCCGCGGTTCTGGTGATCGACGCGGAAGCCCTGGTAATGGCGCCGGACCAGTCCGGCCTGCACCAGTTCCGATACCGCGCGGCTCAAATTGGTCTTGCCCGATTTGCGGATACGCTCGTGCACTTCGGCGGCGATCACCGCTTGCGCTGCGGCCGGTTCAGCCGGGGCTCTGCCGGATGAGAGCAGATCAAGGCGCACTTTTTCAGCCAGCATCAGTCGCTTAGGATCGCGCGCACCCATCGGAGCGAGGGCGTCGCAAAGCCAGTCGCGCAGCAGGGTAGTGCGGCCCTCGCGCAGGATGAACGGCCCGGCGCTGCCATCGGGCCGCGCGATTTCCGCGATAAGGCTCAGCACCATGAAGGCATAGCGCGGCCGCGAACTTGTCTGTGCCACGCGGTCCAGCAGGTCCGCCATGTCGCTGGCCTGCCCGCGATGCGGGGAGAGGGGCGTGTGAAAGAACATAGCGAGGCAAAATAGAGCACATAAACGGAATCGTGAGAATCCCCTTTCCGGGCCGCGCTTCGCTTTGTCAGCAATGACACTTTGCCGCCGGTAAAGTGTCACGGGTGAAGGTTTCCCATGAGCCGCTGATTCGACCATCACTGCGGACCTCTCAAGCCAATCCGCGCAGCGCCGTCATTTTGCGACATTTGATAGAATTGGTAAGACCGAATGCAATATTGCGCTCGGTCTTGGGCGCCTCAGCCAAGTGCATGTGCCGCGAACTTCGGCTGATTCCTGAGGAAAAGTGTCATTTCCGGCACTTACCTCATGTCTGATGGCGCGCGCTTCGACAAATCGCCACGGCGAATGGCAACAGGAGCATCATCGCCGGGAAGATGTTGGCTACCACTGCTTCATTCCAGGCCGCCCCCCTCGTATGGTCCGCAAGCCGATCACGGGACGAAAGTCTTGCAATTGGCCGGACAGGTTTCGCTTCGAGGAGACCTGGGGAACAATGGCCCCGCCACAAGAACGGGGTGATCGCCGGTCATTTCCCGAACCGCGCGGCTCGCAGGCCGCGTGGGGGAACGGCCGGAACGGTAAGACCAATGATGGGGATGATGTGATGAGGCTGCTTTCGTCTGTACTTTTGTGTTCCGCCAGCCTGGCCGGTCTCTCGACCCCCGCCCTTGCGCAAAATGCGGATACTTCCGCTGACGAAGCGGTCGCCGGCAACGTCATCATCGTCCAGGCTCGCCGCCGCGACGAGGCGGTGCAGGATGTTCCGGCAGTCATCGACACGGTTACGGCGGACGACGTGGCCAAGCTCAACATCCGTGACTTCAAGGAAGTCTCCACCCTCGTCCCCGGCCTCCAGCTCACCACCGAGGCGAACGGCGTCGGCGGCGGCGGCCGCCTGCGCGGCGTCAACTTCGACGTCTCGGCCAGCGGCACCAACCCGACGGTCGAATTCTACTTCAACGACGCGCCGATCACGGCGGGCGTGATCCTGCAACAGATGTACGACATCGGGCAGATCGAAGTGCAGCGCGGGCCGCAGGGCACGCTGCGCGGCCGCGCCGCGCCTTCGGGCTCGATCACCATCGGCGCCAAGAAGCCCGACCTCTACTCGGTGGGCGGCTTCACCGATATGACTGCCAACGATATCGGCACGCTCAACTTCAAGGGTGGCTTCAACCTGCCCATTATCGAAGGCATCGCCGCGATCCGCGTCGCCGGTGTCTGGGACGAGAACGAGGCCGACCGCGTCCGCCCGATCACTTCCGCGCGCGATCCCTTCCAGCGCACCAAGAGCGGCCGCATTTCCGCTATCGTGCAGCCCACCGACTGGCTCAAGTTCGAGGGCATGTACCAGAAGATGGACCGCAAGGCCCGTCTCTACGACCAGGTCGCGTCCTTCAGCGAAGTGAACCCCGACGCAGCTGCGAGCCCGGTCTATATCGACAGTTCGGACCGCCGCTCGATCATGGAATCGCCGCGTCCGATCCACCAGATCTACGACATCTACAACTGGCGCGCGGAGGCATCGGGCTTCGGGCAAGTGCTGATCTATCAGGGCCAGCACTATACCCAGAAGATCACCGGCATCGAAAATTCGGACGAGGCCAACTTCTTTTCCGCCGGCACCGTTCAGGATACGTATTCGTCGCCCAAGGCGACCTCGCATGAAGTGCGCCTGCAGAACGACGCGCGCATCGCCGACATCTTCGATTACGTCGTCGGCTTCTTCGACTACAAGAACGACAACCCGACGACCCTCAACCGTCCGACCATCCTGGGCTATCCGACGAGCGCGACGACCGGTGCCATCTTCGGCATCGTCAACACCGCGATCCAGCGTACCAATACCAGCCACGAGCAGTCGTTCTTCGGCAACCTGACCGCGCATCTGGGCGAGGGGACCGAAGTTTCCGGCGGCGTGCGCCACATCTCCTACACTTCGCAGAACGGCTTGTTCATCAATGGCGCCTCGACCGCCACGACCGGTCAGGACGCGAAGAAGTGGATCTACTCGGCTTCGGTGAAGCACAATTTCTCGCCAGACTTCATGGTCTATGCGAGCACGGGAAGCTCCTGGCGGCCCGGTATCAACGTGGTTGGCGATTTCAGCCAGCGCATGTCGGAACTGGAGGAGAGCTTCGTCAACCTGCCGCCGGAAAGCTCCAAGTCCTATGAGCTGGGCTTCAAGAGCACGCTTCTGGGCGGCCGCATGCGCCTGAACGCGACGGCCTACCACCAGAAGTTCAAGAACTATCCGTACCGCACCGGCGGACGCGGGGTCTACTTCGTGGACTACACCAATCCGGCCAACCCGGTGGTGACCCAGTTCAACTTCGTCGGCGCCGTCCCGGTCGAGGTCAACGGCATCGAGGGCGACGTCTCGATCGACGTGATGGACGGCTGGAACCTGGGTCTCGTCGCCAGCTACTCGATCGGCAAGATCAAGAGCGGTACGGTTCCATGTAACGACCTCAACGGGGACGGCGTGCCGGATGTGATCACGTCCGCGCCTTCGCTGCCGGTTCTGCAGGCTGCGGTTGGCAGTGACAACATTTCGGCTTGCCAGGTCAACCAGCGCTCCGGCTTCCAGGCGCCGTTCAGCGCAACGCTGACCAGCGAATACAGCTTCGCGGTGAGCGATCACGTCAATGCGTACGTGCGCGGCCTGTTCAACTTCTTCGGCAGTTCGCGCGTCGACCCGGTGAACATCTACGACAACCTCGGCTCTTACGGTCTGGTCAATATCTTTACCGGCATCCGCGACGCCAAGGGGGCGTGGGAAGTCTCGCTCTTCGCCAAGAACCTGCTGGACACCACCAAGACGCTGACCCGGACCGACCCGCTGTTTACGTCCTATCGCAACATTCTGGCGGGTGGCGCGGCGACCACGTTCACCAGCACTTACAACGGCGTGACCACCACCGCCCCGCGCGAGTTCGGTATCAACGTCCGCTACGCCTTCGGCAGCCGCTGAGACGCCAAGGACTTCGTCATTGCGAGCCGCGAAGCGGAGAAGCAATCCAGGGCAGCTTTACGTTGCTCTGGATTGCTTCGCTCCGCTCGCAATGACGAAGTGAGGCGGACTTTCGCTAATTCGCCGTTTCCCCTGCCAGTAGAGCGGGCAATCGGCGGCGCAGCAGCGCCACGAACAGGCTGACCTTGGGCGACAGGTGCTTGAGGCGCGGATAGACGGCCCAGATCGGCTCGTCGTTCGGGCATTCTCCGGCCAGCACTTCCTCCAGCCGGCCCTCCGCGATCGCCGAGGCCGTGTAGAACGCGGGCAACTGGCATACCCCCATGCCTTCCAGCGCCGCTTCCAGCACCATCGTTCCGTTGTTGCAGCGCCAGCGCCCTTCCGGACGAAAGGTTTCGCCGCGCTGGAAGTGCCAGAGCGCGGCCGAGCCGACGAGACAGTCGTGCTCCTTCAACTCGGCGATGCGTTGTGGGCGCCCCTTCGCGGCGAGATAGGCGGGGGCGGCGACGGTGACCATCGCCCGCGAAGCCACCCGCGTCGCGACGAGGCGCGAGTCCTCCAGATGCCCCGTGCGGATGGCGATGTCGTAGCCGTCGCGGATCAGATCGACGACGTCGTTGTCGAGGTCGCAGGCGATTGCGAGCCTGGGATGCTCACGCGCATACTCGCGCAAAACCGGGCCGATGAACCGTTCTCCCAATGTGTACGAGCAGGTGATGCGCAAGTTGCCGCGCGGGCTACCCTGCGCGGTGACGGCGGCGATGGCGTCCTCGCGCTCGGAGATCAGGCGGCTGCCGGTCTCGTAGAAGATGCGGCCCGCTTCGGTCAGCCCCAGCGAGCGAGTGGTGCGATGGAACAACTGGCTGCCCAGCTTCGCCTCCAGCCGGGAAACGGCGCGGCTCATGTGCGTGACCGAAGCGCCGAAGCTGCGTGCGGCGGCGGTGAAGCTGCCGGTCCGCGCCACCGTCACGAATTCCTCGATGCCGTCCCATGCTCCAATCACGATTTTTTCCACTCGGTTATAATGCTTTTCCCAAGAACCCCATTAACGACAATCCGGCAAGGCGCTAGAACCCGCGGCGAAAAGGAGACACCCCGCATGAAGACCCGCGCCGCCGTTGCCTTCGAGGCGAAGAAGCCGCTCGAAATCGTCGAAGTGGACCTGGAAGGGCCGAAGGAAGGCGAAGTCCTAGTCGAGATCATGGCGACCGGCATCTGCCACACCGACGCCTACACGCTCGACGGCTTCGACAGCGAGGGCATCTTCCCCTCGATCCTCGGCCATGAAGGCGCCGGGATCGTGCGCGCGGTGGGACCGGGCGTCACCAGCGTGAAGCAGGACGACCACGTGATCCCGCTCTACACGCCAGAATGCCGCCAGTGTAAGTCGTGCCTCTCGGGCAAGACCAACCTGTGCACCGCGATCCGCGCCACGCAGGGCAAGGGCCTGATGCCCGACGGCACCAGCCGGTTCAGCTACAAGGGCCAGCAGATCTTTCACTACATGGGCTGCTCGACCTTCTCGAACTTCACCGTTCTGCCCGAGATCGCGGTCGCCAGGATACGTGAGGACGCGCCGTTCCAGTCGTCGTGCTACATCGGCTGCGGCGTCACCACCGGCGTGGGCGCGGTGATCAACACCGCCAAGGTGCAGGTGGGCGACAACGTCGTTATCTTCGGCCTCGGCGGCATCGGCCTCAACGTGATCCAGGGCGCGCGGCTTGCCGGGGCGAACAGGATCATCGGCGTCGACATCAATCCCGATCGCGAGGAATGGGGCCGCCGCTTCGGCATGACCGACTTCCTCAACACCAAGGGCATGAGCCGTGAGGACATCGTCGCCAAGATCGTGCTGATGACCGACGGCGGCGCCGACTACACCTTCGACGCCACCGGCAACACCGAAGTGATGCGCACCGCGCTCGAAGCCTGCCATCGCGGCTGGGGCACCTCGATCATCATCGGCGTGGCCGAGGCGGGCAAGGAGATCGCGACGCGCCCATTCCAGTTGGTCACCGGCCGCAATTGGCGCGGCACCGCGTTCGGCGGCGCCAAGGGCCGTACCGACGTGCCCAAGATCGTCGACATGTACATGACCGGCAAGATCGAGATCGACCCGATGATAACCCACGTCATGGGCCTTGAAGAAATCAACAAGGGCTTTGACTTGATGCACGCGGGCGAATCCATTCGCTCGGTCGTGGTCTTCTGAAGAGGGAAATTTCGATGTTCACGCATATCATGGTCGGCGCCAATGACGTTCCGGCCGCCAAGACCTTCTACGATGCCGTTCTCGGCGCGCTCGGTCATGGCGAGGGCAACTTGATCGGCGAAGGGCACGGCGTCGGATACGCGACGTCCGGCGGCTTCTTCGCGGCGGTGACCCCGCGCGACGGCAATGCGCCGAGCTTCGCCAACGGCGGCACGATCGGCTTTGCCGCACCCGGCCCCGAGGCGGTCGATGCCGCCCATGCTGCAGGTCTCGCTGCAGGCGGCACCTGTGAAGGTGCGCCCGGTCCGCGCGAGATGTTCCCTGGTGCCTACGGCGCGTACTTGCGCGATCCGACCGGCAACAAGCTCTGCATCTGGCAGGCACCGAAGGCCTGATGCGATGAGCCTGGAGACGATTTCCACCAACCGCGGCCACGGCGGCACGCAGGGCGTCTATCGCCACGACAGCGCCGAGACCGGAACGCCGATGACGTTCTCCGTCTTCGTGCCGGACCATGAGCCGGGCACGAAGCTGCCGGTACTATGGTATCTCTCCGGGCTCACGTGCACGCATGCGAACGTCACCGAGAAGGGTGAGTTTCGTGCAGCATGCGCGCAGCATGGCGTGATCTTCGTCGCGCCGGATACCAGTCCGCGCGGCGACGACGTGCCCGACGATGAGAGCTACGACTTCGGCAAGGGCGCCGGCTTCTACGTCGATGCGACGCGTGATCCCTGGGCGCAGCATTTCCGCATGCGCTCCTACATCGAGGCCGAATTACCCGCGCTCGTCGCGCAGCATTTCGCGGTGGACACTGCGCGTCAGGGGATCACCGGCCACTCGATGGGCGGCCATGGTGCGCTGACGATCGCGCTGCGCAACCCGGATCGTTTCCGCTCGGTCAGCGCCTTCTCGCCGATCGTCTCGCCGCTGAACTGCCCCTGGGGCGACAAGGCGCTGACGGGCTATCTCGGCGATGACCGTGTCGGCTGGCGTGCCTATGACGCCTGCGCGCTGATCGAGGATGGCGCGCGCGTTCCCGCGCTGCTGGTCGATCAGGGGACGGCGGACGGCTTCCTCAACGAACAACTGCGCACGCCGCTGCTCGTCGCGGCATGCGAGAAGGCGGGGCAGCCTGCGACGATCCGCATGCAGGAGGGGTACGACCACTCGTACTACTTCATCTCCACGTTCATGCCCGAGCACGTCGCCTGGCACGCGGAGCGCCTTCGCGCCTGACTTTATCTCTTTCGTCATTACGAGCGAAGCAACCTGCCGCGGCAAGGCACTGCACTGGATTGCTTCGCTTCGCTCACAATGACGGAGGGTGTTTCCCTCTGATGCCTTACCGCGGCATGGCGACGCGCAGGGCCATCAACGCCCTGCTAGAATGACCGGGGCGATCTGGCGGCTGGCCACTTCGCGCAGGACGAAGCTGCTGCGGATGCGCCGCACGTGCGGGAGCACCGACAGTTCCTTGCGGTAGATCATGTCGTAGTCCTCCAGCGACTGCACGTTGAGGATCATGAGGAAGTCGGTGTCGCCCGTGACGAAGGCGCAGAACTGCATCGACGGGCTCTGCAGCACGGCGTTCTCGAAGTCCTGCAGCACCGATTCCGTTTGCGCGACAAGTTCGATCGAGACCATAACCAGCGTCCCGTAGCCCAGCGACCGGACGTTGAGGTTCGCGGAGTAATGGGTGATGTAGCCCGCTTCCTCCAGGATCTTGCGGCGACGGGCGACCGCCGTGCTCGACAGATGGACCTTCTCGCCCAGCCACACGTCCGATGCGCGCCCGTCGGAAACGAGGGCACGCATCAGCTTGAGGTCGGTATCATCGAGTTCATGCTGCGCGGGCTTGCCGCGCGCAGCATCCAGCCAGTGCAGTTTACCGGACTGCATATCCATCTTGTTGAGCGCCCCTTTTTTCAACTTCGAAACCATAGTGCCGAATGTCCTTTGGATTTCAAACAAAAGGGCGTGGGAGGGTGCGTTATTCCGACAGAATGTTGTCGAACCATCCGGTATCGCCACCGATCGGCATCCCGGCGGGGATCGGCGGGCGGGGGCGGCTCTGCTTGCCGATCTCCAGTGCGAGGCGTCCAGGGTCGCGCAGCAGCGCGGCCATCGAAATCTGCCACAGCGCATCCTCGGAACTGCCCTTCGCCTTCGCGAAGCCGCTGGCGGTTTCCTTGAGGTAGCCGTCGAGCAGGGCAGCGACGTCGGCGGGGGTATCGGCATCGGCCCGCGCCGCGGCGATCGCCAGCAAGGTCGCCTGCGAAATCCGGCGCGACACCGCATCGCCGTGCGCGGCCACGACCGGGGAGAGCTTACCCAGCAGCGTGCCAACGCCGGGCTGGCCTGCGTCGTAGCCGTGCTGGATGTGCAGGCGCGTCAGGCGCGCCGGTGCGAGCAGGCTGTCGAGCGTGACTTGCGCGGCGACTTGTGCGGCGACGAGCGGATCGAACACCGCCGCGCCCGCGCCGCGCATGACTTCGGGCATAGCCTCGGCGTCGGGGCGGGCGCTGCTGCCGCTCGACAGCATCATCGCGAGTGATGCGGGCACCGTCAGGACGCTGGGCGAAAGCGTGCCGACAAGCGCGTCGATCGCCTCCAGTTGCTGCGCGGCGGGGACCGGAGAGGGCGCGCTGCGCCCGTCGCCGACGACGGCGTATTCATAGTTCACCCCGCCCACCAGCTTGCCGGTGGCGTCGATCGAATAGCGGTGGAACAGCCAGATCGGCACGAACTTGCGCCGCAGGTTGGACAGCGGCTCGCCCGACAGAAGCACGCCGGGGCCGAAGTTCGCCAGCGCGATGCGGCGGACCTCCATCGTGTGGGCAAGGTCGGCTGGGGTGTCGTCGCCCTCGGTCCACATGTTGACGCCGGGCACCGCGAGGTCGGGCGCGCGGCCATCGACGTCGGTGCCGAAGATCAGGCCTGCCTTGTGGATCGCATCGGCCTTGGCGGCGGCTTCCACGTCGCCGTTCACGCCGGGGGCGGGCTGGCCGTAGAGCCAATCGACGGTGAACTTGTCCCACTTACCGATGCCTGCGGCGTAAGCGTCGCCGAGGTCCAGCTTGCCACCGGCGATGGCGACCTTGGGTGCGGGGTAGTCCATCACCGAGGCGCGGTCCTGCAGGCTGGCCTTGAAGTTGTGGACGAAGCCGATCGCATGGCCGACCTCGTGCGCGCCGAGCTGACTGATGCGGGCGAGCGCGGCGCGGACCGGGTCGTTGGGGCCGCCGGTGTTGTTCTGTGCGGTGCCGACGAGACCCTCGAAGATGGTGATGTCCTGCCGTACGCGCAGGGCGCCAAGCACGACCACGCCCTTGACGATCTCTCCGGTGCGCGGGTCGATCACGCCGCCGCCGTAGGACCAGCTGCGGTTCTGGCGGTCGGTCCAGTTGACCACGTTGTAGCGCACGTCCTGCGGATCGACGCCGGGGGGCAGGATCTCCACCTTGAAGGCATCGACGAAGCCCGCCGCGTCGAAGGCGTCGGCCCACCAGCGCACGCCGTCGGCCAGCGCGGTGCGGATCGGATCGGGCGCGGCGCTGTCGATGTAGAAGACGATCGGCTTCTTGACCGGAGAGCGCGCGGCGGACGGGTCGGTCTTCTCCAGCCGGAAGCGGTTGGAATATTCGACCAGCATCGGCGTGCCCAGCGGCGTGCCGAAGTCATAGGCTTGCGTGGCGTGGCTGCCCGACCGGATGTCGAACTTGCGCGGCACGAAGCCGGGTTCGGGCAGCGCGATCAGCGAGGAATGGACGGTGACGCTGACCGCGCGGCCATCGGGGGCGAGCGTATCGAGTTCGCGGCCCGCACTGTCGGCGGTGAAGGTCTGGACCGTTTCGAGTTCGACGTTCTTCGGGAAGACCTTCACCGAGGCGGGATCGAGCGCGCTGAGCTTTTCCGACAGCTTGTAGCCCTTGGCGCTTTCGCCGATCGCGCCTGCCAGGTCCATCGCGTCGGTCATCAGCAGCGGGGTGAGGTCGACGGTGACGCCGCCTCCAGCTTCGCTCACCACGTCGAGCATGGCAACGGTGCTGAACGGGAAGCTGGCCTTTGCGCCCATCTGCACGCCCGCATCGCCGCTGGCGCGGAAGCGCGGGTTCTCGAACAAGACCGCCACCTTGCCGCCCATGCGGCGGAAGGCGAGCACCTTGGTATCGCCCTGCATGCCCCGGTCGATGCGGATCGCGGCGGAGCCGAGGCCGGTCTTGATCGCCTGCGTGAACAGGTAGCGGCCCGAGGTGCCGTCGGCGGCGGGGGCGGGCAGGGTGAACAGCACCTTGCCCTTGGCGGCATCAACCTGCACCGGCAGCAGCGAACCATCGGGCGAGGAGGAGACTGGGGCGGGCGCGGCCCATGCCGGAACAGCGGTCATGCAAGCTGCAAACGCGCAACTCGCGGCGAGGACGGGCTTCATGCGGGCGACGAATGACATCGTGAGTATTCCCCCTGTGGAGCTGGTGGCGAGCGCGTGAACCCCTCATCTCGCCGTTGCAGCAAAGCCTAGCGCAAACCTCGCGCAGCTTCCCCGAACTTATCGGGGTGGAATGGCGCGTCGTTGATGGAATCCTGCGCAGAGGATGAAAAAGCCGCGAAAATCATGCGCGAGTGCTCGGTCGCCTGCACAAGTCGCCTACCGCATCGGCGATGCTGCGCTGCATTTCGCGAATCACGGCGCGATCGGGTTCGGGAAAATGCGCGGGTTCCCGAGCACCCGCACCAATCTTGCGTAGATCACGATATTAACGCTGAAATCCATCAAGCGATCGGCAAAATAGCCGCAACTTTATTGGGATCATTCGCCCCCTTCCGGATAGTATCGACGGCATCAGGCAGCGATCCGGATCGGGGGCAAACCGAAATCCAAGACGGACACTGCCGGATGATGGGGTTCCCGCAAGGGTAGGCGGGAACGGGGAATACGGGTCTTTCATCAAGCGCTTTGCCGGCGGCACCGCGAGGGCGGTGAGCACATCCGTGTGCCTGGAGGAACCACGTCCATTCCCCGTCCATCGGGATGAGGGCGCCTGTGGCGAGAGATTCGGTCACAGGGAGTTTTTCGCGATGCGCAATGTAGTCCAGGCCTCGGGCCGATCCTCGCAGCGCCGAGGCATGATGGAAAGCTTTTCAGCGCGTTCGGTCCGTGCCCTGCTGCTGGCAGGCGCGGCAGTGCCGCTGCTGCTCGCCGCTCCGGCCATGGCGCAAGGCGCGCCGACGCCTGCGGATGAGGAGCCGGTCAACGACATCGTCGTCACCGGTTCGCGCATCGTCGGCGACGGCTACAGCGCGCCGACTCCGGTCGCGGTGCTGGGCGAAGCGGACATCGCCGCGCAGGCCCCCGCGAACATCTCCGACTTCGTGAACCAGATGCCCGCCATCGCCGGTTCGGGCACTTCTGGCACGGCATCAGGCGGGCTTTCGAACGCGGGTGCGGGCATCAACTCGATCGGCCTGCGCGGGCTGGGCGTCGGCCGCACGCTGGTGCTGGTGGACGGGCAGCGCTCGGTCGCCTCGACCGTGGGCGGCACGGTGGACATCAACACCATCCCGCAGGATCTGGTGAAGCGGGTGGAAGTCATCACCGGCGGCGCTTCGGCGGCCTATGGTTCTGACGCGGTGGGCGGCGTCGTCAACTTCATCCTCGACACCGGCTACAAGGGCTTCAAGATCGGCGCCGACACCGGCATCTCGACCTATGGCGACGCCTTCAACTACCGCTTCACCGGCACCGCGGGCTTCTCGCTGCTGGACGACCGGCTGCACCTGCTCACCAACGTCTCCTACTTCAAGCAGAACCGCGAGGAGGGGATCGACCGCGACTGGAACAATTCCGGCTACTTCCAGATCAACAACCCCGCCTATACCGCCACCAACGGCGAGCCGCAGCGCCTCGTCGGCAGCGGCATCGGTCCGGCGGGCTACACCTCGGGCGGCCTCATCACCAGCGGCCCGCTGCGCGGCACCTATTTCCTTGGCGAGGGGCAGACCGGGCAGCTCAACTATGGCACCGTCTCCAGCCCGTGGATGATCGGCGGCGACTGGCAGACCACACTCGCCGGCCATGTCGGCACCAACACCCTCGTTCCGCTCGATGAACGCCTGAGCGCATTCCAGCGCGTCGGCTTCGAGATCACGCCCGACATCGAGATCTTCGGGCAGTTCTCCTACAACCGCTCGGTCAGCGCGTCCTCGTACCAGCAGACTCCCAGCACCGGGGTGACCATTGCGGCGGACAATGCCTACCTGCTCAGCCAGTACCCCACCGTCGCGGCGCAGATGGCGACGCAAGGGCTGTCCTCGATCACGGTGGGCACCTCCAACGCGGGCTTCCCGATCCCGGGGAGCAACATCAGGCGTCAGGTCTATCGCGGCGTAATCGGCGCCAAGGGCAAGTTCGACCTGTTCGACAAGCCCATGAACTGGGACGTCTACTACCAGAAGGGCGTCACTAAGGCGCGCGAGGAGCTGACCAACACCTGGATGAACTCGCGCATGGCTCTGGCGCAGGATGCAGTGTTCGACGGTTCGGGCAACATCGTGTGCCGCTCTACCCTGACTAATCCGGGCAACGGCTGCGTGCCGATCGACCGGCTGGGCACCAATGGCCCTTCGCAGGCGGCGCTCGACTACATCTACAACGACGGCAACCAGCCGCTGCGCCACCAGACGATCAAGCAGGACGTCGCCGCCGCCACCATTTCGGGCAAGGCCTTCGCGCTTCCCGCCGGCGATATCGCCTTCGCTACCGGCGTCGAGTGGCGGCGCGAGCAGATCAACGGTTCGGTCGATCCGGTCTTCAACTCGGGCTGGCTCTACGGCAACTTCCGGGTCAACCAGGGCAAGTACGACGTGGCCGAGGGTTTCCTCGAACTCGACGTGCCGATCTTCGACGGGATGAACGTCAACGCCGCCGCGCGTGGGACGCATTATTCCACGTCGGGCTGGGTCGGCACCTGGAAGGTCGGCGCCAACTGGCAGGCGCTGGACTCGCTGCGCTTCCGCGGCACGCTGAGCCATGACATCCGCGCGCCCAACCTCGATGAACTGTTTGCTGCGGGCACTGCGCGTACCAATTCGGTGATCATCCCGACGGGCGCGAATGCCCCTCAGACCGGATCGCTGCAGTTCGTGCAGAATGCCTTCGGAAACCGTGCGCTCAAGCCCGAAGTGGCGGACAGCTGGACGCTGGGCGCGGTGTTCGAGCCCAGCTTCCTGCCGGGCGTCTCGCTTTCGTTCGACTACTACGAGATCAAGATCAAGGACGCGATCGGATCGATCACCGCGCAGCAGACGGTGGATCTGTGCTATGAACAGAACATCACCTCCTACTGCCCGAACATTCACTTCGTGAACGGGCAGCTGAGCACGATCGACCTCACCCCGATCAACTTCGCCCGCCAGCAGACCAAGGGCTTCGACATCGAGGCCAGCTATACCGCGCAGGTGGGCCCCGGCACCCTGCGCCTGCACGGGCAGGCCACGCACTATATCGAGAACGTGGTCGACGACGGCATCAGCTTCCCGATCGACTACGCGGGCGTGCTGGCGGGCGGCACGTATGCCTCGCCCGACTGGGTCTACCGCGTCAGCGCGTTCTACGATATCGATCCGGTCAGCCTGAACCTGGTGGCGCGGGGCTTCACCGACGGCGTCTACGGCAACGACTGGATCGAGTGCGATGGCGACTGCCCGGCCAGCACCGCACAGTACCGCACGATCAACGACAACTCGATCAAGGGCGCGGTCTACTTCGACGCCTCGGTGGACTTCAAGTTCCCGACGATGGGCGACGGCATCGGCCACCTGACCTTCATCGTGAACAACCTGCTGAACAAGGACCCGGTGCTCGTCGGCAACGGTCCGGACGGCAACAACGTACCCGCTTATGCCCAGACCAACCGCAGCCGCTACGACGTGATCGGCCGCACCTTCCGCGTCTCCGCCAAGGTCGAGTTCTAAGAGAGGATTTCGGATCATGAAGACCGTCAAACGCGCCGCGCTCGCCGCCGCCCTTGCCACCACCGCGATGATGGGCGCCCCTGCCCATGCCGCCGCGCCGCAGCCGCTCAAGGACGAGGTCGCCAAGGAAGTCGAGGCGCAGCGCAAGCAGATCCAGGTCATGGTCGACCAGATCTTCAGCTTCGCCGAACCCGGCTTTCAGGAAGTGAAGACCAGCGAATACCTCACCGGCATCCTCGAAAAGAACGGCTTCACGGTGACGCGCGGGGTGGCGGGCATTCCCACCGCCTTCACCGCCACCTGGGGCAAGGGCGGGCCGAAGATCGCGCTGGGCAGCGACATCGACGACGTGCTCGGCGTGTCGCAGACCCCCGGCCTGCCGTATCTCAAGCCCATCGTCGAAGGCGCGCCGGGGCATGGCGAGGGCCATAACTCGGGCATGCCGCTGATGGTCGCCGCGGCCATCGCGGTGAAGAAGGTGATGACCAAGCACGGCCTCGAAGGCCGCCTGATGCTCTGGCCCGGCGTCGCCGAGGAGCTGCTGGCGACCAAGGCCTATTACGTGCGGGCTGGGCTGTTCAAGGACGTGGACGCCTCGATCTTCACCCACGTCAGTTCCGATTTCTCGACCGGCTACGGCGAGATGGGGAACAACGGCATGGTCTCGGTCGAATACAGCTTCAAGGGCAAGACCGCGCACTCGGCGGGCATGCCGTGGGAGGGGCGCAGCGCGCTCGACGCGGTGGAGATCATGGACGTCGCGTGGAACTTCCGGCGTGAGCACCTGCCGCTGACGCAGCGCTCGCACATGATCATCACCAACGGCGGCGGCCAGCCCAACGTGGTCCCGGACAAGGCCAGCATCTGGTACTTCTTCCGCGAGCGGACCTTCGCCGATATCCGCAAGCTCTACGAGACCGGCAACGACATCGCCAAGGCCGCCGCGCTCGCCACCGGCACTACGGTGAGCCAGCAGACGCTGGGCTATGCCGCGCCCAACTTCGGCAACAAGCCGCTGGCCGAAGCTGCCTATGCCAACATCAAGGCGGTCGGCATGCCGCAGTGGAGCCCCGACGACCAGGCTTTCGCCAAGGCCGCGCAGACCTTCAACGACCGCAAGATCGAGCCGCTGAAGTCGGAAGTCGCCGAACTCTCGACGCCGGAGAACCGCAAGCCCTCCACCGGTGGCGGCTCGGACGATATCGGCGACATCATGTGGGCGGTGCCGACGATCACCATCCGCTTCCCCTCGAACATCCCCAACATGATCGGCCACAATTCCACTTCGGCTTTCGCCATGGCCACCCCGATCGCGCACAAGGGCGTCGAGGCGGGCGCCAAGGCGGTAGCGATGACCGTGCTCGACATCCTGACGACGCCGCAGCTGGTCACCGACGCCAAGACCTATTTCACCGACGTCCAGCTGAAGACCGACACCTACGCGCCGGTGCTGACCGACAAGGACGTGCCCGCGATCTGGCTGAACGAGCGCAACATGCAACTCTACCGGCCGATGATGGAGAAATACTACTACAACCCGGCGAAGTACCCGACCTACCTCGACCAGCTGGGCGTCAAGTACCCCACCCTGACGAAGCCGGCGGAGTAATCGGGATGCGCAGCAACACACATTCCTCTGCCTCCCCCACCCCCGTCATTGCGAGCGGCGAAGCCGCGCGGCAATCCAGGGCAGAGCCGCGCCGCTCTGGATTGCTTCGCTACGCTCGCAATGACGAGCGAGGGGGGGACGACCGGCGCCCTGGCGGGTACGGGTTGCGTACCTTGATCGCCGCCGCCCTTGCTGCGGCCTCGCTCATTCCCGGAGCGGCGCAGGCGGCTGCCGACCCGGCGCTCAAGCAGGAAGTCGCCGCCGCCGTCGAGGCGCAGCGCAAGCAGATCCAAGTCATGGTGGACGAGATCTACTCGTTCGCCGAACCCGGCTTTCAGGAGGTGAAGACCAGCGAGTACCTCGCCGGTATCCTCGAGAAGAACGGCTTCACCATCGTGCGCGGCGTGGCCGGTGTCCCCACCGCGTTCACCGCGACATGGGGCACCGGCGGGCCGAAGATCGCGCTGGGCAGCGATATCGACGGGCTGCTTGGCGTCTCGCAGGTGCCCGGCGTGGCGGAGGTCAAGCCGCTAACCGAGGGCGCGCCGGGGCATGGCGAGGGGCATAACTCGGGCATGCCGCTGATGGTCGCCGCCGCGCTTGCCGCCAAGCAGGTGATGACGAAGCACGGGTTGCAGGGCCGCTTGATGCTGTGGCCCGGCGTCGCCGAGGAACTGCTGGCGACCAAGGCGTACTATGTGCGCGCGGGAATGTTCAAGGACGTCGACGCCTCGATCTTCGCGCACGTCAACACCGGGTTCGGCACCGGCTGGGGTGATCTTGGCCTGACGGGCATGATCTCCGTCGAGTACGAGTGGAAGGGCAAGACCGCCCACTCGGCGGGCATGCCGTGGGAGGGCCGCAGCGCGCTCGACGGCGTGGAGCTGATGGACGTCATGTGGAACTTCCGGCGCGAGCATCTGCCGCTGACGCAGCGTTCGCACGACGTCATCACCAACGGCGGCGGCCAGCCCAACGTGGTGCCCGACAAGGCGAGCAGCTGGTACTACTTCCGCGACAAGGACTTCGCCTCGCTGCGCAACCTCTACGAAGTCGGCAACCAGATTTCCGAGGCTTCGGCGCTGGCCACGGGCACCACGGTCAGCCGCAAGGTGCTGGGCTTCGCCGCGCCGAACTACGGCAACAAGCCGCTGGCCGAGGCGCTCTACGCCAATATCGAGACGGTGGGCGTACCGCAGTGGTCCGCCGCCGATCAGGCCTTTGCCAAGGCGGTGCAGGTGAAGAACCACCTCAAGGTCGCGCCGCTGCCCGACAAGGTGGCGCCGCTCTCCACCCCGGACTTGCGCGGCGATGCCAGCTTCGGCGGCTCGGACGACATCGGCGACGTGATGTGGACGGTGCCGACGGTCACCATCGGCTATCCGGCGAACATTCCCAACGTGATCTTCCACCACGCCACCGCCGCGATGGCGATGGCCACGCCGATCGCGCACAAGGGCACCGTCGTCGGCGCCAAGGCGGTGGCGATGACGATCCTCGATCTCGTCACCACGCCGCAGATCATCACGGAGGCCAAGACCTGGATGAAGGACGTCCAGCTCAAGGACCAGAAGTACGATCCGCTGATCGCCGCCACCGACATGCCCGCGATCGACCGCAACGCGCGCACGATGGCGCAGATCCGCCCCGCGATGCAGCCCAGCTACTACGATCCGAAGAAGTACGATTCCTACCTCCAGCAACTGGGCATCGATTACGAGGCTTCGGGTCGCGAAACCTCCGGCGCGGGCAGCTAGCCCCCCAGCGCGCCAACCGGCCGGGGTCACGAACACCCTGACAAGAGCCAACTGCCCCGGCCGGTTCTTTTCCTTACGATATCCTCCTTCCCACGAAGGGACCTGCAGATGGCACGCATCATCGTCATCGGCGCCGGCATCACCGGCGTCACGGCCGCCTACGCCCTGCTTTCGCGCGGGCACGAGGTCACCCTGGTCGAACGGCACCGCTACCCGGCGATGGAGACGTCCTTCGCCAATGGCGGGCAGCTTTCCGCCAGCAATGCCGAAGTGTGGAACTCCATGGCGACGATCACCAAGGGCCTGCGCTGGCTGCTGCGCCCCGACGCGCCGCTGCTGTTCAACCCGCGCCCCTCGCTGCACAAGTATTCGTGGATGGCGCAGTTCGTCGGCGCCATCGGCAGGCACCACGCCAACACCGTGGAAACCACCCGCCTTGCCATCGCCGCGCGCCGTCACCTGTTCGACATTGCGGAGCGCGAGGGCATAGATTTCGACCTCTCGCGCTGCGGCATCCTCCATTTCTATCGTAACGCCGAGACGTTCGAGGCGGCCCGGCGTGGCAACGTGCTGCTGCGCGAAGGCGGGCTGGAGCGCGAGGAAGTCTCGCCCGCCGATATCGCCCGCATCGAACCGATGCTCAGGGGCGATTTCTGCGGCGGCTTCTTCACCCCGTCCGATTCCACGGGGGACATTCACAAGTTCACCACCGGCCTCGCCCGCGCCTGCGCCCGCCTCGGCGCGCGGTTCGTGCTGGGCGGCGAGGTGGACGGCATAGCGCTTCGGCCCGACGGCGTGTCGGTCCGGCTGCAGGCGGCGGGCGGCCTTGGGGAAGGATCCGATACCGGCCGCCTGCAGGACTTTTCGACCGATGATCTCGGTGCCGAAACGGTCGTAGAGGGGGACATGGTGATGGTCTGCGCCGGGGTCGCCAGCCGCGCGCTGGCGGCAAAGCTGGGGGACCGAGTCAACATCTACCCGGTCAAGGGCTACTCGATCACCGTCATGCTGAACGACGACGAGAGCCGCGCCGCCGCGCCCGAGGTCAGCCTGCTCGACGAGGACGCCAAGATCGTCACCAGCCGCCTCGGCGCGGACCGTTTCCGGGTGGCGGGCACGGCGGAGTTCAACGGCTTCAACCGCGACATCCGCGCCGACCGCATCCGCCCGCTGGTCGACTGGAGCGAGCGGCACTTCCCCGGCATGAGCACGCGCCAGGTGGTGCCGTGGGCGGGCCTCAGGCCGATGACGCCGACGATGATGCCCTTCGTCGGCCGGGGACGGCATCCGCGCGTGTTCTACAACACCGGGCATGGGCATCTGGGCTGGACGCTTTCGGCGATCACGGCGGAACTGGTCGCGCAGATGATCCCGCCGGATGAGGCCGAACAGCGCCGCAGCGCCTGAGGCGTCAGGCCGTCAGCGTTTCCGAACGCGCGTCCACGAGGACCCGGTTGCGCCCTTCGCGCTTGGCACGATAGAGCGCGGCGTCGGCGGCCTTTATAAGCGTGGAGCCGTCGCGCTCCATGCTGTCCTCCCACGATGCGATGCCGAAGGACATCGTCAGCGATCCCAGCGCGCGGCCGCCCTGATGGACGATCAGTTCACTGATCGACTGGCGCACGGCGTCCACCCGTGCGGCGAGGGTGACTGCCGAAGTGCCGGGTGCGATGATCGTGAATTCCTCGCCGCCGAAGCGGCAGACGACGTCGCCGTCGCGGAAGCGGCTGCGCATTTCTGTCGCCACCGCCTGCAGCACGGCGTCGCCGGCATCGTGGCCGAACTCGTCGTTGAAGCGCTTGAAGTGATCGACGTCGCACATGACGAGGCTGAGCGGGCTGCCTGAACGCGAGGCTCGGGCGATTTCCAGCGCCAGCGTCTCTTCCATGTAGCGCCGATTGAACAGGCTGGTGAGCGGATCGCGGATGGTCTGCTCGCGCAGACCGCGCTGGAGGCGGTGGTTGACGAGGGCGGAGGCGATGTTCTCGGTCAGCACCGTCAGGCGGAAACGGTTCTCGGTTCCGACCACGCCCTTGAGGTAGAGCACGCCGATAACCTCGCCTCCCGCCAACAGCGGTTCGCAATGGTAATGGTCGGTCTGGTTGCCGACATGGGCGCAGACGATGTCGGAATCGGGCTCGACGACGAAGTGGCTCTGGCCTCGGCGCAGAGCCCAGCACTGATCGGGCGCGAAGCCTGATGAGGCAACATCCAGCCCACCCCAGGCCGCGATCGGCACCAGCAGGTTGCGCGAATTGTTGTGGGCGTAGAGCGCGCCCGGGATTTCGGGTAGCACGCGCGGGACGAAGACGCGGATGATCGATGCCAGTTCGTCGTCGGTGCGGGCGGCCTGCATGCGATGGGCCATGCCGCCGAGCAGTTCGATCACCTCGCCACGTTCGCGCAGGACTTCGGTGTTGCGGCTGAGTTCCGCATTGGCGACGTGGAGGCGATCCTGGCTTTCGTGCTGGTCGGCGACGGCGCCCTCCAGTTCCTCGGCCATGGCGTTGTAGCCGTTTGCCAGCCGTTCGAACTCGCTCGATTCCATGTGGGCATCAATGCGCGCGGCGCGGTCGCCCGCGCCAAGCTGGCCCATGACCGTCATCATCGCATCGACCGGGCGGCGGATGCGCCGGATCAGCGTGGCCGCGGTGTAGCCGACGAAGATCATCGTCAGCGGCACGCCGCCCAGCACCAGCCAGGTGATGTAGCTCAGGCGTTTGTCCACAACGTCGGTTCGCGTCGTCGACAGGGCGCGTTCCTCGTTGAGCAGGTCGCTCACGCGCGCCTCGACGAGTTGCATGAGATAGCGCCCGCGTCCCGATGCGACGGCGGCCTGTGCGCCGGTGAAATCACCCGCGCGGGTCTGCTTGGCGATCTGCTCCAGCAGGTCCGCGCGCTGGCCGATGAGGGTGCGGATCTGGACGGCGCGGTCGTTCTGGGCGGGATTGTCCTTGGTGAGGATGACAAGCTCGCCTGCCGCCGCTCGCGCCGCGCCGACTTCGGCCTCTACCGTCTCGCCGAATTCGGGGTTGTGCGTAAGGGCAAAGCCACGCTCGCCGGATTCCGCTTGTTGCAGATGCCCCATCGCGCGGTTTGCGGTCTTGAGCACCTGCGAAGAATGGATGACCCACGCGAGGCTGGCGCGCGTCTGCGCGGACCCTTCGAGCAGCAACCCTGCGAGCAGTGCCAGCAACAGGCACAGCACGCTGCACAGGATGACGATGCGACGCGACAACGACCCGACCAAGGGAATCTCCGTATAAGCGGGAGATAGAGCCCTCGGTCATCTGCCGCCGCGTTGCAATCGAAATTACAAAACTGAAATGTGACTTGAACGCGGCGGCAGGCGGTCTATCGGCACGTCAGGCGATGGTCGGCACGATCCCGCCTTCGACGCGGATCGCCGCGCCGTTGGTGATGGCGCCGAGCGGGCTGGCGAGCAGCGCGACCTGCGCCGCGATCTCGTCAGCTTCGATCAGACGGCGGATGAGCGACAAGGGGCGCAGCTTGGCGAAGAATTCCGCCTCGCGCTCGGCTTCCGGCGCATCCTTGTTGTCGACGACCGAACGGATGAACTCGACGATGCCTTCCGAGCGCGTCGGCCCGGGCATGACCGAATTCACCGTCACGCCGGTTCCGCGCGTCTGCTCTGCAAGGCCGCGCGCGATCGCTAGTTGGGCGGTCTTGGTCATGCCGTAATGGATCATCTCGCCGGGGATCACGAGCGCGCTTTCGCTGGCGATGAAGATCACGCGGCCCCAATCCTGTTTCAGCATCTTCGGGAAGTAGTGGCGGGCAAGGCGCGCGCCGCTGACGACGTTGACTTCGAAGAAGTGGTGCCAGTCCGCGTCGGTGATCTCGGTGAAGGGCTTGGCTTCGTAGATGCCGAGGTTGTTGACGAGGATATCGGCCTGCGGGACCGCGGCGATCAGGGTTTCGGCACCCTCGGCGGTTGCAGGGTCGGCGAGCACGGCGCGTACCTTGCCGCCGTTCGCCGCCGCCGCGCCGACTTTGGCTGCGGCTTCGTCGAGTTTCGCCTGATTGCGGCCGGAGATGACGACGTCCACGCCCTCGGCAGCGAGGCGCTCGGCGATGGCGAGGCCGATGCCGGCGGTCGAGCCGGTGACGAGTGCGGACTTGCCGGTGAGCTTGAGATCCATGACGTGATGTTCCTTCTGGTGTGGCCGGAACCTAGGTGCTCGCAGGATTGATGACTAGTGAGAGGTGGGGCATATCAGAAGTGAATCAGAATCACGGATCACGCGATGGACAACCGCTTCGGCGAAATGCAGATTTTCCTCGCCGTGGCACAGGGCGGCAGTTTTGCCAGTGCCGCCAAGGCGCTGCGCCTGACGCCCTCGGCGGTGAGCCGCGCCACGGCGCGGCTCGAGGGGCGGCTGGGCGTGCAACTTGTCTCGCGCACCACCCGGGCTCTGGCCCTGACTGCGGAAGGGGAAGTTTATCGCGGCCGGGTTGCGGGCCTCGTCGCGGAAATCGACGAGGTCGAGCGTGGCTTCGGTTCGGCGGAAGAAGCGCCTCGGGGGCCGCTGCGGATCAATGCCTCGGTGCCGTTCGGCATGCAGTGTCTGCTGCCGATCCTTCCGCGCTTTCGCAGGGCCTGTCCCGGGGTCACGGTCAATCTGGCGTTGTCCGATACCCTGGTCGATCTGGTGGAGGAGCGGGCCGACCTTGCCATCCGCATCGGCCCCTTGCGCGATACCGGCCTCAAGGCCAAGAAACTGGGGCGCAGCATGATGGCCGTTGTCGCAAGCCCCGAATATCTGCGCGAGCATGGCGAACCGGCGCATCCGCGCGACCTGGCGGACCACGCCTGTCTCCAGTTCAGCTTCCGCCGCTCGATCGATACATGGCCGTTCCGGGTCGATGGAGCGCTGGTGCAAAGGCCGATCGAGGCCGCCTTTCTGGGAAATTCCGGCGAAGTCGTGCGGATGATGGCGGTTGCGGGCGGCGGGATTGCCCGGCTGGGCCGGTTTCATGTCGCCGCTGATCTTGCGGCGGGAAGGCTGGTCGAAATCCTGACGCCATTCAATCCGGGCGACCATGAGGACATCCACGCCCTCTACGTCGGCCATCGGCGGCTGGCCTCGCGCATCCGGGCATTCCTCGATTTCCTTGATCGGGAACTGGTGCTGCCGGGAACGGGCTAGCGGGCGCGGCGGCCGGTCCTCCAGTTGAGCGTGGCGACGGTCAGCGCGGCGCCCAAGCTCAGTTCGCCGAGCCAGGCGATCGTGCCCATGGCAAGACCGAGCAATGCCGCGCTTACGGTCCAGCCTGCACCGAGCAGCAGCCATCCTGCCATTCGTACCGGCTGCATTTGCGCCTCCGTCAGCGATTTGCCGAGGAGATCGCGCTGGTGCCGCTTCATGGCGGCGGCCAGTGCAAGGAACCCGGCGAAGGCGATGAGGGCGGGAAGAAGATGCATCATGCGCTCGTCGCCTGGCGGGATGTTGCGCGCGGTTTCCGGCCGAGCGTCGCCTTGGCCCGCGCCCGGGCACTTTTCACGGCGGCGAGAAGGAAGCCGGCGGCAAGCAGCAGCATGACCAGATCGAAGGCAGCGAAAGTCCAGTCGCCTGCCAGCAGGCTGGGGAGCAGTCCGCGCGAAGTCGTCAGTGCATTGACGAGGGGTATGGCCACGAAGCAGGCACCGGCCATCGCCAGCGTCTCGGTCCACGCGCGGCCGGCGGACCGTAGCATTCCCCATAGTCCGACGCCGAACCACGCGAGGAACAGGCTGTCGATTTCATGCTCGGCGCGGTCGGCCATTTCGAGGGGCAGCAGGCGGTTGGCGAGGAAGTAGGCCGCGATACCCGTCGCCAGTCCTGCGATGGCGGCAATATTGAGCCGCTCGACGATACGGAAACCCATGTGCGGGCGCGAGGGATCGGGCAGCCGTGCGCGCCGTTTCACGGTCCACAACACAAGGCCGCTGCCGACCATCACCGTCCCGCCGAGACCGCTCAGGAAATAGAGCCAGCGCAGGCCCCACTTGGCGAACCGGCCGGTGTGCAGGCCGATCATCACGCTCTCCGTTGCCAGTGCGGCTCCGGCGGCGCGGTGGGAGCCGATCGGGCGACCCGTGGCGCCTTCAAACGACGCCGTCTGCCCGCGCGCGCCGAATGGCGCTTCGGCGGCGCGGTTCATATCGATCCGGGCGGCGGCATCGTTGGGGTTGGCGATGCTGATATAGCCGACCCGCTCTCCGTGCCATTGGGCGGATGCTCGGCGGACCAGCGGCGCAAGATCGACCAGCGCGGCGTGTCTGCCGCTGGCCTCCACTTCGGCTGTACGCCCGAAGACCGCTTCGGAGAAGGCGGCGGGCGCTGCATAGTTGGCCGCGATGCCCCAGGGCATATACATCGACGCAAGCGTCACCAGCCCGGTGAAGGTGATCATGAGATGGAAGGGCAGCGCCAGCACGGCGGTGACGTTATGTGCGTCCAGCCAGCTTCTTTGCCCCTTGCCGAAGCGCAGCATGAAGAAATCGGCGAAGATCTTCTTGTGCGTGATCACGCCCGAGAGGATCGCCACCAGCATGAACATCGCCGCGACGCCGACAAGGTAGCGTGCCCACAGCACCGGCATGTAGTGCAGGTCGAAATGGAAGCGGTAGAGGAAGAAGCCGCCGCGCGTTTCTCGCGTGGTGATGGCACGGCCGTCACGGTCGAGCAGGGCGCTGGTCTCGCTCCGTTTCGCCGGGCGTTCGCCGGAAGGCTGCCAGTAGACTTGCGTGGTGGCGCTGCGGCTGTTGGGAAGGGAAATGTACCAGCTCTTCGCATCCGGGGCGACGGTGTTCAGATAGCGCATCGCACCTTGCGCGGCGATTGCCGGGTCGGCGTCGCCTGTCACTTCGGGCTGCATCCAGCGGGTGATCTCGTCCTGGAAGTAGGCTGCGGTCCCGGTGGCGAACATTGCGAAGAGCAGCCATCCGAGGAGCAACCCGCTCCAGGTATGAAACAATGCCATCGATTGGCGAAGGCTGTCCTTCATATCCGCCCTCCCATCGAGAGGGAGAACCACAATGCAGCGCCGAGCAACAGTCCGGAGCCTGCCAGCCACAGCCAGAGCCTGACCACCGAACGCGCTCCGAAGGCCACGAGCGCGAGCACGGCGAACAGGGCGAAGGAGGCTAGGGTCGCGGCCACGCTTGCATTGGCCGGATCGACGCCCAGCCCCTGCCAGAGCAGCCGCGCAAGACAGGCTGTCGCAACGGACGTCAAAAGGTAGTTGGCGGGTATCGCCGCAATCAGCCGCGCGGCGATCTCGCAGCGACCGATGGTGCCGTTGCGTACGGTCATCGGCGAATTGCCGCCATGCGAATTTTCACGGAACCCCCTAATCGTTGACGTAACGATGTTATTGCGACGCACTCGCAATATTCGCTAGTCGCGGTACGGGGCGTTGTCAACGGATGGGCGCGCGGCCCTAGCCGGTGGCTGGGACTTCCTTCAGGCAGTGCATCGAACGAAGGCGCGGCATCGGAATGCGCAGGGAAAAGGCTTCACCCTGCCATGCGCGCTCGACGATCCAGCTGTCTTCGTCAGCGCGCAGTGCATAAGTTCCGCGTGCGAACAGATCGGGCCGTTCACGCCGCCGGTCTAGCAGGACGCGGGTAAGCTCCAGCTTGCGCGCGGACAGGGGAGGCACCTTGCCCGATGCCATTGCGTTCCAGTCGATCGGACGGCGATTGTCCGGGTCGGTCAGCCCGATCGCCAATATCTCGCTGCCCTGGTAGACGTCGGGAATGCCGGGCGCGGTCAGTTGCAAGGCGGTCTGTGCCAGCACGACGGTTTCGATCGCGGCTTCGAACTCGCCGCGCAAATGGGCTGGCAGCAAGGCGCCGGCCGCCAGTTCGCGATGGAGCGTGCGGCACAGCTCTGCGACGGCAGCCTCCGCCGCCTCGTCGGGTGCCTCGTGCCGCGACATGTCCTTGCCTTCCCGCATCGCCTTCGCGATGTGCGCGTCGATACGTTCCGCCGCATCAGGTTCGGCGCGCAGCATCAGGGCCGTCTGCAGGGCATAGAGCGCCCATTGTTCCGGAACCCCCGCTTCCTGCGCGCGGCGCCGTGCATCGGCATAGAGCCCTCGCACAAGGTCCGGGAAATAGCCCAGCGCGATGAGGACGGCGCGCGCATCTGCCGAGCGCTTGGTGTCGTGGGTGGACACCGCATCCAGCGCGAGGGGTGTCAGGTCGGCACGCCTGGCCATGGCGGCGGCGAAGCCGGCAGCGTCGATGGTATCGAGTTCGGGTTCGGCACCCACTTCGCATAGCGGCAGAAAGGCCACGCTGCGGAAGAACACGGTGTCTTCCTCGGACTTCGCGGTCAACGCACCGGTCAACTGTTCGAAGCGGGCGGCAAATTTGCGTGCCAGCATATCGTCGGGCGCGCGCAGCAGATCGATCAGGCTCGCGGCCATGGGGTCCTCCGCCGCTGGGCCGATGGCCTCCGCGATCTGGGGGGTAAACGAGGCCAGATCGGCCGCGTAGGAGCGGTATACCGGCCAGATCGTCGCCAGCCGGCAGATCGCTTCCGTTATCTGTGGCCGAGTCTGCTCGCCGAGTGCGAGTGCTGCCAGCGCGGCACCCGTCACGCGGCTAAGTTCGGGCGTGAAGACCTCCTCCAGCAATTCCTGGCGGACCTTGCGGACTTCCTGTCCGTAGTCACGCGGGACGGCATCGGTCGACGTTTCGCGCACCGCCGCCAGGCCTTCGGGAGACGTCAGAAGGCGGGTAAGCGGGGTGATGAATTCGTAGCCGCTCATGCCTTCAACCGGCCAGGCAGTAGGCAGTTCTTCACCGGCCTTGACGATCTTTTCGACCCATATCGGGGTGTCGCCCACTGCATCGCGCAGGCGCTGAAGGTAGCCGCCGGGCCGTGCCAGTCCGTCGATGTGATCGACGCGCAGGCCCTGGATATGGCCTGCATCGACCTGATCGATGATCCAGCGGTGAGTCAGCGCGAAGACCTCGGGGTCTTCCTGAAGGACGCCGATGAGGTCGGTGATGTTGAAGAAGCGGCGGTGGACGATACTGTCCGCGCTTGTCCGCCAGTCTCCCAGCGACCAGTGCTGCTCAGCCAGCAGGGCGCGGAGAGTCGGCGCGTCCAGCGAGCGCGCTGCGCCGCAGAGATGGCGGGAAAGGTCGGTCGGGCGCAGTGGATATTCGCGTTCGTAGACACGCAGGCGTGGGTCATCGCCATCTCCCGCCAGAGCGACCTGATCGGCTGGCAGCAGGTCTTCGATGGTTCCGTCGAGGACCGGAAAGTGCAGCGGCCCGGCTTCCCAGTCGATGTCGAAGATGCCGGCGTGCGCGCTGTCGCGGCCATGGCGCAGCACGTCCGCCAGCCACGGGTTTTCGGGAGTGAAGCCCATGTGGTTCGGCACGATGTCGATCACGATGCCGATCCCGGCGAGCGTCGCCGCCTGGCTCAGACGCTCGAAGGCTTCCTCCCCGCCCAGCGCCGGGTCGATGCGGGTGGGATCGATCACGTCGTAGCCGTGGGTCGAGCCTGCAGCGGCGTGGAAGGGCGGGGACAGGTAGAGGTGGCTGATGCCCAGCGTCCCCAGCCACGGCAGCAGTTCGCGCGCCTTGTCGAGGTCCACGCAGTTCCGTAGCTGGAGCCGGTAGGTGGCGACGAAGGGTATCGCTTGCGGCATCGGCATCACTCCGGTGAAACGGTCATCGACAGCGCGAAAGGGCTCGACGCATCGGCAAGCAGCAGGATCGGGCCGGAGAGGGACTCGAATGGGGTGGTGGAGCCGCCCAGTTCGGCCCGCAGCCGCAGCGTTCCCGGCGCGAAGGACCATTGCGCCCCGATGCCGGAGCCCTCCTGCCGAACGGCGGCGATCGGCTGCGGGTTCCGGGCGAGCAGGGGCGTCACATGCGTCCGGCGCAGGTCGAGCAATTCGCGCACGAAGGCTTCATGCTCCTGCTGGTCGGCCCGGACGGGACGGCCGATGCTGGACGCCATGAACGTCTCGGGCGCCACCGGGTCGGGAACCTCGCCGCCGAAGCTGCTGAAGCGGGCGAATTCCTGCGCCCGGCCCTTGCGGACGGCGTCGGCGAGGTCGCCCTTGAAATCGACGAAAAACTGGAAAGGCGCATCGGTGAGGAACTCGTCGCCCATGAACAGCATCGGCGTGAAGGGCGTCAGCAGGGTGAGCGCGGTCATCACGCGGTAGGCATGGCGGTCGGTGGCGAGGTGGTGCAGCCGCTCGCCGCGTGCGCGGTTGCCGACCTGATCGTGATTGCCGAGGAAATTGACGAAGGCGGTGCGCGGCAGGTGCGTCGAGGGTTCGCCGCGCGGGGTGTCCTCGCCATTCTCGCGAGGCTGGCCCTGTTCGACGTAGCCATCGGCGAGTGCTGTGGCGATGTCGGCGACCGGGTCCACCGCGAAGGGGGCGTAGTAGCTTTCTTCCTCCCCGGTCAGCAGGCAGTGGACGGCATGGTGCCAGTCGTCGTTCCAAGTGCCGTCGTAGGGCGCATCGACGGTGAAGTAGCGGGCGAGGTTGCGTTCGTCCTCGGTGACGAGGTGGATCGGGCGGCCGAAATCGCGGGAGCGGATGCGCGCGGCCAGTTCGTCGAGGAAATGGGTTTCGGAATGGTCCTCGATGGCGTGCACCGCGTCGAGGCGCAGGCCGTCGAGGCGGTATTCGTCCAGCCAGTGCAGGGCGTTGGCGATGAAGTATTCGCGCACGGCCGGGGCCTCGAAGGCGATTCCTGCACCCCACGGTGAGGCACGCTCAGGGTGGAAGAATGAGGGGCACCACGCGCCGAGGTAGTTACCGGAAGGCCCGAAGTGGTTGTAGACCACGTCCAGCATCACGGCGATGCCGTGGCTGTGAGCCGCATCGACCAGCGCGCGCATCTCGTCCGGCGTGCCGTAGGCGGGGTGCGGGGCGAAGGGGAGGACGCCGTCGTAGCCCCAGCCCCGGTCGCCCTCGAACTGGGCGACGGGCATGATCTCGATCATCGTCACGCCGAGGTCGGCGAGGCGCGGCAGTTCGGTGATTGCGGCGGCGAAGGTGCCTTCCTCGGTGAAGGTGCCGAGGTGGAGTTCGTAGACTATCGCCTCATGCCAAGGGCGTCCCGGCCATTCGTGTCGCCAGTGGTAGGTCGCCGGATCGACCAGCATCGAGGGGCCGTGCACGTCGCCGATCTGCGCCCGCGCGGCGGGGTCGGGGTAGGGCGTGCCCTCGATGACCCAGCGATAGGCGTCTCCGGCGGCGGCCTCGCCCTCGAACAGCCACCAGCCCTGCCCGGCAGACTGCGCGGGCATTGCCATGCCGCCCACTTCCAGCCGGGCCTCCTCCGCGTCCGGCGCCCAGAGGCCGAAGCGCCAGCGACCGTCGCCCAGAGGCTGGGCGCCCCAGTGCGTTGCCATCACGCGGGGCGGAATAGGCAGAGGCTGCCGGGCGAGATCGCGGCGGCCTCGCGGTCGACCGGCTCCTCGGTGAAGGGATCGTCGCGCGCGGTGTCGAGCAGGCGCACCCACTCGCCCTCTGGCAGCGTGAAGTCGAGGCCATCGCCCGCGTTGACTACGGTGAACAGCGGGCGCCCGCCGTCGAGGAAGACCTCGCGGGTCGAGTAGTCGAGCAGCATGCCGAGCACGCGCAGGCCTTGCTGGCCCCACAGTTCGCCGTCCATCGCGCGGCCGTCCGGCTGGAACCAGGCGATTTCCAGACGCTCGTTGTCGCCGGTCTCGCCCATCAGGAAGTTCTCCTGGCAGAGCACCGGGTACTGGCGGCGCAGGGCGATCATACGGCTGCAGAAGTCGAGGAATGCGTCGTCCCGGCTCTCCCAGTCGAGCCAGCCGAGTTCGTTGTCCTGGCAGTAGACGTTGTTGTTGCCGTGCTGGCTGTTGCCGATCTCGTCGCCCGAAAGCAGCATCGGCACGCCCTGGCTGACCATCAGCGTCGCCACCATGGCGCGGCGGCGGCGGGCGCGGGCGGCGGTGATGGCCTCGTCGTCGGTGGCCCCTTCGGCGCCCATGTTGTCGGAGAGGTTGTTGTCGTGCCCGTCCGCGCCGCCTTCGCCGTTGGCCTCGTTGTGGCGGTCGTTGAACGAGACGGTGTCCATCAGCGTGAAGCCGTCATGCGCAGCGAGGAAGTTGATCGAACTGGTGGCGCCGCGATCCGAGTGGTTGAACTGGACCGGCGAGCCGATCAGGCGCTGAGCGATGTCGCCCACCAGCCCCTCGTCGCCGCGCCAGAACGCGCGGGTGTCGTCGCGGAACTTGTCGTTCCATTCGCGGAACGGGTGCGGGAAGCCGCCGACCTGATAGCCGCCCATGCCGATGTCCCACGGCTCGGCGATCAGCTTGACGCCGGCAAGGATCGGGTCCTGCCGGATCGCGTCAAAGAAGCCGCCTTCGCGGTCGAAGCCCGCTTCCTCGCGGCCCAATGTGGAGGCGAGGTCGAAGCGGAAGCCGTCGACGTGCATCACCTGCACCCAGTAGCGCAGCGAATCGAGCACCATGCGCATGACCATCGGATGCGCCACCGCCAGTGTGTTGCCGGTGCCGGTGTTGTCGAAGCTGAAGCGCGGGTTCTCGGGGCTCAGCATGTAGTAGGCGGCGTTGTCGAGGCCGCGGAAGCTGAGCGTCGGGCCTTTCTCCGAACCTTCGGCGGTGTGGTTGTAGACCACGTCCATGATGACCTCGATCCCCGCCTTGTGGAACCGCTTCACCATGTCCTTGAACTGGCGGATGGCGCGCGGGGCGACGTCGCCGCCGCGCAGGAAACGCGGTTCCGGCGCGAAGAAGCCGAGCGTCTGGTAACCCCAGTAGTTCGACAGGCCCTTGTCCAGTAGCATGCGGTCGTCGAGAAAGAACTGGCTGGGCAGCAGCTCGATGGCGCTGACGCCCAGCTTGCGGAGGTGGTCGAGGATCGGTTCGCTGGCCATGCCCTCGTATGTGCCGCGCAGGGCTTCGGGGACGTCGGGGTGGGTCATCGTCAGGCCGCGCACGTGGGCCTCGTAGATCACCGTCTCGGTCCAGGGGCGGGAGAGGGACTTGTCGCCTTCCCAGTCGAAGTCCGGGTCCTGCACCACGCTCTTGACCATGAACGGGGCGGAATCGCGGGCGTCGAACGTGGTGTCGTCGCCCGTCGTCAGGTCGTAGCCCCAGAGCGCGTCGTCCCATTGCATCGCGCCGGAAACCTCGCGGGCATAAGGGTCGAGCAGCAGCTTGTTGGGGTTGAAGCGGTGGCCGCTCGCGGGATCGTAAGGGCCGTGGGCGCGCAGGCCGTAGAGCTGGCCGGGCTTCACGCCGGGGAGGTAGCCCGAGAAGATCGAACCTTCCCGCGATGGCAGTTCGAGGCGGGCGGTTTCCTCGGTGCCGTCCTCGGAAAACAGGCACAGTTCGATCGCTTCGGCATTTTCGGAGAAGACGCCGAAATGGGTGCCCTCGCCGGTATATTCGGCGCCGAGTTCATGGATCATCCGCTCGGGGCGGGAAAACGCGATGTCGGCGGGATGGTCGGTAGCTGGGCCCTGCGTCACGTGCTGCCTCCTGCATGATGCTGCATCCGCTAACACGCATGGGGGGCGGGAGGTTCCGGGCAGGTTTACACGGTTGACACGGTCCAGAGGGAAAAGGTGTCACCTTGGGCCGGAAAGTGTCACCTTAGGTGCACAAGGTGACACATTTTGCGGACAATGTGTCACCTTGTGAGGAGAAAGTGTCGCCTTGCGGTGTAACCTTGTGCAGCTGGAAGCGATCGGGCGGGGTATGGGCGCATCGTACCGCGCCGCCCGTCCTGTAGGAAAGCGCCGCTCCTTTATGTGAACAAGGCCCAGCCCGCGAAGGCCCCTCCCGCGACCAGCGCGGGCGTCACCCAGGCCCCCTTGATCCGCCACACGACCGCCAGGGCCACCGCGAAGATCGCGAGCGCACCGAGCGGGGCGGTCACGCGCAGTCCGGTCGCATAGGCAAGCTGCACGAAGGTGGCGGCGATGATCCCCACCACGGCGGCGGCTATGCCTTCGAGCAGGCGGTGCAGCGCCGGATTCTCGACGATGGCCTCCAACCGCTCGAACAGCACCAGCGAGAAGGCGAAGGCGGGCAGGAACATCCCCGCAGTGATGGCCAGCGCGCCGCTCACCCCGCCGGTGACATAGCCCACGAAAGTCACGAAGATCACCAGCGGCGCAGGCAGCACTCCGGCGAGCGCGATCCCGTCGAGGAAGGCGCCGTCGCCGATCCAGCCCCGCCCGACCGTATCCGAGCGGACATAGGGAATGGCCGTATAGGCCCCGCCGAAAGTCAGCAGCCCGCCTTTGAGCCCGGCGACGAACAGCGCGAAGGTCGTGACGGGAATGCCCTGCACGGCATGCAGGCTGTCACCAGAGCCGGAAAGCAGGTGGATCGCGGTCGCCAGCGCGAGGGCGACCGCAAGGATCGCGCAAGCCACCAGCGGCCGATGCGACACGGCATAGGTCAGTCCGCCCGCCGCCAGCAGGATCCAGAACGGCACCCCCAGCAGGGTCAGGACGAGACTTGCGGCCGCGATCACGCCGAGCAGCGCGTTCTCGACGATATGGTGTCCGATGCGGACCACCGCGCGCAGGATGATCGCGAGCACCGCGACCTGCACGCCGAGAAGCGCGCCCGCCAAAGTCAGGTTTCCGGCGACCCAGGTGACGTAGGCCCATCCCGCGACCAGCATCAGCACCAGCCCCGGCAGCATGAAACCCAGCCCGGCCAGCAATCCGCCGATCCGCCCGCGCGCGATCATGCCGAGATGGACGCACAGTTCATGCGCCTCCGGCCCCGGCAGCACCTGCAGGACCGCGAGCAGGCGATTGAAGCGGCCCTTGTCGATCCAGCGCTCGTCCTCGACCAGCGCCTGACGCAGCATGGCGATCTGCGCCACCGGCCCGCCGAAGGCCAGCGCGCCGAACCGCAGGAACTTGAGGAACAGCGCAGGCAGCGAAAGGGTGGGCGGCGCGATAGTGATGGAGGCGGTGTTGGTCGTCATGCAAGTGCTCCGCAGGCCGCAGGTACGGCTGATGGAGCGGACTTGGACGTTGCCGTCTGACCGGGCGTCCGCGCGTGCCCGTTGGTGGGATTTCAGCGCAATGGCGGGGGGAAGTCAAGGCGTGAGGGCGCGCACGTTGCGCTTTGCCCACCCCGCTGCGACTAACTTCGCCTTCGGCTCAGCAAGTCTCGCTGCCCCTCCCGCAAGCGGGCGGGGTAAACCGCTTTCGCCCTCCCGCTCGCGGGAGGGCCGGGAGGCTTGGCCCGAAGGGCTTAGCCGGACGGGGTGGGCCAGCTCGCAGGCGGTTTACCACCCGAAAGCCAGAATAGGGGCATTCCGGTGCCGCCCCATTACGGACATGAGGCCGCGTCGTACGACTTCTCGATGTTGTCAAAATTTCGCAAAGAGTGGTTAGTATCGGCGCTTGGATGGCTCGCGAACGAAGAAGGAATGCCAAATAACCATCCTCTGCGAGGATTCGCGAAATAGGAAATCCATAAGTATGGCTAAACACTGTTGCGAAATGATGCGATCTAATATCGAGAATAATTGCGACGATCATGAAGACCGTTTTGATTGCCCGGACTCCTTGATCCACTATTCCTATCAAGCAGATAGTTACGGGCTAATTATCCATGACGGTGGAAGTTCGATCATCGGGATTTCGTATTGCCCTTGGTGTGGAGCCAAGCTGCCGAACGGATTAGATTGAGTCCACTTCCCACTCGAAGTCGTCATTCAAACACCATCTTCATCCCAGCCTCGCCGAGACGCCGCGACGTGACGAGAGCGGTCCCAGCCTTCGCTGGGATGACGGACTGTATCGGCACCATCAGCGCGCACCCGAACAAAAACGGCCCGCCCTTTCGGGCAGGCCGCTCTCGCATCACAGCAGTCGTCGCTTAGCCGACGAACGCGCGCTCGATCACGAAGTCGGCGGGCTTGTTGTTCGATCCTTCGACGAAGCCCAGACCTTCCAGCATCGCGGCGATGTCCTTGTTCATCGCCATCGAGCCGCACAGCATCACGCGGTCGGTCGCCGGGTCCATGCGGGCCTCGCCCTTCAGACCCTCGAACAGGCGGCCGTTCTCGATCAGCACGTTGATGCGGCCGGTGGTGTGGAATTCTTCCCGCGTGACGGTCGGCACGTAGGTCAGCTGTACCAGCGCCTGGTCCTCGACCAGCGGGTCGCCGGCCAGCTGGCTCTCCAGCTCCTGGCGGAAGGCGAGGTCGGCGACGCGGCGGACCGAGTGGACGATCACGACCTGCTCGAACATCTCGTAGACGTCCGGATCGCGGATCAGCGAGAGGAACGGCGCGAGGCCGGTGCCCGAGCCGAACAGGAACAGGCGCTTGCCCGGCGTCAGCGCGTCGGTGACGAGCGTGCCCACCGGCTTGCGGCCGAGGTAGATCTGGTCGCCCGGCTGGATCAGCTGCAGCTTCGAGGTCAGCGGGCCGTCCTCGACCTTGATCGAGAGGAACTCGATCTCCTCGGCCCACGAGGGGCTGGCGATCGAATAGGCGCGCAGCAGCGGCTTGCCGTTGTCGCCCTGCAGGCCGATCATGATGAACTCACCCGAGCGGAAGCGGAACGAGGCCGGGCGCGTGATCTTGAAGCTGAAGAGGTGCTCGTTCCAGTGATGGACCGAAAGCACCGTTTCCACGGTCAGCGCACCAGTGGGTTCCAGAACGGTCGCAGGAGCCGCCGAATTGTCCAGGGTGGCGGCTTCTGCCTTGCTATCGTTCATCAACGTCAGTCCTTGGTTCATCAAATGGGTCACGCGGGCGGGTTTATCAGTGCAATGCCGAAGCCGGCGATGGTCATCGCGGCGCTTGCGCGGCTCATGGCCTGGGCGACCGCGGCGACCGTGTCGCATGGCACGACATGCGCGAGAGTCGCGCGCACGTTTTCGCGGCGGCCTATACCGACATCGCGCCAAAGTGCAAGGAGCAACGCCTCATGTTCGCAGATGCGGTGGCAGCCCATCGGCGCGACCATGATCCTTTCGGATGCCCGGCGGCTGACGAGCGCCATCGCCATGTGAAAGTCCGGCAGGACGGCGGCGGCGTTGTATCCGGCAAAGGCGCGCGCCAACGACTGCGCCGGGCAATTGCCCTTGGATGCCGAATGCGCCCATCCGCGCATGGCCCAGAGCAGGAACCGGCCGTCGTTGTCGAGTTCGGTGACCGGCCGGTCGAGGAAGTCGTACATGCGCGTGCCTCAAGATATGCTATTGCGAATTATTCGCATATCTTGTGCATCGTGCGGCGCGATGCGTCAACCCGGTGTCGCCGTACGACGAGGTGGCGCGGGGGCAGGGTGATCCGAAGCCATGGCGCGCGCCCGGGCCTTGCCGCAATGCAACAAAATGCCCTACCGCGGTTTGACGGGGGCAAGCCGACGCACCAACAGCCAAGAGTTCATGAACCCAGACCGCCGCACCGTTCTTTCCGGTATCATCGCCAGCGCCATCGCATCGGGCTTCTCGTTCAGGGCTCTCGCCGCCGAAGAGGTGACGCGGGTAGACGATCTCATCAAGAAGATGACGATCGAGGAGAAGGCCGGGCAGATGACCTGCCTTGCCGACGCCTTCCGCCCCTTCAACCCGCCCAACCCGGCGGCCGGCATCCAGGACGTGAAGAAGCTCTCGGAGGAAATCCGCAAGGGCCGCGTCGGCTGCCTGTTCAACGGTATCGGCGTGGCGGGCGCGCGCAAGGCGCAGGAGATCGCGGTCAACGACAGTCGCCTAGGTATCCCGCTGCTGCTGGCGGGGGACGTGATCCACGGGCTCAAGACGATCTTCCCGGTGCCGCTGGCCGAGGCGTCCAGCTTCGATCCGGTGCTGGCGCAGCGCACCGCGCGCGCCATGGCGCTGGAGGCGACGGCGGCGGGCCTGCACCTGACTTTCGCGCCGATGGCCGATGTCGCGCGTGACCAGCGCTGGGGCCGCGTGGTCGAGGGCTCCGGAGAAGACGTGACGCTGACCGCGCTGCTCTCCGCCGCGCGGGTGCGCGGATTCCAGGGGCGCGACTTGCGGCGCGACGACTCGTTGCTCGCCTGCCCCAAGCACTTCGCTGCCTATGGCGCGGTGGCGGGCGGGCTGGAATACGGCAGTGTCGACATCAGCGACGAGACCCTGCGCGAGACGCACCTGCCGCCCTTCGGCTCCGCCTTCGCTGCGGGCGCGCTCACCACGATGGCGGCGTTCAGCGAGATCAACGGCGTGCCCGCGACCGCCGACCGCACCCTGCTCACCGATATCCTGCGCGGCGAGATGGGTTTCACCGGCTTCGTCTTCTCGGACTACACCGCCGACGAGGAACTGGTCGCCCACGGCTATGCCGAGGATGACCGCGACGCCGCGCGGCTGGCAGTGCTGGCGGGGGTCGATATGTCGATGCAGAGCGGCCTCTACATCCGCTATCTGCCTGACCTCGTGAAGAGTGGTGCGGTGCCGATGGGCACGGTGGACGTGGCGGTGCGGCGCATCCTCTACGTCAAGATGGCGATGGGCCTGTTCGACAACCCCTGGCGCTCGCTGGACGAGGCGGCGGAGAAATCGCGCATCGGCGCGCCCGTTCACCGCGAACTCGCGCGCGAGGCGGGCGCGCGCTCCATCGTGCTGCTGCAGAACGACGGGGTGCTGCCGCTCGACAAGGGAAAGAAGCAGAAGATCGCGCTGATCGGTCCGTTCGGCGATGACAAGGCGAACCTCTACGGCCCTTGGGCTTTCTACGGCGATGCCGACAAGGGCGTGGACGTGGCCAGCGGGCTGCGCGGCGCGATGGTCGATCCGGACCAGCTGACCGTCGTGGCCGGCTGCGCCATTCACGGCCCCACCGACGGCGGGATCGAGGAGGCGGTCAAGGCGGCGAAGGCGGCCGACGTGGTGATCCTCGCCCTCGGGGAATCGCAGGACATGTCGGGCGAGGCGCAGTCGCGCACCGTGATCGAGATCCCGCCCGCGCAGCAGGCGCTCGCCGATGCGGTGGCGGCGGTGAAGAAGCCGACCGTCGTGCTGCTTCGTCACGGCCGTGCGCTGGCGATCCATGACGGGGTGGCGAACGCCAACGCCGTGCTGGCGACGTGGTTCCTCGGTTCCGAAGCGGGCAATGCGATCGCCGACGTGGTGTTCGGCAAGGTCGATCCCTCGGGCAAGCTGCCGGTCAGCTTCCCCTGGGAGTCGGGGCAGGAGCCGTTCTTCTACGATCGCAAATCCACCGGCCGCCCGACCGTCCCCAACGGCAGCACCGAGTACAAGGCCCGCTACGCCACCACCGACAACAGCGCGCGCTACCCTTTCGGTCACGGCCTGAGCTACACCCGCTTCACGCTGGACAAGCTGCAGGTTTCCGACCCCGCCCTGCGCTGGGACGGCACCGTCTCGATCACCGCGCGCCTGACCAACAGTGGCAAGCGGCGCGGCAGCGAGATCGTGCAGCTCTACACCCGCGACCGCGTCGCCTCCCGCACCCGTCCGATCCGCGAGTTCAAGAAGATGGAGCGCGTCACCCTGGAGCCGGGCGAGAGCCGCACCGTGCGCTTCACCCTGTCCCGCACGGACCTCGAATTCGTCGGCGCCGGCAACCGGCGGCTGGCGGAGCCGGGCGCGTTCGACGTCTGGGTGGGCCAGTCTTCCGAGGACGGGCTGCACACGCAGATCACCTTGTACGCGGCGGCCCCGGCGAGCGCTTAGGGCGGCGCGCGCAATCTCACCCTCTCGTTGTCATTCCCGCGAAGGCGGGAACCCATCTGCGGACCTACCCCATTGCGCAACGGGAGAGCACACGAGCAGGGTCCCCGCCTGCGCGGGCATGACGACATATTTGAAGAGCGGTCACGAAAACATATGTTCGCATAATTCGAACATATGATCGCGTTTAATCCCACTATTTCGGAACCCTGATCGAGCGCATCTGGGGGGCGTCAGGACGACACGCCCGTCGTCACCGTATTGCCCCCGATCACCCAGGAGTTCCCGCCATGACCATCACCACCATCGACACCGCCCCCGTCGCTCCCGCCAACACCGCCAGCACCCTCGAAGCCTGGCTGCCGCTCGTCGGCCGCGTTCTCATCGCCGCCATCTTCATCATCAGCGGCTTGTCCAAGATCGCCGACCCCGCCGGTTCGATGGCCTACATCGCCTCGGTCGGCCTCCCGCTCCCCGCCGTGGCGCTGGCTGGCGCCATCCTCGTCGAAGTGGTCGGCGGCGCGCTGCTGATCTCGGGCTACAAGGTCCGTGCGGTCGCCACCGTCATCGCGCTGTTCAGCCTCGCCACCGCCGCGTTCTTCCACAACAACCTGGCCGACCAGAACCAGTTCATCCACTTCTTCAAGAACATCGCGATCGCCGGCGGCCTGCTGCAGATCGTCGCTTTCGGCAAGGCTCGCGCCTGAACGCGAAAGCCCCGCCGCAAACGCTGCCGGAAGGGGCGGGCCGAAAGGCTCGCCCCTTTTCGCATGATTGCACGATAAACGCAGACCAGATTTATCGTCGTTATATGCTTGACGCTTTAACGCAGACAGAGTAACTCCGCGTTCATGGCCCACATCACCACCAGCGTCGAATATGGAATCCACGGTCTGCTCTGGCTGGTGGAAGACGGCCGCGCCCTCAGCAGCCGGGAGATCGCCGAGATCCAGGGCATCTCGCCCAGCTTCGTGGCGAAGATCTTCCCCAAGCTGGAGAAAGCCGGCATCGTCGCCGCCAGCGAAGGCGTGCGCGGGGGCTACCGCCTCGCGCGGCCGGCGGGCGAGATCACCTTCCTCCAGATCATCGACGCGATCGAAGGCGACAAGCCGCTGTTCGATTGTCAGGAGGTGCGCGGCCGCTGCGCCCTGTTCGGCGGCGATGCGCCCGGCTGGGCAACCGCCGGAACTTGCGCCGTCCACGCTGTCATGCTCCAGGCCGAGAAGGCGATGCGCGATGCTCTTGCCGCGCAGACCCTGGGCGACGTGGCGAGCCGCTTCGGCCGCAAGGCGCCCGAGACATTCTTCAACGATTTCCGCGACTGGGCGGGCGATCGCCAGACCACCCGCACCGCACGCATCGGCCGTCCCCGGCGGGACGGTCCTTCATGATCTGAGCCTTTCTCACCCGCATTCCTGAACACCTTTCTCGGCGTCCTGCCGGACGCACCGGGAAAGCGCCGACTTGCGCGCTGCCTTCGCAGACCTCGCGCTTGTCGGGACGATGAGCCGCGTCCGGCGCACAAGAGGAGAAGATCGATGAGCAAGCAGACCATCCTGATCGCCGGCACCGGTTTCGCCGGAGTCTGGGCCGCCCTGTCGGCAACCCGCGCCATTGCGCTTGCAGGGCGGGAGGACGACGTGGAAGTCGTCGTCGTCTCGCCGAGCCCGACCATGGTGATCCGTCCGCGCCTTTATGAAGCCGTGCTGGAGAACATGAACCCCGACGTTTCTGCCCTGCTCGCGGCGGTCGGCGCGCGGTACGTGGCCGGTCTGGTCGAGGCGATCGGCGCGACCACGCAGCAGGCCACCATCCTGCGCGGCGACGGCGGGCGAGAGACGATCGCCTGGGACCGCTTCGTACTGGCCACCGGCAGCCGCCTGTCGACTCCGCCGATCCCGGGCATTGCGGATCACGCCTTCGATGTCGATCAGCTGGACTCGGCGCAGCGGCTGGACGAGCACCTCGGGCTGCTGGCTGCCCGCACCGA